>JAQTNF010000003.1 GCA_028713995.1 Deltaproteobacteria bacterium | reverse complement strand
ACGTCGGCCCCCTTGAGCACCCTGGCCACGCCGCCGAAGATGCGCCCGCGGCCCGCGTGGTCGAACAGGGCCGCGTTGAGCCGCCGCCCCAGGATCACGTCGCCCCCGAACGCGAGCGTGTGGATGGGCAGGTTCGGCGGTGCGGGTCGCTCCTTGCCCCGGCACGAGCAGCCGAGCGCGAGGGCGATCGCGATGGCGGCGGTGGCGCGCGCGCAGTTCATAATCCTATATCCTATCACAACCGGCCGCGGGTCGTCCGACCTCTCGGTTGCCACGATCCGCCCTTTGAAGATATGACGTCCCGACGGAGGCAAGCGATGGAAACGAACAAGCAGGACGCAACCATGGGGCGCGAGATGCTGATCGGCATCTTCCTCATCGGGATGCTGTGCCTGATGGTGGAGCTCATCCAGGTGCGGATGCTGTCCTTCTTCCTCGGCAACATCTCGAACTTCCTCGCAATCCCGCTCGCCCTGTTCGGCCTCGCGCTGGGCTCGCTCTTCTGCCACTACGTCTACAAGGGCGATCAGCGAAAGCTCATCACGGTCTTCTCGGCGCTCGTCTTCCCGCTGCTTGTCGTGGTGTTCGTCCTGTTCTTCTCCGTCGCCAACACGTACTTCATGGAGATCCACACGGCCCTGCAGAACCCCTACCGCAACTCCATGCGGCTCCTCGTGTTCGCGGTCCTGTTCCTGCCGCCGTACTTCGTGTTCGGAACGCTCCTCACGTCGTACTTCTCCATCGGCGCGGACCGCATCGGACGGCTCTATTTCTTTGATCTCGTGGGCGCCGCGGCCGGGTGCTTCGTCACGCCCATGCTCTTCACCTACACCGACCTGCCGCCGGTGATCGTGTTCCTGCTCTTCGGCGCGCTTCTGCTCCTCGTCAACACGACCATGCCGCGCAAGGTGCCCGTCGTGGCCGTTGCGGCCGCCGTCTTCGCGGTGATCCAGGCGCTCGCCTTCGAGGGCTCGCTCTTCAGGGAGCACCCGAACGCCAGGGTGCTCTCGCGCACCCTGTTCTCGTCCCACGCCCGCGACGGCGTGGAGGAGGTGAACGTGCGCTGGAACGACCTGGCGCGCGTCGCCCTCCTGCGCGGCGGGGTCCGCAACCCGCTCGCCGAGAAGGGATCCTTCACCATCGTGCAGGACGACGGCGTGAGCAATGTCAAGGTCAGCCGCTACGATCCGTTGAAGACGCCCGAGCAGGCGCTCTCGGAGAGCCTCCCCCAGTCCGTGCCGTACGTGATGGGCCTTACGCCGAGGAAGATCCTGGTCGTGTTCGCCGGCGTGGGCCACGACATGATCCAGTTCGACGCCTTCTCCCGGGGCCGGTCCGACATCACCGGCGTGGAGATCAACCCCGGCGTGGTGGCGCTCGCCGGGAACCCCCTCATGTTCGACATGAACCTGCGCGCCTTCTTCCACAGGAAGAACGTGCACATGCGGGTCAAGGAGGGGCGCGACTTCCTCAACAACGACCGCGGCGTGTACGACCTTATCTTCGTGGCGACCAACGGCTCGGTCCACGCCAACCGCACGGGCCATACGCGCAAGTACCTGGACACCTACGAGGCCATGCGCGCCTACCTCGACCATCTCTCCCCGGGCGGCATGGTGGCCTTCTGCACGCAGCCGCTCGACCACAAGATCACGAGCTTCAAGAAGCTCTTCGCCGAGCGGGGCCTTTCGACCTTCGAGCGGGCGCTGTACGTCTTCGGGCGGCCCGACATCCCCGAGTTCGACAACATGGTCGTGAAGCCGCAGGGCATCACGCGCGAAGAGGCGGCAAAGGTGCAGGCCCGCGCCGCGAGATGGGATCGCCGGATCCGGCAGCTCTACTCGCCGTACGGGCCTGGCGACGAGCGCGTCGTGCGGGTGGTGCGCGAGCCTCTCGGGCAGGCCATGGCGCACCTCGTCACCGACGACAAGCCCTTCACGCAGAAGGTGGAGTGGAGGAGCTTTCGCCTGTGGCCCGGCAAGGCCAACCTCATCGACAAGAAGTACGCCTCGAGCTGGATCAAGGTCTTCACCATCTTCGTCTTCGCGGTCCTGTCGCTCGTCGTGATCGCGGTGGTGCGCTTCCTGGGCGGCAGGGCGCGGCGGCTGCCGTTGCCCTGGCTGGCCTACTTCTTCGCCTCGGGCATCTCGTACATGTGCGTGGAGATCGGCCTCATGGCCAAGACCGAGCTGTTCCTCGGGAGCCCGCTCTACGCGGTGGCGGTCATCCTGGCGTTCTTCCTCATGGCCAACGGCATCGGCGCGTGGCTGCAGGATCGCTATTCGGTCATGCGGGGGCCGAGGACCCTGCTGCTCCTCTCCGCCGCGGCGATCCTGTGGGGCGTGGGCGCGGTGGAGCTCTGCAACATCTTCCTCCTGTCGCTGCCCATGGCGCTCAAGATCCTGGGCGTGGCCGTGTGCGTGATGCCGGCCGGCACGTGCCTCGGCATGTACTACCCGCTCGGGGTGAGCACGCTCGTGGGCAACGGCCTGCGCGGCACGGTGCCCGCCACCTACGCGCTCGCCACGCTCTCGTCCGTGCTCGGCTCGGCGTGGGCCATGACGGCCATCACGAACATCGGCTTCTCCACGATCATCCTCATGGGAGCCGCCGGGTACCTGCTTGTGGCGGGCATCTACCTCGCCGCGCGGCGCACGGCCGCGTAGGAGCGCGCGGGCGGATTACCGCTTCATGTTTTGCCTCGTCGCGCAACGATTCGCCCGTCGTCGACAGGGGTTCCGCCCTTGCAAGGCGGTCGGCAAGGTTGCGCTCCGTGAGCCGATGGCTACAATACCGCGGCCCGGACGGCGGCCCGGAGCGGAGGCGGCACGGTGGACCCCGAACGCATACGGAACTTCTCGATCATCGCCCACATCGACCACGGCAAGTCGACGCTGGCCGATCGTTTCCTCGAGATCACGGGCGCGGTCGACAGCCGCGACCTGAAGGCGCAGCACCTCGACCGCATGGACCTCGAGCGCGAGCGCGGCATCACCATCAAGGCGCAGACCGCACGGCTCGCGTACACGGCTCGCGACGGCGTCACGTACCAATTGAACCTGATCGACACGCCCGGCCACGTGGACTTCCACTACGAGGTCGAGCGCTCCTTGCAGGCCTGCGAAGGGGCCATCCTGCTCGTGGACGCGACACAGGGCGTGCAGGCGCAGACCCTCGCCAACGCCTACCTCTCCATCGAGGCCAACCTGGAGATCGTTCCGGTGGTCAACAAGATCGACGCGCCGGGCGCGGACGTGGCCGGCACCCTGCGGCAGATCGAGGACGTCGTTGGCCTCGACGTGACCGAGTCGCTGGCGGTCTCGGCCAGGACCGGCGAGGGCGTGCCCGACCTGCTCGAGGCCGTGGTGCGCCGCGTGCCGCCGCCCAGGCTCCTGTTCGACGACGGCCTGCTGCGCGCCCTCATCGTCGACTCCTGGTACGACTCCTACCGCGGCGCCGTCGTGCTGGTGCGGGTCTTCTCGGGCGAGATCGCGTCCGGCATGAAGGTGCGGTTCATGGCCACCAAGTGCGAGTACGAGGTGGTCGAGGTGGGCACGTTCACGCCCGAGGCCAAGAAGCTCGACCGCCTCACCTTCGGCGACGTGGGCTACGTCATCTGCTCCATCAAGTCGGTGCACGAGACGCGCATCGGCGACACCGTCACCGGCGCCAAGGCCCAGGCCCCGCAGGCCCTGCCGGGCTTCCGCATGGCCAAGCCCATGGTCTTCTGCGGCGTGTTCCCCACGGATCCGGGCGGCTACGACGACCTGCGCGACGCGCTCGAGAAGCTCTCGCTCAACGACTCCTCGTTCGTGTTCGAGCCCGAGACCTCGCAGGCGCTCGGCTTCGGCTTCCGCTGCGGCTTCCTCGGGCTCCTGCACATGGACGTGATCCAGGAGCGCCTCGAGCGCGAGTACGACCTCGACCTCGTCACCACCGCGCCCACGGTGGTCTACAAGGTCAACCTGCCGGACGGCACGGTGATGGAGATCGACAACCCGGCCAAGATGCCCGAGCCCTCCCGCATGACGAGCATCGAGGAGCCCTTCATCAAGACCACCGTCCACGTGCCGGCGGAGTACGTGGGCGCCATCATCAAGCTGTGCGAGTCGCGTCGCGGGGTGCAGGTGAGCCTGGCCTACGCCGGCACGGAGCGCATGATCCTGGTCTACGACCTGCCCATGGCCGAGGTGCTGTACGACTTCTACGACAAGCTCAAGAGCGCCTCGCGCGGATACGCCTCCATGGACTACGAGCTCATCGGGCACCGCGGCGCGGATCTCGTGCGGCTCGACATCCTCGTCAACGGCGAGCTGGTCGACGCCCTGTCCGCGGTCGTGCACCGCGACAACACCTTCCTCATCGGCCGGGACCTGACGCGCAAGATCAAGGAGCTCGTGCCGCGCCAGCAGTTCGAGGTGGCGGTGCAGGCGGCCATCGGGACCAAGGTCATCGCGCGCACCAACGTCAAGGCGCTGCGCAAGAACGTGACCGCCAAGTGCTACGGCGGCGACATCACGCGCAAGCGCAAGCTCCTCGAGAAGCAGAAGGCCGGCAAGCGCCGCATGAAGGCCGTGGGCAACGTGGAGATCCCGCAGGAGGCCTTCCTCGCCCTGCTCAAGCTCGAGCGCTGAGCGCGCGCTCCAGAACACTGCTTGACACTCCAAAAAGCCCGTTGCTATTCTTCATCGGTCAAGCTGTGGGCCCGGGATCAGCGCATCGGCGGCTGTCCGCTGATGGGGAGAAGTCGATGAGAAGGATCATTTGGGTGTTGCTCGTCGTCGCGATCTTCGGCGCTCCCTCACGCGTGGCCCTCGCCAACGAGTACACAGACGTCATTGACGCTTTCGACAATGATATCAACGATCCTTTCGATTTGAACCTCACGGTCGGTTACGAGTACCAGAACGAATCGGCGCTCATCCGGCGAGAGACCTTCAGCACGCGGTACGTCCCGCGCAAGACCGACTATTTCGCGTATCTCGACATGTTCGAGTACTCGCGATCGGCCCACCTCCTCAATTTCAAGCTGGAAATCGGCCTCTACAAGGACATCTCGATCCATCTCCGGCTGCCGCTCATCCTGCAGGATTCGAGGAGCCTCAAGGAGGCGAAGTACTTCGACGCCAGGGACTGGAGCGGCTCGAACGAGCTGTTCGCCCTGCCGTTCACGTCCCCGGATCGCAGCGGCGTGGACTACTTCGCAGTGGGCGCCAACTGGGGAATCCTCGATCAGTCCCGCGACGACACCAAGCCCAACTGGGGGCTCTATCTGGAGGGCCGCTTCTCGGTGGGCGACGCCCTTGAGGCGTCCTGCCGGGGCGATCAGCGCATCCCGCTGCCGCCGACCGGCGCCACGTCGAGTACGTGCAAGGACCTGGGCCTCGACAAGAGCCCGGGCATCAGCCGCGGCCTCAACGAGGTGTCCGTCGGCACGCGCCTGTCGCGGCGCTACGGTGTGGCCGATCCGTTCTTCGGCATCGAGGCGCTCCTCGGCTGGCCCAAGGACGGCACCACGTTCCAGTCCGGCGGTGCCAACTCGGGAGCCATCAACAAGAACCCGCCCATGGTCGGAAGCCTCGACTTCGGCATCGAGTTCATCCCGTGGGAGATGATGCAGACCGACCGCAACGAGGCGGAACGCAGGATCGTCATGGGTATCGCTCTCGGCGGCAGCTACCACTCCGAGGGGCGCGAGTACACGCCGCTCTTCGACGCGCTCGGCACGTCGCAGTACCTCGACGAGCGCTTCGGCAAGGACACCGGCATCACGGGACTCGACTTCAACGGCGACGGCAAGATCTCGAGGAACGAGAAGTTTTCCAAGGACTACGTCTGGACCGGCATGACGGACGTGGAGAACTACGCCACGTTCTACGGCAAGCTCTTCCTGGCGGTCCAGCCGGCGCGATACGTGAAGTTCCGGCTGACCGGCGGGCTCACCCATGTGACCGAGCACTTCATCACCAAGACCGACCAGTGCGCGTCCGAGAACATGGCCACGAACGGCGAGTGCGGCGTGTACAACTGGGACAACCGCCCGCAGATCGACGCGCCCGGCACCCGCTTCCGCGTGGAGGACGATTTCGTCTGGTCGTTCAACGGCGACGTGATGGCCCAGTTCTAATCGGGGCAGGGATCATACCGAACCGAACGGCGGCGGCCCGCGCCGAAGGAGATGGCGGCATGGAAATGGATCCGACCAAGTGGATGTCCGAGCTGATGGGGATGATCGACGAGAAGAAGATGCTCCTGCACAACGCGCAGTGGGCCGCCGTGGTGCTCAAGGCGGCGCGCGCCTCGCTCGAGCTGCACAGGCGCGGGGTGGAGACCTTCCAGCACCAGATGTCGAAGCTCGTCGAGCTCTCGCTCTCGAAGACCCCGGTGGCCAAGGAGCAGCTCGAGTCCATCGTCAAAGAGTGGATGGGCACGGTCGACAAGGCGCGCTCCGGCTACTTCGAGGTGCTCGAGCAGGGGCTCAAGACCATGGAGGGCAGGCTCGCCAAGGAGCAGGCCAAGGCCGAGCCCAAGTCCAAGCCCGAGGACGGGAAGTAGCAACTGAAAGCGGGGGGGAGCCTACGCGGCCTTCTGGCGCTGGGCCTCGATGGCGACGACGACGAGGATGCCGAGCACGGCCGGGGCGATGTACTCGCCGTGGGAGAGCACGAGCCCGTGACGCAGGCCCCAAGCCACGCCGAGCGCGAGGGCCGCGTAGCCCACGGTGCACGTGAGCAGGAACACGAAGAACCGGAACACGGCGTGCATGGACGCCGTCCTCTCGGCCACTGCGCGGCGCACGTAGCGGTCGATGAGCGCCACCACGGCGGCGGTCAGGATCATGACCAGCTCCGTGAGGTGGGCGCGGGCCAGGTGGTTCCAGAACGTCAGGGTCAAAAGCTCGTCGAGTCGCATGTTTCCCTCCTTTTCTTCTAGCGGGGTTCCGCTTCGTTGCCGTTTTCCGGCTCGGGGTCGTCGAGCCCGGCCACGTACCTGTCGAAGGCGTCCAGGATCTCCTTGCCGAGCGCGTTGCCGAGCTCGGTGTAGCCGCGCGAGGTGAGGTGCACGCCGTCCGGCTGGGCCCACGCCGGCGACTGCGCGGCCCAGCGCGTGATCGAGCCGGGCCCGCCCATGAGGGCGCGCGTGTTGAGGAAGGCGCAGCCGATCTCGTCGGCCACATCGGCCTGCACCTCGATGATCCAGTTGAGCCGTTCGGCCGAGAGCGTGCCCCCGCGCAGGCTCGTCGTGCTGCGGTCCATGGGGCCGAGCATGAGGCAGGCGGCCGCGGGTGCGCCGGCGCGCAGGCGGGCAATGACGCGCCGTACGTCGTCGGCGTAGCTCTCGCGCGTGATGGTGCGCGAGTCGGCCTCGTTGGCGCCGTAAAGGGTCACGAGCAGCTTGGGGTCGCGCTCCTTCACCTGCTCGGCGAGGAGATCAGCGTCCCAGCGCAGGGGCGTGTAGAAGAACGCGCCGTTCACGCCGGCCGCGTCGTACACCACGCCCGGGCCGTCGTTCTCAAGGACCGCGCCGAAGAGCCGCACCGGTCCGTCGCCGCGCAAGCGCACCTCCATCTCGTGCTCGCCTTCCGGCACGTCCATCCTGAAGAACCCCGAGCCGATGCGCGGCCGGCCGGTGGACACGACCGCGCGGCGCTTGCCGTCCACGAGCGCCTGGAACGAGCCGCCGTTCGGCTGCTCCATAAAGAACACCTCGAACCTCGAGACCCTGTTGCCCGGCCCGGGCGCCGGCATGGTGCGCACCGAGGCCGAGGCGCCCTGCTCGTACCCGTTGGTGGACACGCCGCCGAGCCCGTAGCGCCCGTCGAGGGTGGCCGGATCGGCTGCGATGAGGATGCGCTCGGACCGCCAGTGTCCGTGCGCGGAGGTGGCCACGTCCTTGGGCAAGTACGAACGCCACGGACGGCCGAGGAGCACGAAGCCGCGGCCGCCGTCGCCGAAGCGCTGCTGCAGGGAGCGGCGCATGGCCGCGGTGAGGATGTCGGCCGCGGTGTGGGAGTCGCCGTAGTGGAGCACGCGCACCACGCCCTTGCCGCTCGAGCGCATCTCCAGCAGCGCGTCGAAGAACGGGGCCAGGGGCTCGGGATCGAGGTCCACGAGGCGGGCGCGTCTCGCGAGGTCCGCCGCAAGGCTCGCGTCCACGCCGCTGTCCTCGGGCACGATGTCCACGCGTGCGACGACCCGTGCCGGAGGCTCCGGGCGGGAGGGTGTGCGCACGGCCATGTCCCGGCCTTCCGCTGCGCCGGTGTGGGTCACGGGACAGGAGACGACCGCCGCGGACAGGACGCCGGTGAGCCACAAGGGGCCCACCCAACGAACTGAAATCCTTGAATTTTCGTGTGTGCTGGTCGTCATATGTGCTCCTGTGTAGTATATATACTACAAAAGGCTACCTGCTGACAAGTTCCAAGCGTTCATTGTACAGCAAGCAGGAAGCCGGGCCGGTCCCGCGCCTGTTCCCATGAGATCAACGAAAAGAATCATGCACCTGTTCCTGCTCGTGATCGTGACCCAGCTCACGGCCGCAACGACCGTTGCCGCGGATCGTTTGCCGCTTCTGCCTGACGTGGACGAGGTCTACCCGCTCGCCCCGGTCTGGCACGGCCTCACGGTGCTGCACATCGGCGACTCGCACGTGGCTGCGGGCCTGTCCGCCGGGTTGCGGCGCCACTTCGCCGAGACCGGCGCGCGCTACATCACCGACGTGTGGGTGGGCTCGCGGGAACAGACCTGGGTCACCACCGGCAGGCTCAAGGAGCTGCTCGCGCAGGTGCGGCCGGACGTGGTCATCGTCACGCTCGGGACCAACGCCATGTGGCACAAGCGCCCGGACAAGTACGCCACGTGGGTGCGCGCGCTCGCCGGCCAGATCGGGCGCCGCGCGTGCTACTGGCTGGGACCTCCGCCGATCCTGGCCGACCCGTACGGTTTCATCGACATGCAGGCGCACAGCTGCGGCCCTTGCGAGTGGTTCGACTCGCGCGCGCTCGCCACGCCGCCGCGGCCGGACGGAAAGTTCCATCTGACGCGCGGCCAGGGCGAGGGGTGGGCCGAGCGCGTCTGGACCTGGATGAACAGGACGCGGCTCCCACCGGCCGCCCTCGGACATGCTCTTTAGCTCCCCCGAGTACGCCTGCCTGCTCGTGGCCGTGTTCGCGGCCTTCTGGCTCCTCGCCGGCCGCAGGCTCGCGCGCAACCTGGCCCTGCTCGCCGCGAGCTACGTCTTCTACGCGAGCTTCAACTTCAGGTTCGTGGCGCTCGTCTTCCTCACGTCGTCGCTCGACTTCGCCATCGCGCGCGCCATCGCAAGCGCGCGATCCGCGACGCGGCGCAGGCTCCTGCTCGCGACGTCGATCACGGCGGACCTCGGCGTGCTGGCGATCTTCAAGTACTTCAACTTCTTCTCGCGGGAGATCGCGGACCTGCTCGGCCACCTGGGCGTGCCCGCGGATCCGTTCCTGCTCTCGGTGGCGCTGCCCGTGGGCATCTCGTTCTACACGTTCAAATCGCTCAGCTACACCATCGACGTGTACCGCGGCGCCATGAAGCCCGGCGAGAGCTACCTCGAGTACCTGGTGTACGTGGCGTTCTTCCCGCAGATGGCGGCCGGGCCCATCGCGCGCGCGGGCTCGCTCCTGCCCCAGCTGGCGCGCTCCCCGGCGCTTACGGCCGAGAACGGGAGCCGGGCGTTCTTCCTCATCGGCGTGGGCCTCGTCAAGAAGATCGCCATCGCCGATTACCTGGGCGCGCACATGGTCGGCCAGGTCTTCACCAACCCCGAGATGTACACGTCGCTCGAGGCGCTCGCCGGCGTATACGCCTACACGTTCCAGATCTACGCGGACTTCTCGGCCTACTCGGACATCGCGATCGGCTCCGCGCTCCTCCTCGGGATCGAGACGCCCGCCAACTTCGACGCGCCGTACCGCGCCGCGAGCCTGCGCGAGTTCTGGAAGCGCTGGCACATCTCGCTGTCCACCTGGCTGCGCGACTACCTCTACATCCCGCTCGGCGGATCGCGCAAAGGGCCGGCGCGCACCTACGCGGCGCTCGCGACCACCATGCTGCTCGGCGGCCTGTGGCACGGCGCGTCGCTCACGTTCGTGGCGTGGGGCGCCATGCACGGCGGCGCGCTCGTATTGACCCGCGTGTGGCAGCGGCTGCGCGGCAAGTCGCGCGCGGCCGGGCCTTTGTGGCGCGCGGCGTGCGTGGTGCTCACGTTCCACTTCGTGGCCGCGGCGTGGGTCTTCTTCCGCGCGCCGAGCTTCGAGGTGGCGCTCGGGGTGTTCTCGTCGATCGCCTCGCTTTCGGGCGGCGCGGCCAACGTGCCGTGGACGGTCGTGGCCGTGCTCGCAGTCGCGCTCGCCACGCACTGGATTCCGGCCGGCTGGATGGAACGGGCGCGATCCCTCTTCGCGCGCATGCCTCCTCCTTTGCAGGCCGCGATCCTCGTCGCCGTGATCGTCGCCGTGCGTGAGCTCGCCCGCTCCGAGGTGAGCCAGTTCATCTACTTCCAATTCTGAGAATCGAGCGGCCAGAAGGCGGCGGGGGCGATGATCGGGACGCCCCCGTGGGAGCCGAGAACGAGCAGATCCTCGTCGCCCGTCACGATGCAGTCGACCGCGCCGGCCAGAGCCGCGGCGAGCACGTGATCGTCGTCCGGATCGCGGCACACGGCCTGCGCGAGCGGTCCGTGCTTCACGATTTCGGCGTTTCCCCGCACGAGCCGCACCGCGGCATCGGCCTTGGGCTCCGGGATGCCGATCTTGCCGGAAAGGGCCCGGGAGAGCTCGCCGAGGATGCGCTCCGACGTGCACAGCACGTGTCTTTCGAGGCAGACCGCGAAGATCTCGTGGCACGTGCCGCGCGTGAGGAACGCGGCCACGAGCACGTTCGTGTCGAGGAGCACCCTCATGACACGCGCTTGAACACGTCCTCGTCGGTGAAGAGCCCGCGCGCCTCGGCCTCGGGCACGAGCTCACCGCGCAGCCGCTCGAAATCGCGTCTGGCGAAGTACTGGCGCAGGGCCTCGCGCACGATGTCGGAGCGGTTCATGTGCTCCTTTCGCACGAGACCGTCGAGCTTGCGCCTGATGGCGGCGGGAATGCTGATTGTGATGGTCTCCCTCATGCCTCGGTCCCTCCCTGTGACACAATGTAACACACCGTCCGGAAGGCGCAAGGAAGCGCGTTCTCACCCCTCGATGCGGGAGCGGCCGAGGTTCTTGGCCTCGTACAGGTGGGTGTCCGCGACGCGAAGGAGCCCGTCGATCGACTTGCCGTCGCGCGGGAACGAGGCCACGCCGCCGCTGAAGCTCACGGTGAAGCTCTCGCCGTGGTCGCCCTCGAACACCATCCGGCGGAACTCCGCGAGGACCTGGTTCAGGATCATGCGGGCCGTATCGGGCTCCTCCCCGTCGAGGGCCATGACGAACTCCTCGCCGCCCCAGCGCCCGCGCACGTCGTTCGCACGGAAGCGCGAGGAGAACAGCCTGCCCAGTGCGGCCAGCACGCGATCGCCGGCCAGGTGGCCGAACGAGTCGTTGATGCTCTTGAAGTGGTCGATGTCGATGAGGCAGACGGCCACCGGCCGTTCGCGGCGTCCCGCGTCGGACAGGCGGGCATTCAGCGATTCCACGAAGGCCCGTCTCGAGAACAGGCCCGTGAGCGCGTCCCTGTCGGCGCGCTGGCGGAAGAGCCGCTGCCGATCCATGCGCACCTCGATGCGCGCCAGGAGCTCCTCGCGCACGACCGGCTTCTCGATGTAGTCGTCGCCGCCCGCCTCGAAGCAGGCCACGCGCGACTCCACGCTCGTCTCGGCCGTCAGGAACAGGATCGGCAGCTCGCGGTGGGCCGAGGTGGAGCGCAGCATGCGGCACACGTCGAGCCCGCTCACGAACGGCATGACCACGTCGAGCAGGAGGATGTCGGGCCTCGTCTCGGCGAGGACGTCGAGGATGCGCGAGGGATCGGGGACGGTGGTCACCTCCATGCGCTCCTGCGTGAGCATGCCGGCCAGGAAGGCCGAGAAGTCCTCGTCGTCGTCGAGCAACAGGATGCGGGTCTTCTCGGTGGTCGTCGAGGCGATGAAGTGTCGCACGGTCTCGGCGAGCTCGGCGTCACTGATCGGCTTCTGCAGGAACACGGAGGCCCCGGCGTAAGCGGCCGCCACGCGGTTCGAGACCGAGGAGTCGGTCGACATGACGGCGAGCGGCAGTGAGGAGTGGCCGGGGAGCGAGCGGAGCGACCGGCAGATCTCGAAAACGTCGGCCCCCCCGATGTCCGTGTCGATGATGGCTCCGTCGAGGCGGGTGTCGTGCGCCCGCGCGAGGGCCTCGGCCTCGGAGCGGGCCGTCAGCACCTTGATCGAGCCCCTGTGGCCCATGGCCTTGAAAGCCACGAGCGCGGCCGGGTCCCGATCCGCCACGAGCACGGTCCCGACGTTGGGCGCCGGCGGAGCGACCGATGTCCTCGTCCTCGGCTGCCTGGGCGCGCTCTCGATGCGGGCGAGGGCGCGCTCTATCCGCGCCCATTTTTCGTGGTCCAGGCCATCGCCGAAGCGCCCGGGGTGGAGAAGGTTCTCGATCTCCCTGGCGCCCTCCGAGATCTCGCCGAAGCCGAGCGTTCCGGCCGTGCCGTGAATGGCGTGCGCCAGGCGGTGGGCTTCGGTGACGGACGCCGGATCCCCAAGGTCCCGCGCGCGCGCGACGGCCTTTCCGAGGATTGCGATCTCGGCGGGCAGCTTCGCGGCGTAGGAGCGCCGGACGTCCTCGAGCGGGCTGTCCGACGAGCGTCCGGGGCGCGCCGGCGGCGGGGGCGGCTCCGAGAGATAGGAGACGTGCGACGGCGCCGGACGCGCGGCGAGCGCGGGCGTCCCGGTGTCGGAGGCGCCGGCGAGCGAGTGGATCTCGCGGACCAGCTTCGAGGGATGGACCGGACCGCGCAGGATGCGCAGGTCGAAGTGGTCCTCGTTGCATGAGGCCGCTTCCTCTTCCGGTCCGATCACGAGGCAGAACTGCGTATGTACGCCGAGCGCCCGGACGCGGTCGATGAACTCGAGGCCCCGCGCGTCGGGCAGGCGATCGTCCACGAGCGCCAGGCGCGGCGGCTCGGCGTGGACGGCCGCGAGACCCGAGGCCGCGTCCGACGCCTCGGCCACCGAATATCCGAGCTCGACGAGCGCCCCGGCCACCACCTTGCGGTACGCGGTACAGCCGTCGACGAGCAGGATGCGGATGCCCATTCCTCAGAACCTCGTGGTTCCCATCGCGCCGACCGACAGCTCGCCCACCTGGAACACGTCCGACCGCATCCATGGAAGCGGCTGGAAGTCCTCGGCGAAAACACCGAGCCAGAAGCCGGGCGCGACCGAGAACTGGATCGTGACGCCGAGCGACGCGAAGAACTCGTTCCACGTCTTCTGCGTGTCGTCCGAGCCCACCGTGACGTTGGAGATCTGGTGGAAGTAGCCGAGCGGCACGGCATCCACCGAGAAGAGGAAGCGCGAAACCGGAAACGAGAAGCGCATCATGAAGCCGGCCATCAGCAGGTGGTTGCCGAGATCCTCCGTCGTGGTCGTCGCGTCCTGCGTCGTGGTCGTCGCGTCCTGCGTCGTGACCTTTTTCGTGGCGCCCTGAAAGCGGTACCCCACGAGCAGCGCCGGCAGGAACCACTCCTCGATGTGCAGCCCGACGTCCGCCTGCAGCGCGAACCCGGGATCCATGTCGCCGCACCCGGTCTCTTCGCCGCCCGGTGTGTAGAACCACTCGTTGCACAGGTCCACGCCGGCGCGCACGCGCACCTCGGCCGGGCCGCGAGGCTGCTCAGGCTTGGCCTGGGGCGCGGGAGCACGGGCGGGTTGGGGCGCCGGCCCGGGAGCCGGGGGCGGAACGGGCGCAGGCGGCGCAGGAGGAGACGGCGTCGGCGCGGGTGGGGGCGCGGGTTGAGGTGCGGGCTCGGACGGAGGTGCGCTCTGCGCGGGCGCGACCACCACGAACGCCTCGATGCGCTCGCTGCCGCACGGCCGGGGCTGGCCCGGGACGTCCCCGGACGGCGCGCGCACCACGGCCTTGACCTCGGTGCAGTCGGCCCTCACGTCCTTGAACGCGGCCACGCCGTCCGCACCGGTCCGGGCGAGGCGCTTGTCGACGCCCCCGTCGCCGCGCGAAATCTCAAGCACGACCTCCACGTCCGTGACGGGCCCGCCGGCCGCGTCGAGGACGTGCACGACCGCCTCGCCGAGCTTCGGCTTGTGGCGCTTCTTCTGCGCATGTATCGGCGGCGCCAGGGCGAACGCCAGGGCGAGCGCCAGTCCTGCGGTCAGGTGCCTTGTCGCGACGCCGTTCATGGGAGGGATGCTATCACGTTCAGGGAAGCTGTCCTAGACCGGCACGCCGTCGGCATGCGGCCGAATGTGTTTGTAAAAAACGGAATACCTGAAAAGAACTTGAGTCTCGCATCGCAAGGCGATACCGTGGTTTACCAACAGATCTTTATTGAGGGCGATCGGGTCTTGAAAAGGGGAGGGAAGGATTTGAGGATGGGCGGGGACGGGCAACCTGTGAACGGATTCCTGGGACTGGATATCAGCGAGACTCTTGTCGAAAATCTCCGGGCCATCGTGCTGATCCTCGATGGCGCGGGCAGGATCGTGCGCTTCAACCGCTACACGGAGGAGATCACCGGCTATCGCCTGGGCGAGGTACAGGGCTCGGACTGGTTCTCCACGTTCCTACCCGAGCGCGATCGCGACCGGATTCGCGTGCTGTTCCGGACGGCCGTGTCCGGCGTGAAAACCATGGGCAACGTGAATCCGATCGTCACGCGGGACGGCCGCGAGTTGGAGATCGAGTGGTGGGATACCACATTGAAGGGCGCCGACGGCGCGCGGATCGGCCTGCTGTCGCTCGGTCATGACGTGACCGAGCGCGTGCGGCAGGAGAGGAAGATCCGGGAGAGCGAGCAGAAGTTCCGGGAGATGGCCGAGCACCTGCCGCAGATGGTCATCGAGCTCACCGAGCTGGGAGGGATCGTCTTCGTGAACCGGCAGGGCATGCAGGTCATGGGCTTTTCGCAGGAGGATCTGGATCGCGGGGTCTCGATGTTCGATCTGATAGCGCCTGAAGACCACGCTCGGGTCAAGGCGAACTTCGACAAGTCCCTTTCCGGCGGACCGTCCGGCAACGAGTACACGGCGACCCGCAAGGACGGGACCACGTTCCCGATTATCGTGCACTCCACGCCCGTGATCCGCGACGGCCGGCCCGTGGGCTTGCGGGCGATCGTGGTGGACATCAGCGAACGCAAGAGGCAGGAGGAGGAACGCCTGCGGCGCGGCAAGCTCGAGTCGACGGGCGTGCTGGCCGGCGGCATCGCCCACGACTTCAACAACCTCCTCGCGGCCATCCTCGGGAACATAGAGGTCGCGAGGCTCTCGCTGCTGCCGGACCACGACGCCTGGCCCTGCCTCGCCGAGGCTGTTGAGGCCACGCTCGCGGCCAGGTCGCTGACCGCGCGGCTCGTCACGTTCGCCGAGGGCGGCGCGCCCCTCGTGCGGGCGGTCGCGATCGGGAGGCTGCTGCGGGAATGCGTGCGCGCCACGCTGGAGGGGCCGGACGTCCGCGTCGGCTTCTCCATCCCCCGGGATCTCCGCCATGTCGAGTGCGACGAGATGCAGATCTGGAACGTGGTCCGCAACATGATCATCAACGCGGTGGAGGCCATGCCGGGCGGCGGGGACATCCTCGTCGCCGCGAGGAACATCGCCGTCGGGGAAGGGGTGCGCCTCCCGCTCGATCCGGGCGACTACGTGGCGTTCTCGATCCGCGACCACGGCCCCGGGATTCCCGAGGAGGCGATGGAGAAGCTCTTCGACCCGTACTTCTCGACCAAGAAGAGGGGCAGCGACAAGGGAATGGGGCTGGGCCTGACCATCTGCGACTCCATCGTCCGCAAGCACCGGGGCCACATCGAGGTCGAGCCCGGCGTCGGGCAGGGGGCCACGTTCCGCGTCTTTCTCCCGGTCTTCGAGGAGCGAAACGGCGAGACATGAGATGGCGCCGGTCCGGTCGAGCTGTAGCTGATGGCTCCGGATTGTTGTAGAATCGACCTGACAACCGGCCGGTCTCGACCGGCGCAGTCAGGAGGAAGCCATGTTGAAGGCGCTGCTTGTCGCGTTTCTCATCGGCCTCATGAGCGCGGTGTTCGGCTGCGCCAGCATGAACACGAGCGCAGACGCGGGCGAGGCCTGCGCAGCCGGCGAGTGGAAGTGCGAGAGCGGGGGATGCATCGCGGAATCGTACCTTTGCGACGGGGAGAACGACTGCCCGGGCGGCGAGGACGAGGCCGCATGCGGCTCGGACGCGGGCGCGGACGGGAGCTCCGATGCAGATGCAGATGCAGACGCCGACACGGACAGCGACGCGGACACCGATACGGACGCGGACACCGATACGGACGCGGACACCGATACGGACACGGACACCGATACGGACGCGGACACCGATACGGACACGGACGCCGACACGGACACGGACGCCGACACGGACACCGATACGGACACGGACGCCGACACGGACACGGACGCCGACACGGACACGGACGCCGACACGGATACGGATGCTGACACGGACACCGATACGGACACGGATTCCGACAGCGATACCGATACCGATTCCGATTCCGATTCGGACAGTGACGTCGTCACGCCCGGCTCGCAGGACTACGCGACGCCAGGCACGTACTCGTTCACGGTGCCTGCGTACAACACGCTCACGGTGCAGGTCTGGGGCGGCGGAGGCAGCGGTGGGTATGACTCGGCGGGCGCGGCCGGGGGGCAGTCCAGCTTCAACGGGACCGTCATTGCGGGTGGCGGGGCAGGAGGAGGTGGTGGTGCAAATTCCAGCAATGCCGGCGGTCCCGGCGGCACGGCTTCAGGAGGCGATACGAACACCAAGGGCGAAGACGGCGCAGCCGGCAACGGCGCGTGCGCCTCGACCTCAGGAGGCTCGGGCGGCGGCTCGCCCAACGGCGGCACCGGAGGCGTGCCTTGGGGCGGCGGGGGCAATCCCCCAGGCGGCGGCGGTGCCGGCAACACTTACAGCGGTGGTTGCTGCAATGCCCTCTGGTGCTGCAATGGCTTGTGCTTCAATGGATCGTGGTTCATCTGTGGTTGCTCCCAGAACGTCGGCTATGCCGGCGGCGGGGGTGGCGGCGGGGCCTATTCCTCGAAGGCCTACTCTGCGGAAACGCTGGCGATCGGTTCGAGCATCGCGGTCGTCGTGGGCGCCGGAGGCTCGGGCGGCGGCGGGGCAGGCGGCGGGGGCAGGGTCTATATCTCGTGGAACTGAACCGGATCGGTTGAAAAGCGATCGCAACTGTGTCGAAATAACCTTCATGGCCGACAACACAAAAGCGGATCCCGCGAGCCTCGAAGCGGAGGAGCTCTCGCACCTGCACATCCTGCGTCGCGTGGGGCTCGAATCGGTCCTCGGGATGCTCGAGGATTGCAAGATCTTGAGCCTCGCGAAGGGCGAGACGCTGCTCTCCAGGGGCCAGTCGAACCAGACCATGTACCTCGTGCTGTCCGGTCGGCTGAGCGTATCCCTCGACGAGCCGGGCGGCGACCCGGTGGCGTTCCTGGAAGCCGGCCGGTGTGTGGGCGAGATCTCGGTCCTCGACGACAGCCCGGCCTCGGCCCACGTGCTCGCCGCCGAACCGTCGCGCCTTCTGGCGGTGGACGAGGAGACCGTGTGGCGGCTCATCGGCGCGTCCCACGAGTTCGCCACCAACCTGCTCATCGAGCTCGCCCAGCGCATGCGGGCCAACAACAACGCCATCAGCGAGAACGTGCGCCTGAAGCGCAGGTTCGAGCGCGACGCCACGATCGACGGGCTGACCGGCCTCCACAACCGCCGCCGGCTGGGCGAATACCTGCCGCGCCTCGTCGAGCGCTCCCAGCGGGCCGGGATGCCGCTCTCCGTGCTCATGATGGATGTGGACCACTTCAAGCGGTTCAATGACACCTACGGGCATCCCGCCGGCGACCGGGTGCTCGAGGTCGTATCCCAGGTCATCCTCGCCAGGATCCGGCCCACGGATCTGGGAGCGCGGTACGGGGGCGAGGAGTTCGTGATCGTGCTCCCGGAGACCCCGCTCGCCGGGGCCCGGATCGCCGCGGAGCGTCTGCGGCTGGCGATCTGCGCGACGGCCATCGAGAGCCATGACGGGCGCGCCTTGCCGCCGGTCTCGGTCTCCATCGGCGTCGCCGAGCTCAGTCCCGAGGAGAAGGAGGACGGGCTCGTCGCTCGGGCCGACGCGGCGTTGTACCGGGCCAAGCGCAGCGGGAGGAATCGGGTCGAGGTCGCCGGCTAGGCGTCGAAACGTCGAACGGGGGAGCCGCGCATGCAGATCAAGTCCACAGCCAGGGTCACGGCCGGCGCCTACCACCCGCTGGGCGCAACGATCACGCCCACGGGCGTGAACTTCGCGCTCTACTCCAAGAACGCGACCGCGGTGACGCTTCTCCTTTTCGACGCGCGCGGCGACGCGGTGCCGGCCCGGAGCATCCCGCTCGAGAACCGCACCAGGCACGTGTGGCACGCGCACGTGGACGGCGTGAGGCCCGGCCAGCTCTACGGCTACAAGGTCGACGGGCCCTACGACCCGCGCGCGGGCCACAGGTTCAACCGCCACAAGCTGCTCGTGGACCCCTATGCCCACGCGCTCGCCGGCGCGTTCCACGGCGACCCGCGCCTTCACCTGGGCTGGGACGCGGGCAGCGCGTTCAAGGACCTGTCGTTCAGCGACCTCGACAACACGGGCTTCGCGGCCAAGTGCGTGGTGGTCGACGACGCCTTCGACTGGCGCGGCGACGTGCGCCCGGACATCCCGTTCGAGGACCTGATCATCTACGAGGCGCACGTGAAGGGCATGACCGCGCACCCGTCCTCGGGCGCGCGCTTCCCGGGCACCTACCTGGGGCTCATCGACAAGGTGCCGTACCTCAAGGACCTGGGGATCAACGCCGTGGAGCTCCTGCCCGTGCACGCGCACCACACCCACGAGGCCCTGTCGTCGCGCGGGCTCGTCAACTACTGGGGCTACAACACCATCGGGTTCTTCGCCCCGGACGCGCGCTACGCCGCGGGCCGCGAGGCCGGAGCCGAGGTGCGCGAATTCAAGGAGCTGGTGCGCGCCCTGCACGCCGCGGGCATCGAGGTCATCCTGGACGTGGTCTACAACCACACCGCCGAGGGCGATCACCTGGGCCCCACCCTGAGCTTCCGGGGCCTCGACAACGCGGTCTACTACCAGCTGCGCCGCGACGACCCGCGCTCCTACGTGGACTTCACGGGCTGCGGCAACACCCTCGACTTCGACTCGCCGGCGGTGGTCAAGCTGGTCATGGACAGCCTGCGCTATTGGGTGGAGACCATGCACGTGGACGGCTTCCGCTTCGACCTCGCCTCGGTGCTCGGTCGCGCGCGCGGTCGCTTCGACCAGATCTCGTCGTTCTTCATGGCCGTGCACCAGGACCCGATCATCTCGCGCGTCAAGCCCATCGCCGAGCCGTGGGACATCGCGCGCGACTCCTACCAGGTGGGCAACTTCCCGGTGGACTGGTCCGAGTGGAACGGCAAGTACCGCGACGCCGTGCGCAGGTTCGCCAAGTCGGACCACGGTCTCGCGCCCGAGATGGCGTACCGGCTCACGGGCAGCTCCGACCTCTACGGCGACGACGGGCGCACGCCATACAACAGCGTGAACTTCGTCACCTGCCACGACGGCTTCACGCTCCACGACCTCACCGCGTACTGCCGCAAGCACAACGAGGCGAACGGCGAGGACAACCGCGACGGCAACGACGACAACGCGTCGTGGAACTGGGGCGTCGAGGGCGAGACCGACGATCCGAAGATCCTCGCCGAGCGGCGCAAGGTAGCGGCGAACATGATGGCCATGCTGCTCGTGTCGCAGGGCGTGCCCATGATCCTCTCCGGCGACGAGTTCCTGCGCACGCAGGGCGGCAACAACAACGCCTACTGCCAGGACAACGAGATCTCGTGGATCGACTGGCGGCTGCTCGACCGCAACCGCGGGTTCTTCGAGCTGACGCAAAACCTCGTCGCGCTGCGCAAGCGGCACCCCGTGCTGCGCAAGCGCGCGTTCTTCTCGGGCGCCGACCGCAACCTGGACGGCATCACGGACATCGCGTGGTTCGACGAGAACCTGGGTGCGCCCGACTGGCCGAACCCCGAGGTGCGCAGCCTGGCCTTCCGCATGCAGGGCTGCGAGGTCTCGGGCGACGCGGCGCCGGGCGCGGACCCCCGCGATCTCTACGTCATCGTGAACTGTCACTGGAACCTGAAGATGTTCTACCTGCCGCCCCCCTCGCAGGGCTTCGTGTGGTGGCGCGCGGTGGACACGAGCCTTGGGGATGGCGAGGACGCGCTGCCCGAAGGCCGAGAGGTGCGCCTCGACCCGCAGACGCATTACCTCGTCAATGGTCGCAGCGTGGTTATACTGGTAGGGAAGTAGGGAGGGCGTGATGAGACATCTTTGGGTGCTGGCCGCGGCGGCTCTGCTCGTCGGTTGCGGCGACTCTTCCTGGAGCGGAAGCGTGGGCGACGGCGGCCTCGACGGGTCGGGCACGGACGGGGGGCCGGACGGCGCGGCCGACGCGGATGCCGACTCGGATGCGGACACGGACACGGACACGGATACGGACGCGGACGGCGACGGGGACTCGGACATGGACGGTGGCGACGGCGACGGCGGGGAGTGCGTGGACGAGGACAGCGACGGCTGGTGCGCATCCCTCGACTGCGACGATGACAATCCGGACGTGCACCCGGGCGCGGACGAACGCCAGGACGGCGGCGTGGACGAGGACTGCGACGGACTGACCGACGAGGCCGAGGACACGGGCGGCACCGAGTCGTGCCTGCCGGTCCTCAAGGCCACGATCCGCGACTTCTCGTCCTCCCATGCGGACTTCGAGAAGTACGGCGGCAGCGGTGCGACCACGGGCCTCGTGCAGGAATATTTGGGCGCGGACCGCAAGCCCCAGTTCCTCGACTCCTTCGGCAGCGGCCTGTACGGCCAGCAGATCACGAGCGCCGACACCTTCGCGCAGTGGTACAACACCATCAGCGGGACGAATTACGAGTTTGCGGTCGATCTGCCGCTCGACGAGGCGGACGCCGGTACGTGGACGTACGACAACTCGGCCTTCTTCCCACTCTCCGACACCGACGGGTTCGGCAACGAAGGCAACATCCACAACTACCACTTCACGACCGAGGTGCACGGGAGGTTCAAGTACAACGGCGGCGAGACGTTCACGTTCCGCGGGGACGACGATCTGTGGCTCTTCATCGACGGCCGCCTCGCGCTCGACCTCGGCGGGCTCCACCCGGCAGTGGAGGGCACGGTGGTGCTCGACGACATCGCGTCCTCGTTCGGTCTCGTGGCCGGGAACGTCTACGACATCGAGCTCTTCCACGCCGAGCGCCACACGGTCGAGTCCAACTTCAAGGTGACCACGACCATCGCGTGCTTCGACGTGGAGTGAGTTGACGTAGGGACGGGCTTCACGCCCGTCCGCGAAGGGAAGGACGCGGCAAGCGGCTTGGTCAGTACGTCTGCGTGATGCCGAGCGTGAGCTTGAAGGGCGTGCGCGGGGTCGTCTCGGTCGAGCCGTCGTCGAGGATCGAGACGCGCTCGCGATCGAGCGGGTGCAGGGGCACGGCGAAGTCCACGGCAATCAAGTACTGCACCACCCCGGCCACGAGCCAGTGGAAGCGCAGCCCGTACCCGACCTCGGCGAGCATCCGGTCCGCGGTGAACAGCCCGCCGTAGCCGCCCGGGTCGCTGACCGTGCCGCCCGCGGCGAAGAGCGCGCCCTGCAGTCTGTCGAGCCACGCGAGGCTCGAGATCTGGATCTCGCCCGGCGAGACGAGCGTGTGGCGCCACTCGGCCACCGCGTAGAAGCCGAGCCGCCCATAGGTCTCGTCCGAGTCGAAGGCGCGCAGCATGAGCCGGTCGGAGAGGGTGACGAGATCGGCCGCGACCGGGTTGCCCACGAGGCCCACGGCGCCGCCGTACAGGGCGAAGGTGTGGTGCACGCCCGGCGACAGGAGCCCGAAGATCCTGCCCGCGAAGCTGCCCACGTGCAGGATGCCCCCGTCGTCGGATCGCCCGGCCGAGTATGTCGCGCTCAGCGAGAACGCCATCCCGCTCATGGGATCCCACATGTACGTCCGGTCGTCGCGGCCGAGGAAAAGGCCGATGGAGCCCATGGTGGCGCCCTCGTACGCGCTCTCGGGCAGGCCGACGATCGTCCCGTCCTGTGGCAGATAGCGGACCGCGCCCGCGCTCGGCCCGGCGTACCACTCGCGTGCGTTCAGCGTGCGCTTCGGGCCGAACGAGCGGTAGTAGCCGAGGAACCCGTCGTACCCGCGCGGCGACACGCCGCCGTCCACGGTGAACGTGTTCGTGAGATCGTAGCGTCGCCTCACGGCAAAGCCCACCTCGAGCGTGGGCTCGTTCTCCACCACGTCGTACCAGACGACGAGCTGTGTGAGCACCGGCGGGCGCATGGGCAGGCTCGTGGCGTTGTCCGCGAGCGGGTGCTCGTCCGTGAGAAAAGCGGACTCGGTGAGCCTGTGCTCGGGATCGATCTCGGCGCGTTCGAGGGGCGCCGCCGACTCCCACTCCACGACGCCGCTGCGCCCCGCGCCGTTCCAGGTCACGTCCGCGCTCCTGCCGTCCTCGTCCTCGATGCGCACCCGCACCGGCTCGTGCACCATGTCTCCGTCGCGCACCACCTCCACGCGGTGCACGAAGCGCGCGCCGCTCGGCGCGTCGTCCGCACGTCCGATCCGGTAGTTGACGCGCGGGTAGTCCGAGAGCCAGGCATCGAAGAACGCGGCTGACGCCTGCGCCCCGAGGCGCGAGGTCACGGTGGCCTCGAGATTCTGCGCGCCTCGCACGTAGGAGAAGAAGAGCTCGCGCGCCGCGTCCTCGCCCAGGAGATCCTCGAGCTTGCCGAGGATGCGCTTGCCCCGAGGCAGGCGGTTCATGAAGCGCCACGGCTCGTCGCGCAACGGGTCGGGCTCCTCCACTCCGCCGAAGTACACCTCGCGGAACGGCACCTCGGGCGCGTAGAGCAGGTTGTCGATGACGGGCAGGAAACCCGCGAACCCGAGGATGTCGCTCACGCTCCTCGCCTTGCCGTGCACCTGCGCCGAGTAGCGCGACGCGAGCAGGCTGCCCACCGCGTCCGCGGCCACGTCCCGCATACGAGGGCCCTCGAGCGCGCGCACGGTCGGGCGCACGAGCCGGCTCCCCACGACGCGGGCGAGCGCGAGGTCGTGGAACCACAGGGCCACGTCGATGGGCATGAGCCGCCAGAGGCGATCCGAGACGATGACCGGGCCGCCGCCGTCCTGCACGAGTGAATCGCGGGTGGACGCCTCCACGATCACCACGCGATCCGGAAGGACGATCCCCGGCGCCGCGGCGCGCAGGAGGCGCACCGTGTTCGCCACCACCCCGAGAGCGCGAGCGTGCGCGTCCCGCGACCCCAGATCCGGCAAACCCTCGGGCAGCCCGGACGCCGCGCGCCGCGTGTCCTTCCAGGTCGGTTCGCGCCGGGTCATGTGCCGGCTCACGTACGCGGCCCGCACGCCTCCGACGTCGCGTTCGGCCACGTCCATGAGATCCATGATCACCACGGTCAGGCACTCGGTCTCGATCCCGTCGACCCGCAGGGTGCGCGCGGCAACGGACGGCTCGAAGACCCGGTCGTGGATCACGGCGCCGCGACCAGCGGGCAGGCGCAGCCTCACGTCGACCCGCATCACGTCCGGCGGAAGCCCGGTCGCGCGGCCGGTCAGGTCGGTGAGCGGTGCGGGGAACCAGCCGCCGCCGAGCACGGCCACGCCGTTCCACCTCCCGAAGCGGCCTGCCCGCTGCGGAATCTTTGTGCGGAACTTCAGCCCGAGCTCGCCCGTCTCGCCCGGCGCGAGCGGGTGCGGCAGCCTCACGGTCGCGAGCACGTCCTTTGCCCGGGGAGGCGTGCCCGGCACGGGCATCCCCGAAAGCCCGATTGCCGCCTTTGCGAGCGGCACGCCCTGCCACGACGGGCTCGCCACGGTCATGGACGCGGGGCTCGCGCCGCCCGGATAGACCCACTTGACCGTGCGCGCGTCGAGGCCCGGGTTCGGCTCGGCGAGCCGGTTCGGGTAGAGCCACAGGGGGATTGATTCGAGCGGGGAGGGCGTGTCGTTGCGGATCTCGAGGCGGACCGTCCCTTCGATCGCGGCGCCGTCCTCGTCGATGGCCGCGTCCACGGTCGCATGCACGGCCGGCTCAACGGCCAGGGCCGGCCCCGCCGCCCACGCCGTGATCAGGATCGCCGCTGCGAGCCACGCGGGCTTGAGTCTCGGTCGCGCCATGCTCGCGCCACGATAGCGACGGCCCGCGCGTGGGTCAAATGCGCGGTGGCCCCTCGAACACGAGCCATGGCCGCAGGCGCTCGACGGTGGACGTGCCGACGCCGGGCACGCGGTCGAGATCCTCGACGGACCGGAACGGGCCCTCGCGCTCGCGCGACTCCACGATACGGCGCGCCTTGACCGGGCCGATGCCGGGCAGGAGCTCGAGATCCACCGCCGGGTCGCGGTTCACGTCGAGCCCCACGCCGCACAGGAGCCTGCGAGGGCCGGGCAGGCGCGCGGGGTCCGCGCACAGGACGGAGGGATCGGCCGCGGCGTCGCCTTGCGAGCGCGTGTCGGAAAATCGCGCGGCCGCGGTCGCGACGGCCACCGCAAGCACGAGCAACCCGATGGCGCCTTTTTTCGGATCGATGTTCATGCCTCTTCTATCGGCCGAAAGCCCTCGCGCGTTGCGTACTTTTTTCTGGCCTTGGCCTCGCTTGACCAGCCCCGGCCGCACCGATACAGTCTTTCATCACGGGCCTTTTTAAGACGCGAAGCGCATGGTCGGGTGTGCGAGGAGGGCCATGGAAGGAAGAAGCGACAAGGGGCTCCCGGGCATCGGTGACATGGTCGCCGGGCTGGTCGCGGGCGCGTTCGTGGTAATCGACCTCGGCTATCCCGGCAACTATCTCTCGTTGGGCGCGCTGGCCGCCGTCGCCTATCTGATCGTGTCACACGGCCGCATCCGACGCGGTCTCGGGGCGCTCACCGCCTTTGTGCGCAATGCAGGCGCCGGGGATGCGCCCGCCCTGCCGGGGGTTCCTTCGGAGCTCGAGGATCTGCGCGACGAGCTCGCAAGGCTCTCGCAGCGCCTCTCGTCGGAGCGGCACACCGCGCGCGCCCTCGGGGAGTCCCTGAAGGAGCTGCTCGGCTCGGCCGAGGAGGCCATGGGCGCCCTGTCCAAAGGCGCGACCGAGCAGCGCAAGACGGTCGAGGGCGCCACGGCGCTCATCACCGAGGTCTCGAGCGCGCTCACCGAGATCGCCTCGCACGTGGAGACGCTCGCCACGGCGGCCGAGGAGAGCTCGTCTTCCATCCTGGAGATGACCACCACCAACGAGGAGGTGGCCGAGAACATGGTGGCCATGGGCAGCTCGGTGCGCGACACGGTCAGCTCCATCGAGGAGATGGCCTACTCCATAAAGGAGGTCGCGAACAACATCGACGCCCTGTCGACCACGGCCGAGGACACGTCGTCGGCCATGAACGAGATGGACGTGTCCATCGACCAGGTGCAGACCAACGCCAACGAGACCGCGGTCATCTCCGAGGACGTGGCAAAGGACGCGGAGAGCGGCGCAGAGGCCATCGCCAAGACCATCGAGGCCATCAAGCGCATCAAGGTTTCGAGCCAGGAGGCGGTCGAGGTCATCTCCAGCCTGGGCCGGAAGATCGGCGCCATCGGGCAGATCCTGAACGTCATCGACGACGTGGCCGAGCAGACCAACCTGCTCGCGCTGAACGCGGCCATCATCGCCGCGCAGGCGGGCGAGCACGGCAGGGGCTTCGCGGTGGTGGCCGACGAGATCAAGGAGCTGGCCGAGCGCTCGGGCGTGTCCACCAAGGAGATCGCCGAGCTCATCAAGTCGATCCAGGCCGAGACGCGCAACGCCATCGCCGCGGTGGAGCAGGGCAACTTGAACGTGGACAAGGGCGTCGAGGTGTCGGCCGACGCGGAGAAGGCCTTGAAGCAGATCCTCAAGAGCTCGCAGAAGTCCACGAGCATGATGCGCGCGATCGCGCGGGCCACGGTCGAGCAGTCGCGCGGCTCCAAGCAGGTCACGGACGCGTTCGGACGCATCGCCGAGACCGTGCAGCAGATCGCCGCGGCGACGGCCGAGCAGGCGCGCGGCTCGGAGCTCATCATCAAGGGCGCCGAGAAGATGCGCTCCATCACCCAGCATGTGGAGCGCTCCACGCAGGAGCAGACCAAGGGCGGCCGGCAGGTGAGCCAGGCCATCGAGTCCATCTCGAAGCGCGTCAACCAGCTCAACGTGGCGCACAGGCAGCAGCAGGAGGCCATCCGGCAGATCCTCGACATGTCGGCCCGCATCGGCGGCGTATCCGAGGCGCAGGTGGAGAGCGTCGCCCGGGTCCGGGGCGCCGTCAACGCGTTCAAGCAGGCCGTCAAGCTGCCCGGTCCGGCCGAGTAGGGAGCGCCGTGTTCGGGATCGGCTGGACGGAGCTCGTCGTCATCCTCTTCGTGATGCTCGTCGCGGTGGGGCCCAAGCAACTGCCGGGGATGGCGCGCAAGCTGGGGAAGCTCGTGGCCGAGCTCAGGCAATCGGCGCGGGAGCTGCGCAACCAGATCGACGTGGAGATCTCGGATCTTGAGTCGCCGAGCGAGATCGCGAAGTCGGTCGGCCGCGAGATCATGAAGGACCTCCCCTCGCCCTACGACGAGGCCCGCGGGCTCGACGAGGCGCTGCGCAAGATCACCACTCAGGCCGAGCCGCGCGCGGACGGAACGCCCGAGGGCGGCGATCCGGGGCCCAAGAAGAGTGAGCCTTGAGCGGCGAGGCGCGCATGACGTTCCTCGAGCACCTCGAGGAGCTGCGCTCGAGGCTCATCAAGTGCGCCATAGCCCTCGCGGTGGGCTTCATTGCCTGTTACGCGTTCAAGGAGGAGCTGCTCGAATTCATGGTCGCGCCGTTCTTCGAGGCGTGGGGAAAAGTGGACGGGCTGCCCGACCCCCAGCTCAACTTCGCGAGCCCCATCGAGCCGTTCAT
Source organism: Deltaproteobacteria bacterium (assembly GCA_028713995.1). Classification (GTDB taxonomy): domain Bacteria; phylum Myxococcota_A; class Polyangia; order JAAYKL01; family JAAYKL01; genus JAQTNF01. The sequence continues at coordinate 58,892 of JAQTNF010000003.1, read as the reverse complement.
GGCCTACCTCAAGCTCGCGGCCGTGGGCGGCGTGTTCGTGGCGAGCCCGGTCATCCTCTACCAGCTGTGGGCGTTCGTCTCGCCCGGGCTCTACCCGCGCGAGAAGCGCCTCGCCCTGCCGTTCGTCTTCTCGTCCACGCTGCTCTTCGTGGGCGGCTCCGCGCTCGCCTACAGCCTGGTGTTCCCGGTCGCCTTCCAGTACTTCCTCGAGTTCTCGGGGCCCATCGGCGGCTACGTGGTGAAGACCTCCTCGACCGTGAGCGGCGACGGCGTCGTGACCGCGCGCCCCGTGCCGGCGGACGCGACGGACGAAGCCCTGGCCTGGATGAAGCGCAAGCTCACGAGGAAGTGCGAGACCTTCTCCGCCCTCCCCGCGGGCGCCTCGAAGGGCGTGACCCTCGAGTACCGCTGGCACGAGTCGGGCTGCGGCCCGGCTCCCACCGTGGGTGCCCTGTCCCGCGACGGCCGGCGCATCGTCCGCGAATGGTCGCGGGCGCAGGGTCCGCCGGGCTACGACGTGCTCACGACGGCGGACGCGACGGCCGGGGCGGGAACGCACACGTGGGCGCTGGTCGTATCCCGGGGGCGCCTCGCGCAGCAGCTCGCGCCGGTCATCATGATGAAGGACTACCTCTCCCTCGCGGTCCAGCTCCTCATCGGCTTCGGCGTCGTGTTCGAGCTGCCCATCTTCATCACGTTCCTCTCCATGGCCGGCATCGTGACGCACCGGCACCTGTTGCGCTTCGCCCGGTACTTCATCGTGATCGCGTTTTTCGTGGCGGCCGTGCTCACGCCGGGGCCCGACGTCTTCAGCCAGCTGTGCATGGCCATCCCCCTCGTCGTGCTCTATTTCCTCTCGGTCTTCGTCGCGTACCTCTTCACGAGACGAAGAGAACGACGGGAGTCCGCTTCCGGGGGTTAGCGCGTGCCGTCCTTGAGGCCGGAGGCGATCGCGAACACCACGGCCAGGGCCAGCGGGCCAAGCGCGAGCGCGGGCAGGCAGAGCAGCAGGACGGTAAACACACGCCACCACCGTCCGCGGACCAGGGCGGCCGAACGGTGCAGAGCTTCGAGGGCCCCTGCGTCGTCGACGGCGATGAGCGGCCCGACCGCGGCCCACCGGACACCCAGGAAGGTCGCGGCAAGGAGAGACACGGGCGCGAGCGGGATCGCGATCGGCCACGCCAGGAACCAGACGAGGACAGGGAGCAGGGCGATCCCAAGGAATGCAAAGCCGGCAATGGCTGTCGCGCCCAGGAAGCGCCAAAAGCATCGGAATCCGAGACCGAACGCTTCGCCCACGCCCCGGCGCCCGGCCTCGTGGCGCGCCTGATCCGCGAGCAGCAGGAACGTACCGGCGATCATGGCCAGGAACAGGGGCATTGCCGTGAGGATGGTCACGGTGCCCATGGCGACCATCGGCAGGAGATAGGTCTCGTTGCTCAACCACATGTGGGTCAGGACGCCGGTGACGATGCCGAGCGGCAGCACGACCGCCCAGGGGACGAGGAAGATGAGCATCAGGCGTCCGAGGGCGCGTGCCCACAGGGTGAAGGCCGCGCCGATGGTCTCGATCGCGTTGAACGTCAAGACACGCCCCCGCATCCGCCTGGGTGCAGGTTGCAATAAAGGCTAATGATTCTGCGTCCATAGCCTGTCTTGATACATTTTCCGGCGTTGTAGGCGGAGACCCAGGTGAGCATGTCGGAGCCGCACTCGGCCTGCCAGTAGCGCAGATGGCCGATGCCGGCCCGGATGTTCGCCCGGACGTCGGTGCTGCTGTCCTTGGTGATGGTGCGGGTGAGGGTGCCGAGCGGCATGACCTGCATCAGCCCGACCTCGCCGTGCTTGCCCTTGACCTCGGCCCGGAAGCTGCTCTCCCGGAAGATGATGGCCACCACCAGGAACGGATCGATCTCCGGGTCCCTGGTTTCCCCGATCGCGGACTCTTCGACGATGATGGACGCGTACTCATGGGCCCGTTCCCGGGCCTGCTCGGACTTCCAGTGGGGAAGCAACGACAGGATCGAGGCCGCCACAGCGGTAACGAGGCTGTCCATTTTATCCTCTACGACCCCTCCTGCACCCGGCGCCTGCCGTCGCGTTTCCATGCCGACCGGCCCGACTGCGCTCCCTCAAGTTACCTTTCTGCGAACCCTCAAGTCAAGGATATCTCTACGGCTGGTCTGGTTGCGGCATTTGTAATCTGGAAAATATATTATACAATATGCGATATGACCGTGCCGCACCGGACCTAAATCCAGCCCAGTCACCGCTTTTCTGGTCTCCGGCCGCCCCCTGGGGTATGGTTGTGGAAGGACAGGTGATCTTCTAACGATGCTATCGTATTGCGGTATAAAAAGGCGCTCGATATCCTTCCTCGGAACGACTCTGACACCCTGGGTCGGAGCTCTTGTCTGCCTGATCGGCGCGGATCGGGCGAGCGCCGAGGTCGTCGCCCTTCCGCCATCGCCGTACGAATCCGTTGCCACGCTTCCGGCATCGGTCGAGGTGATGAAGGAGCACTCCCTGGTCCGGCTCTCACCGACCAACGCCTCCCGGCGGCGGGGGGAGGTCATGAAGGGTGCGCGGCTGCCGGCCCTGGCCGCCTCGACCGGCCCGGGGTGCAGCCGGGTCTGGTACCGGGTCCACGACGACTCCTGGATCTGCGGCGAGGACGTGAAGGCTTCCCGGCTGCCGCCGTCGGCCCCGCGCTACCCCATCGTCAAGGACGGGGAGCTCACGCCGTGGCCGTACGGTTTCGTGCGAGAGCCCACGGTGGAGTACCGGCTCGAGGGTGGTGGATACCTGTCCGAGGTGCGCGACGTGCTCGAGGGGTTCGGGTTCGGCGTCGACGGCGCGGTGAGCGTCGGGGGGCAGGCGTTCTACCGCACGGCCGAGGGCAACCTGGTCCCAAGGGGCGCCGTGGGGATCACCGGGCGCGTGAGCGAGCTCGCAGGGGTGGCCCTCGTGGATGGAAAGCCCTGGCCGATGGGCTTCGTCAATTCGAAGGTGGCCTCAACCTACATGAAGCCCTCGCGGCGCACGGCGGACCGGCTCGGCAAGGCCCAGCGGTTCACTCCGTTCCAGGTCCTCGAGGAGACGGGTGAGGGTCGCAAGCGCTTCGTCCGCTTCGACGAGAACGCCTGGATCGCGGGCTCGGACGTGCGCGTCTCGACCGCGGCACCGCCGCCCGAGGGGCTCGGCCCGGGGCAGCGCTGGATCGACGTGGACACCGAGGAGCAGATCGTGACCGCCTACGAGGGGGCGACGCCGGTGTACGTCACGTTGATCTCGTCGGGCAGGCGCGGCCCGTCGTCGACGATCAAGGGGACGTTCCGGATCTGGGTCAAGGTCGCGGCCATCGCCATGGACAACACGGACGAGCCGGAGGAGACCGGGCCAGCGGACGGGGGGCCGGACGCGGGCGAGGCGCCGAAGCTCTTCTCGCTGCACGACGTCCCCTGGACGCAGTTCTTCTACGAAAACTTCGCGCTGCACGGCGTGTACTGGCACAACGGCTTCGGCAACCGGCGCAGCCACGGCTGCGTGAACCTGTCGCCCAGGGACGCGAAGTGGTTCTACGAGTGGACCCTGCCGCGGGTCCCGGACGGTTTCTGGGCCGTGCACACGAGCCCCAACGAGCAGGGCACGCTCGTGCGGGTCCGATGAGCCCGGCGAAGCGCGCTCCCACGGAGGATTTCGCGTCCTTGTCGCTTCCCGGCGGACGGGTTCGTGGGTACAATCGGCCTGTGATCGCCACTTTTCGAACCGGCGCAGTCGTCGCAATGCCAGTGGCAGTGCTCTGCGCGGCCTGCAGCGTCCAGGGGGACGCTGACGAAGACCGCGCCGGGCGCTCCTCCCGCGCGCCGGATCCGTCCCGGGTCGTGGCGCGGGTCGACGGCGAGGCGATCCTGGTGGACGACGTCGCGTCGCTGCTCGAGGACGCGCGCGGGCGGGACAAGGAGCGTGTGCCCGAGAAGGTTGCCGACGCCGGAGCCGGGGACGGCGGCACGAGCGGCCCGGAGGATGTTTTGCGCCACTGGCCGTCCGCCAACGAGGCGCTCGAAGATCTCGTGCGGCTCGAGCTCCTCGCCGGCGAGGCCCGACGCCGCGGTTTCGGGAGCTTCGCCGAGGTTGAGGACGCGCGCCGTGCGGCTCTGGCCCGCGCCCTGCTCGTGCAGCGCATCGACCGGGGCGTCAATGCGCGCACGCTCGACGAGAAGAAGCTCCGGAGCATCTACGAGGCGGGGATCTCCTCGTTCGTGCACGGTCCGTTGAGGCGGGTGGCGCACATGGTCGTCCTCGCCGGCAAGAACGGCCTGCCCGACGCACAGGCCAAGAAGGAGGCCGAGCGCATCGCGGCCGCGGCCCGCTCCGTGGCGACCCTCGAAGGCTTCCGCGAGCTCGGGAACCGGGAGTCTTCGGGCACGGGGGGCAAGATCAAGTACGAGGAGCTGCCGCCGTTCCCGGCCGACTCGACCGCGTTCGTGCAGCCGTTCGTGAAGGCGACATTCGCCATCGGCGGTTCCGGGCAGTCGGGCGGCCCCGTGTCCACACGCTACGGGTGGCACGTCATTTTCGTCATCGAGGAGCTGCCGGCCGAGAACCGCTCCTTCGGCGAGGTGCGCGCGCAGCTGGTCGAGGGCCTGCTTCCCGTCGAGAAGCGCGCCGCGGCCGAGTCCTTGATGGATCGCCTGTCCAAGGCCGGCGGGATCTTCATTTACGAGAGCGCCCTCCTCGGCGCGGGCGAGGCCCCATGAGCGAAGAGATCCGAGAGCCCGAACGGGACGTTCCCCGTTCGCCGTTCGCGGACATCCTGGCTGGCATGTCCGCGCGGATCCCGGGCGCCGTGGCCGCGGTCTTCTTCGACGTCGAAGGCGAGGCGATCGACTATCACTCGTTTTTCGACCCGTTCCGGACGCGCCTCGTCGCGGCCCACTGCGTGGTGCTTTTCGAGTCGGCGCGGCAGCGGCTACAGTGGATGGGATGCGGGGAGCTCGCGCGGCTCGACTCGATCGGCGCGACCCACGAGACCGTGACCGTGCAGGTGGGCGGGGGCTACTACCTGACGGTGTTCATGACAGCGGGGGGGGCGGGGGACGACCTGGAAACGGCGCTCGAGGAGGCGGTCGTCAGGCTTCGGATGGAAACCGGCATCTGATCGCGCTCACAGCCGCCTTGGACCGCGCGGCCGCTTGCGGACGGCCGGGGTCGAACGCGTCTCGAAGACCTGGTCGAAGAGCAGGATCTGGCTGCGATCGGGTACGGCGAGGCGACGGGCGGGCATGGCCGGCCTCAGCTCCGGACGCGAGGCCGTGTCGATCATCACCTCGATCTCGCCGCCGGGCCGCGCGGTGAGCACGGTCTCCAGGACGCCGTCGTCGTCCGTCGCGCCCACGCGGCGACCGAGCACCCAAACGGGAAGCCCGGCACGCCGGTCGGTCCGCACGACGAGGACGTGGGGCCGGATCGCGGGCAGGCATGCAAAATCGATCTCCATCCAGGCGCGTGGTTCCGATCCGTTGCCGGCCGTCCGCAGCGGCCGCAGCCGCACCTCGCGACGCAACGACGACGGATCGCGGGAGCCGGGCGGGCACAATACCTCGACGCCGATCCGCCGTCCGTCCGGTCCTTGCACCTCGAGCGAGGCGCGCCCATTGCGGTCCGTGGAACCCGCCGAAGAGCCGTCCACGAACACGCGTACCAAGGGCACCGGGCTGTAGGCGCCGTCGGTGACGCGCACGATCACACGGATCGGCTCCGCGACCGGCGCGGCGGTGCAGGCGACGGCGAGCAGGGCAGTGGCGAGCATCCTCATGGCGCCTCCGGGATCATGCGGCCGAGGATGTCCGCGGCCAGGGGAAAGGAGCGTTCCTGCGGGTTCTCGCGGGCGAGGACGATGTAGATCGCCCGGGCCTCGTCGAGTCTTCCCTCGGCCACGGCGTCGACCGCCGCGCGCAAGGTCGCGCGCCCGGGCGCGACGTTCGGCTCCAGTGCCGCGGGGACATCCGGGATCGCGGCCAGTTCCGGCACCGGGGTTCCTTGTTCACGGGTCCGGGCCGCGTCCGCCGGGCGTTCGCCGCGCGGGTGCAAGGCCGCGGTGAGCGCGATTGCGACCATCCCCGTCATCGCGACGGCGAGCACGGCGGGGCGGCGGCGCAGGACGGCCGAGAGCCTGCACGCCGCATCCCTCGCTCGCTCGAGCGGCGAGGACCCTCGGGCCGACCACAAGGAGGTGACCTCGCCCGTGGCCTTGCGGCCGCTCGCGGGCATGAACTCGGCCGTGGAAGGGCGCGCGGAGGGCCTCAGGATGGCGATGCGCGTCCCCATGGCCGCGGGATCCGGATCGTTCTTCGAATCGCGAGATGCGGGTCCCACGATTTCCCCTGTTCTCGGATCGACGACGGCCACGCGCGTCACGTCCGCGGCCCACCCATCCGAGTGCGTCATGCCTGCGCTCCTTTCGCCTTGTCCGCGCGTCGGGCGCGTTCGAGCGGTCCGCCGCGGCCCCTCGAAAAGAGGTCGCACACCGCGTAGTCGCCTTGGGGCGTGAGCCCCCGGACGTGGCCCACGGCCGTGACGAGCCTGTGTCCGGAAGATACGCGTGCGACCTGCACCACCAGATCCACGGCGGAGGCGATCTGGGCGCGCAGGGCCTTGAGCGGGAGCCCCGTGTCGTCCATGAGCGCCATGGTCTCGAGGCGCCGAAGCGCGCCGACGGGGGAGCTCGCGTGCACGGTGGTCATGGAGCCGCCATGGCCCGTGGTCATGGCCTGCACGAGATCGATGGCCTCGGCGCCGCGCACCTCGCCGACCACGATGCGATCCGGGCGCAGGCGCAAGGTGGCCCGTAAGAGATCGCGGATCGCAACCTGGCCGCGGCCGCGCTCGTCCGCGGCGCGGGCCGTGAGGTAGACCACGTGCCGCTTCTGCAGCTTGAGCTCGCGCGTGTCCTCGATGACCACGATGCGCTCTCCGTCGGGCACGAAGCGCGAGAGCGCGGCGAGGAGCGAGGTCTTCCCCGAGCCGGTGCCGCCCGATACCAGGATGTTCTTGCGCGCGGCCACCACGCGGGCGAGGAACCCGGCCGCGTCCGGGCTGAGCGAGCCTCCCTTGAGGAGCTGCTCCGTGGTGAGGGCGGCGCGCGAGAACCTGCGGATGGCGACCGCCGGACCGCCGGCCGCGAGCGGCGGGATCACGGCTTCGAGCCGCGAGCCGTCGGGCAGGTGCGCCTCGAGGATCGGGTGCGCCGCGTCGAAGGGCCGACCCTCGAACTGGGCCACGTTCGTGAGGGCCGCATCGAGCGCCTCGCGGCTCGGGAACGCGGCGTCCGTAAGCGACAGCACGCCGCGCCGCTCGACCCAGATCTCCTCGCAGCCGTTGATCATGATCTCGCTCACGTCGCCGTCCGCCAGGAACGGCGCGATGGGCTCGAAGAACAGGGCGAGCGACTCGCGAAACGCATCGGACGGGATCATGGCGCCACCTCCCTGCTCGCCGCCCCGTCGCGGCCGTCGGTGAGCCGTAAGACCGTTCCGGCGAGCTCCTCGAGCCCGGGATGCCCGGGCATGATCACCGCGAGCCGATCGAGGCTCTCGCGCGCGGCCCGCAGGCGTCCGGCCCGCACCTCCTCGATCGCCAGGGCGGGCAGGACGGCCCGCTCGTCGCCGCCCGCGGTCAGGGCCGCCTCCAGGTACCAGCTCGCCTCGAGGTGACGCCCGGTCGCGGCCAGTCTTCCTGCCGCGGCCACCATCTGCGCTGCCGCGACGGCATCGGTTCCAGTTCCGGGATCCGGGGCCGTGTCGCGAGGCGCGGGTTGGCCGCAGGATGCCGCGGCCGCGGCAAGCAAGGCGATTCCGGCAACGGCGATTCTCATGGTCGTTTCTCCTTTCGCACGGGCCCTGCGGCTCGCGCCAGCGAAGAGAGGAAAGTCCGGGCCGGGTCGTCGCCGGCTCCGAGGAACTCGATCAGGTTGCGCGCGGCCGCGCCCTTCGCAGGCTCGTCGCCCCGCTCGAGAGCGCGCTCGAGCGCCAGGACCTCCCGGCGGTACGCGGCGAGCGTGCGGCGCTCGAGGTCATCGGCCTGCGTTGCCACGTCGGTCGCATCGCTTGCGCCGGCCAGGGCGAGCTTCGTCGCGGCGTCCCGCAGCAGGCGCGTCGCGGCGACGCCGGTTCCGGGCGTTGCGCCGGGTCTCGACAGGAGCTCCCGCGCACGCGACGCCGAGAGCCGGGCCTCAACGACACATTCGCCGACGTCCGGGCACGAGGTGCGGGTCGGGGACGCGAACGGGGTGGCCGGGAGGGTGTCGACAGGGCCCGACAGCGGCGTTCGGTCCAAGCGATCGGACGCAAGGAGGACCGCGCACGCAACGGTGGCGAGCGCGAGACCGGCGAATGCGGCTCTCCTCAAGCCGGGCTTCGCGGACGAGGCGGGCCTGTGGATAGGGTCGGCGGGTTCGAAGACGAGGGATACGGGCCCGATTGAGAGGTGCAGCACGGGCCCTGCGACGCCGCCGCGTACCGGCCTTTTGCCCTTCATGAGCGGATTGCGAAGGCCGGGCCGCTCCTCCACGCGCACAGAGCCGCCGCCCTCCTCGACCCACGCCCGGCACAACTCGCGCGGCACCGCCTCGTGGCAGATGGACAGGTGGCACGCGTCCGAGCGTCCCACGCGGACGACCGGCTCCGCGAAGCGGTACACGGCTTCCCTGGAACCCGGAACGGCAACCCTCACCGAAAGCTCGTTGCGCGTCATCTCTCGCCTCCGAACGCCTCTATCGGCCGTTCGGGGGCGCGGGTTGCGAAAAAAATGAACGCTGGGTCTTTCGACCGGCTCTACTTGGAGGAGAGGGACTTCTCGACCAGATCGAGAACCTTGAGCTCCACCTGGGCCACACGCCACAGGAAGGTGCGCTTGGCCTTGAAGTACGGGTGGTTGATGGGGATCTCGCTCTCGGGCTTCTTCTCCACCCTCTCGTCGAGCTGGATCTGCCCCACGCCCAGGCGGTTCAGCTCGCCGAAGAACTCCATGATGGTCGGGAGATCGGGTTTTTCGGCGCCGCCCGTGTACTTGGAGATCGCGAACTCCTCGAGACCGACGTTCATCGGGTCGTGCCCCTCGATATGGTGCAGCTTGCAGAGCTTGGGTTTGTCGTAGAGCAGGAACCGGATCGTGTCCTCGTACCACTTGTTCATGGCCTCGGTGGTCATGGGCAGGGTCTTGCCCTTGAAGTAGTCGAGCGACTCCTCACTCATGCGCTGCACCGCCGTGCGGGACGCAACGAGCGCTTCGCGTGCCTCGGCGCTCGCCTTGGCCTCCTCGGCCGCGACTTTGGCCTTGGCTTCGGCCGCCGCCGTGTCGGCGATGGACTTTTCAACCTGGCACGCGAGCTGCTCGCCCTTGGCGCAGGTGTCCTTGAGCAGCGCGTCCGCGTCGGCGGGGTTCGCCAGCAGGAACACTCCCTTGCGAAGCGCGGCCGCGTACAGGACGCACGCCGCCGTGTTGCCGTGGTCGCAGTCGAGGCTGCACTTCTCGGTGGTCACGAGCGACTTGAGCGCGGCTTCGCTCACGAAGGCGATGGCCGTGTCGGGCGTGGACGCCGCCGTGCGGAACGCGGAGACCGGGCACGCCGTGAACGCGTCCATGAATCGCAGGTACCTGCTGTAGACCAGGTAACCTCCGATTCCGGCGGCGAGCAGGACGATGACGAGAATGGTGATCGCTTTCTTCTTCATGTCAGGCACCCCCTTGTGTGCTTGTGTGGACGACTATAACCCATTTCGTCGCTCCCGGAACCACCTTCCGATCCGGGTTCCGATCCGGGCCGGCTATTCGCCGGGCCGCCTCCTTCCCTGCAAGAGCTCGATGACGATGGTCCGGCACCTGCGTGCGAGCTCTCCGGCGTCCGTGGGCTTCATGCCCGCCGTCGGCACGGGAGCGGCGAACAGGACCTGCACCGAGCCCGGGCGGATGCGGAAGTCGCCGCGCCTGGAGATCGCCCGTCCGCCGCGCATGGCGAACGGAGCGACCGGCGCCCCGGCCTGGATCGCGAGCCGGAACGCGCCTTCGTAGAACGGCCCCACGCCTCCGTCGAGCGTGCGCGCTCCCTCCGGCAGCACCGTGAGCGACTCGCCGCGGCGGAGCATCTCGGCCGCGCGCATGAGCCCGCGCGCCGTGACGCGCCGATCCTTGCGGTCGACGGGGATCTGCCCGGCGGCGGTGATGAGCGAGCCGATGATAGGCCACGAGAAATGGCTCTTCTCCTCGAGCGAACGGGTGTAGGACGGAATGGATTGGTAGATGACGAACATGTCGAAGATGTTCACGTGATTGACCACATAGACATAGGCCCGGTCCTTTTCGAGGACCTCGCGCCCGAGCGTCTCCACGCGGATGCCGGCCAGGGTGGTCACCGAACGCGCCATGAGCTTGAGCCAGCGGTCGTGACGCTTGAGGTCCACGATCCCGGACGCGGCCCGGACGCCGAGCACCCAGGCCGCCAAATGCGGCAGGCCCAGGCTCCACAGGGCGATGGAGCGCAGCGCGTCCGGGGCGCCAAAGGGCGGCTGCGGGCTGGGATCTCCGGGAAAATCCGGAGAATCCGGCGGAATGTGCGGGGTCATGACCATCGGGATCGAGGTACCGCAGCCCTGGTTCCGATGTCAAATAGGCTCGTATGCTCATGGCAGTACCATGCATATATGGCATTGGACTAAAAGGTGTTGTGGTGTCAGTTCCCATCTGCTAGTGTGAATCCGTTCCGAGGCGCGAAAATCTGGCTGGGAGTCGATCGTCCCGGACCTGCCCAGGCAGGTTCAGGGTGAGGGTAGGTCATGAGAATCAAACAAGTCGATATCTGCGGATTCAAATCGTTTTATGACGAGACAAAGGTCGTTTTCGACCATGCCGTGACGGCCGTGGTCGGGCCCAATGGCTGCGGAAAGAGCAACATCGTGGACGCGATTCGTTGGGCGCTTGGCGAACAGTCGGCCAAGAACCTGCGCGGCAAGGGTATGGAGGACGTCATTTTCAACGGGTCCGAGACGCGCGGACCCAAGTCCATGGCCGAGGTCACCATCACCTTCGACAATACGGACGGCCTGTCGCACCCGGAGTTCGTCGGCTACTCCGAGGTCTCCACCACTCGCCGCCTGCACAGGGACGGGACGAGCGAGTACTTCATTAACAAGGTGCCGTGCCGGCTGATGGACGTCACCGATTTGTTTCTGGGCACCGGCGCGGGCGCGCGCGCCTACTCGATCATCGAGCAGGGCCGCATCGGGCTCATCGTGAGCTCGAGGTCAGAAGATCGCCGCGCCATGATCGAGGAGGCGGCCGGCATCACCAAGTACAAGGCCAGCCGCAGATCCGCCGAGCGGCGAATGGAGCAGACGCGGCAGAACCTGGCGCGCGTGACCGACATCGTGGGCGAGATCGAGCGCAACCTGGCGAGCCTCAAGCGGCAGGCCAAGAAGGCCGAGCGCTACAAGGTCTACAGCGCCGAGCGCCTCGACCTCGAGATGTACCTGGCGAGCCACCGCTACCTGGAGCTTCGGGCGCGCGCGATGGCCGTGGCCGCGGCCCTCTCCGAGTCCGAGGACATCCAGCAGGAGGCGCGTGGAGGGCTCACCGCCCTCGAGGCCGAGGTCGAGGTTTCCCGCCTCGACGAGCAGGCGGTCAAGGGGCAGGCCGACGAGGCGCGCGGCGCCGCGTACGAGATCGACAACGCCATCCAGGTCCTCGAGAACGAGGCCCGGCACCTCGGCGACGCCCTGACCCGGCTGGCCAAGGAGCAGGCGGCCCTCACGGAGCAGGAGACCGCGGTGGAGGCTCAGGGACGATCTCTCGAGGGCGACCTTGAGTCCGTGGCGGCCGAGGTGGCCGCGCTCGACGCGGACCGCGCGTCCGTTGTGGAACGCCATGCGCGGATGGCCGCGGCGGCAGAGGAAGCGCGCGCCGGGCTGCAGAGCCTCACGGCGACCCAGGAGGAGAAGAAGGACCAGGCGGGACGCTCGCGGGCGAGGCTCGCCGCGTCGGAGGGCGCGGTGACGAACCTCGGGCGCCGCATCGGGGAGGCCGAAGATCGACTCAAGACCGCGCTCACCGAGGACGAGGGGCTCGACGCACGGGCGCGTGAGCTGGCTCTGGCCGTGGACGGCATCGACGGACGCACGGCGTCGGTGGAGGGTGCGCTCTGCACGGCGCGCACAATCGAGCAGAGCGAGCGCGAGGCGTTCAACCGTCTGCGCGAGGAAATCGACGCGTGCGACGGAGAGCGTCGCTGCACCCGCGACGAGCTTCACTCCAAGGCCTCGCGCCTCGCCTCCCTCGAGGAGATGCACAGGGGGCTCGAACGCCACGATCGGGGCGTTCGCGAGGCGGTCGTCACCCTGCGCGACGAGCACGATCCGGCGCTCTTAAGCCTCCTTGTCGACGAGGTGGAGTGCCCGGCCCATCTGGAGGTGGCGCTCGCGGCGGCGCTCGGCGACCGGCTCGAGGCGCTCATCGTGAAGGACCGCGCCGCGGGCCTCGCGATCCTGGAGAAGCTCAAGGCGCGTGATCTCGGACGCGTGACCGTCCTCGCCCGGACCGCGGGCAAGGCGTCGCAGGCGACCCCGCCGACCGACCCGCGCGTCGTGGGCGCGCTCGGCGACTTCGTGAAGGCGGCCGACGAGGCGACCGCGGAGCTCGTGTCGCGTCTCCTTGACGGTGTATTCGTCGTCGAGCACCTGACCGACGCCATGGCCCTGTGGGAGGCGACCGGCGGCGAAGCCGCGTTCGTCACGCTCGACGGGCAGCTCATCGAGGCCGACGGGGTCATGCGCGGCGGGCGCTCGCGCTCGCCCGAGGCCGACCTGCTCGTTCAGAAGCGCGAGATCCGCGAGCTGGCGGGCGAGGTGGAGCGACTTCACGGACGTCACGACGCGCTCGAGGAGCGCTTCAACGCGCTCAAGGAAGAGCTCGGCGCGCGTCGGGAGGCCGCGGAGAGGGCGCTGCGCGAGGCGCAGGAGCACGCCATCCAGCTCGCCGAGGCGCGCAAGGATCGGGCGCGCGCGGCGGACGAGCTCGCGGCCGTGGTGCGGCGCAAGGAGGCTCTCGCGGTCGAGATCTCGAGCCACGAGGAGGTGCTCGCCGAGGCGCGCGCCGACCTCGCGGAAATGTCCCTCGCAGTGAGCGAGGCGACCGCCGAGGCCGCGGCTCTCGAGGCGTGGCTCGCGGAGCATGCGCCGGCCATCGAGGCGCTGCGCGCCGAGACCGACAGATTGGCCGCCGCCACGGCGGATCTGCGCGTGGAGCAGGCGGCTCTCGAGCAGCAGGTGGGCGCGGCCATCGCGCGGCGCGAGAACATCGCGAAGAGCCTCGCAGAGGTGAGGAGCCGGCTTGAAGGCATTCGGCGCGATCGCTGCCGGGTGGCCGACGAGACGGGGCGCGCGGCCGGCGATCTGGTCCGTCACCGCGACGTGCTGCTCGGCCGACTCGCAGAGAGCAAGATGGCTCGGGCGCGCGTGACCGAGTGCCAGGAACGCCTCGAGGCCGTGGCCTTGCGGCTGGTCGAGGGCGAGCACGGGCTCAAGGAGCGGCGGCGCCAGGTCGACGCGATCGCCGAGAAGGTGGCGGCGCTCAGGCTCGACGCGAACCAGGTCGAAATCGAGACCGGCCACCTCGTCGAGGGTGTGTTCGAGCGCCACCGCATCGATCTTCCGCGCGTGCTCGGCGATTACCACCTGCGCCCGCTGCCGGGCCCGGACGTCAAGGCGCGCATCGACGAGCTGCGCGGCCTCATCGATCGCATGGGCCCCATCAACCTGGGCGCCATCGAGGAGTTCGAGCGGGAGGAGGAGCGCTACAGCGTGCTCACGGTGCAGAAGGCCGACCTGGAGCAGGCCCTCGAGGATCTCGAGCGCGCCATCGCCCGCATGGACAAGGACTCGCGCCGGCGCTTCAAGGAGACGTTCGAGGACGTGAACGCGAGGTTCAAGGACATCTTCCCCAAGCTCTTCAGGGGTGGCCGGGCCGAGCTCATGCTCACCGATCCCGAGGATCTCCTCGCGTCCGGAGTGGACATCGTGGCCCAGCCCCCGGGCAAGCGGCTCGGCAACATCGAGCTCATGAGCGGCGGAGAGAAGGCCCTTACCGCGGTCAGCCTGCTGTTCGCCATCTTCGGGCACAGGCCGAGCCCGTTCTGCCTGCTCGACGAGGTGGACGCGCCCCTCGACGAGGCCAACATCGGCCGGTTCGTCGACATGGTGCGCGGCATGACGGACCGCTCGCAGTTCATCATCATCACGCACTCCAAAGTCACCATGGAGAAGTCCGACACCCTGTACGGCGTGACCATGGAGGAGGCCGGCGTCTCCAAGATGATTTCTGTCCGCCTGGCCCCGCGCTTGGCCGTGGCCGCGAGCGCCTGAGCTACGACTCACCTCTCTGATGATCTTGCGTTAGCTCCGGCCCCTCGGGGGGGCGCCCCATGCATCCTGTTCCATCTTTTCGAGGACGCGCGCGGTCTGCTCGAGCACCGGCAGCACCGCGAGATCCTTGGGCCGGCCGGTGGCGCGCTTGGACGCGATGATGTCCGCGAGCGAGGCGACGCGCACGTTCACGTCCGAAAAGCGGATGTCCACCGCGCGCGACCGGAGCGACTCGAACCGGGCGCCGCTCGACAGGTGGAACACGAAATCGATTTCGACCGGCCCTCCCACGAGCCGCGTCATGTCGGAAAGCGGCTCTCCCGGGTGGGTCACGGCCAGGTCGCCGAGGAGCCCGGCGAGGCGCTCGATCCTCCGCCGGTTCGCCTCCGAGTCGCGCACGAAGAAGTCCACGTCGCGCGTGGTCACGGGAGCGCCCTGGAGCGCGGCGGCCGCGTTCCCGATCAGGATCGGGTCGAGCCCCACGCTCCTGCAGGCGCGGACGATGTCCGCCAGAAGGACTTTCTCAGAGGGCATAGCCATCGTCCGTGACCTTCCTGAGCAGCCAGCGCCGGGGCACGCTCCTGGGCTGCAGGATCGACGACAGGATGAGCGCGAGATCCTCGGGCGGGATGTCGGGGAGCTCGGGCGCGAGGCGCTCCTGCCAGAACCGTATCCGTCGCGCCCAGCGCTCGGCGGTGGTGATCTTGCGTCGCGAGACCATTCTATTCGTCATTTGAGCGGCACGGCCTCGTCGATGAGGAAGTTCGGGATCTCGTCCTCCACCTTGTAGAGGAGCTTGCAGGCCTCGCACGCGAAGCCCTCGGGGTCCTTGTGCTCCGCAAGGGGCCCTTTGCACTTGGGACAGGCCAGGATGGCTTTCAGCTCCGGGGTGATGGGCATCTTGGGGGACCTCCGAGTCTCGCCGATTTCCGGCAAAAAAGGGCGCGAGCGCTATTGAATACGGTCATAAACGCGTCTACGCTTGCCCGCAAGCTCGAACCGTTCGGGCACCGTTCACTCGAGAGGAGAAGGAAGATGGCAAAACGCGCGGAGAAAATGGTCTACCTGTTCGGCGGCGGCAGGGCCGACGGCAACGCGAAGATGAAGGAGCTCCTCGGCGGCAAGGGAGCGAACCTGGCCGAGATGGTGCTGCTCGGCCTGCCCGTGCCGCCCGGCTTCACGATCACCACCGCGGTGTGCAACCGCTACTTCGAGACCGGCGGCAAGCTGCCGCCTTCGCTCACGGCAGAGGTCGAGGCGGCCCTGCGCGAGGTGAGCCGGCTCGCGGGAAAACGCTTCGGCGACCCCGAGAACCCGCTGCTCATGTCGGTGCGCTCCGGCGCGCCCGCGTCCATGCCGGGCATGATGGACACCATCTTGAACCTGGGCATCAACGACGCGGTGGCCGAGGGCATGGTGCGCCTGTTCGGGAACGAGCGCTTCGTGTTCGACGCGTACCGGCGCTTCGTCATGATGTACGGCGACGTGGTGCTCGGCGTGCACCGCCACAAGTGCGAGAAGCTCATGGACGAGGCCAAGCGCCGCCTGGGCGTCACGCAGGACTTCGAGGTGCCGGGGCCGGAGCTGCGCAGGATCGTGCGCGAGTCCAAGGCGATCATCCGCGCAGAGGGCAAGACCTTCCCCGATGACGCCATGGAGCAGCTGTGGGGCGCCGTGGGCGCCGTGTTCGGCTCCTGGAACAACCCGCGCGCGGTCACCTACAGGCAGTTGAACCATATTCCGTCCCACTGGGGCACGGCCGTCAACGTGCAGACCATGGTCTTCGGCAACATGGGCGACGACTGCGCCACGGGCGTGGCCTTCACCCGCGACCCGGCCACGGGCGAGCACGTGTTCTTCGGCGAGTGGCTGCGCAACGCCCAGGGCGAGGACGTGGTGGCCGGCATCCGCACGCCGCAGAAGATCTCGTACGCGCACAGCGGCGACGAATCGCTCGAGCACAAGTTCCCCGAGGTCTACCGTCAGCTCGTGGAAGTGCGCGGCCGGCTCGAGAACCACTACCGCGACATGCAGGATCTCGAGTTCACGGTGGAGCGCGGGCGCCTCTACCTCTTGCAGACGCGCACCGGCAAGCGCACGGGGTTCGCCGCGGTGCGCATGGCCGCTGACATGGTCGTCGAGGGCCTCATCGACGAGAAGCAGGCGCTCCTGCGCATCGAGCCCGAGCAGCTGAACCAGCTTTTGCGCCCGGTGTTCGATCCCAACGCCAAGCGAACGGCCAAGGTGCTCGCAAAGGGCCTCGCGGCCGGACCCGGAGCCGCCACGGGCCGCATCGCGCTCACCGCCGAGAAGGCCATGGAGATGGCCGCGACCGGCCCGGTGATCCTGGTCCGCCACGAGACCTCGCCCGAGGACATCGCGGGCATGAACGCGGCCGAGGGCATCCTGACCGCGCGCGGCGGCGTGACCAGCCACGCGGCGCTCGTGGCGCGGCAGATGGGCAAGGTGTGCGTGGCCGGCTGCGGCGCGGCCGACGTGGACTACGCCGCGGGCGTGGTGCGCATGGGCGGCGTCACGCTCAGGGAGGGCGACTTCATGTCCCTCGACGGGACCGCGGGCGAGGTGCTCGAGGGCCAGGTGGCCACGGTGCCGTCCGAGGTCGTGCGCGTGCTCATCGACAAGACGCTTCGGCCCGATGAGGCGCCAACCTATCAGACCTACGCCAAGATCATGGCCATCGCCGACCGCTTCCGCAGGCTCAAGGTGCGCACCAACGCGGACCAGCCCGACCAGGCCGCCAAGGCCGTGTCCTTCGGCGCCGAGGGCATCGGGCTGTGCCGGACCGAGCACATGTTCTTCGGGCCGGGCAAGATCGGCCCCATGCGCGAGATGATCATCGCCGAGAACGAGGAAGACAGGCGCCGCGCGCTCTCCAAGATCCTGCCCTTGCAGCGCAGGGACTTCGCCGGGATCTTCGAGGCCATGGGCGGCCGCCCGGTCACCATCCGCACGCTCGATCCGCCGCTCCACGAGTTTTTGCCGCACACGGAGGAGGAGATCGCGGATCTGTCGCGCGAGAGCGGCATCCCGGCGTCGGCCATCTCGGCCAAGGCGCGCGCGCTCGCCGAGTTCAACCCCATGCTCGGCCACCGCGGCTGCCGGCTCGGCATCTCGTTCCCCGAGATCACCGAGATGCAGGCGCGCGCCATCTTCGAGGCCGCGGTCGAGGTGAAGAAGCGCGGCATCGACGTGAACCCCGAGGTCATGATCCCGCTCGTGGGCAAGGTCGAGGAATTCAGGCTCCAGGCGGCAATCGTGCGCGCCACGGCCGACAAGGTCTTCGCCGAGACCGGCACGCGCGTGCCCTACCTGGTGGGCACTATGATCGAGCTGCCGCGGGCCGCGGTCACCGCGGACGCCATCGCCAGGGAGGCCGAGTTCTTCTCGTTCGGCACCAACGACCTCACGCAGACCACGCTCGGCGTCTCGCGCGACGACGCGGGCTCGTTCCTGCCGCGCTACCGCGAGCTCAAGATCTACGAGCGCGACCCATTCGAGGCGCTCGACCGCGAGGGCGTAGGCCAGCTCGTGCGCATGGGCGTCGAGAAGGGCCGCGCGTCGCGGCCGAAGCTCAAGGTCGGCATCTGCGGCGAGCATGGCGGCGAGCCGACCTCCGTGGAGTTCTGCCACGAGGTGGGGCTCGACTACGTGTCGTGCTCCCCGTTCCGCGTGCCCATCGCGCGCATGGCCGCGGCCCAGGCCGCCCTGCGCGAGGCCGCCGCACGCAAGGCCGCCGCACCGGCTCCCAAGGCCAAGCCCAAGCCCAAGGTCAAGGCTGCGCCCAAGCCCAAGGCCAGGCCCGCGCCGAGGATCAGGGTCCTCACGAAGCCCGCACCCAAGGCCAAACCCAAGGCCAAGCCCGTGACCAAGATCAAGCTCACGCCCAAGCTCGCGGCCAAGTCCAAGGCCAGGCCCGCGGTCAAGCCTACGCTCAAGGCCAAGCCCAAGAAGGGCAAGCGCTAGCCGAAGGGACGCGTCCATGGACGCAGCCTGCCCGAAGTGCGGGACCCAGCGGGACCGAGAGTCATGCCCGCGCTGCGGCCTCGTGTTCGAGAAGTTCGATCCGACCGTGCTCGAGGAGGGCGTGCCCGACGCGCTCAAGGCCCTGTGGCTTCGCGTGGAGGAGGCGTGGGATGATCGCGCGCGTCACGCGCTCTTCGTGGAGCAGGCCCTCGCGCAGGGCTGCGCCGGGTACGCCGCGTTCCGCTACCGGCTGCGCGGTGAAGATCCCATGGCCAAGGAGCAGCTCGAGCGGCTCGTCAGGCGCTTCGACGAGATCCTGGCCGCGAGCGCTCCACCGCGCGGCAGGTCGGTGAGCCGGCGCACCTTCGTCCTCCTGCTGGTGGCGTCCGCGGTCGTCATGGGCGCCATGCTGTTCATCATGACGTACGCGCGGTAGCCGTCGCACCTGAAAGATTTTTCACGCTGGGGATAGGAAGCACCGTATCACTGTGGCACTTCCCTACGCTATACTCCCCATTACGCTGGTCGCCACTTCCCTCCAACGATCGAATGCAGTGTCCAGTTTCAGGATGGTCTCTCCCCACCACTCGCCCTCACTGAAACGGTAGATGATCTCGGGGAATCCGTCTTCATCAACATCGAAGACCGCAATAGGCTGATACGTCAGGTGCGTGCGATCGCCATCGGTCAGTTCATTCCTTTCCGCAGACACGATCCACCGCTCGTCCGGATGTAGAAACGCCACAAGAAGAACAGGGCCACCCACAACCGCAAACTGCGTTGGGTTCGGAGGCGCAGGCTCACTGTCGCGTTTGCGTGGAGGGATGGTAAACAGAAGAGTCCGCCGCTCTAGAGGAAGAAGCTTGTCCGTCCCCTCGGTCTGCCCCGGGCCGGTGGTAAGGCGTATGAAGCTGAGATCCGTGAAGACGAATGCATGATAGACGTCGTCCACCATGCGACTGAGTGCAGCCATTTGCGACGGCGATGGAGTCCATTGGACCGATGGCGGGGGGCGCCAGTCGCCGTCTTCGGATGCGAGTAGTCCCGCTCCCCAACTGCCCTGAATGAGCTTCCAGGTCGTATCGTAGCATTCGGCGTATTCGTAATAGCTACGCGACACGATCTCCGCAGAACCGACGACCTGTCCCCATGCATCCACGGTGCGCCAGCGCGACTTTGCTTTCGACCATGGCTCGCAGCAGTGCGAATCAACATTGTAGATCTCGTGCCTGTCAGTGAATGCCAACGGAACATGAGGAGCGGTCGCGAGCCAACGCGTTGTCGTTTCGTCGCCGCAGCCATGCTCTGCATCCCCTGGTTTCTCGGCGCATCTGCGGCTGCTGTCGGATGACCTGGCCGGATCTGCGCTGCTGTTTCTCCCTGTTGAAAGGGCGACTATTGGCTCACCAGGTTCGGACCGAAACGTTTTGGTGCACGTGCACGCGGTTGTGCCGCCGTAAAACACGACTACGAGCGCAGTGGTCGCGCCGCTCCAGCGTAGAAAGGAATGAGAAACACGCATTGCCACTCGTTCCCTACGATGTGCATTTTTTGTACGCGTGACGACCACGACGACCCAATTCCCGATCAATAGATGATGTCCCCTGTATAGACCGCCTCGAACGCGGAGCCCGGGATCTGCTTCAAGTCGCCCAGGTTGTCGTCGCTCCAGCGGTCGTCCGGCGCGCCGGAGATGTACCAGTCGGAACCGTTGTCGGCCACGAACATGCCGTACGTCTTGAGCGCCGCGCACACGACCTGCGCCTCCTGCGAGTAGCCCGAGCAGTCGAAAGCTCCCTTCATGCGCAGGCGCAGGCCCATGGGCGGCAGGTTGGAATCGGTCGAGTCGCTGGCATAGTGCGTGGCCGGGTGGATGTAGCCGCGCTGGGTCGCGCTCACCGTGACGCGCAGCGCGTGGTCGATCACGCCCTCTTCGACCGCCTCGTGGTAGGTCACGAGCCCCGGGAAGATGGGCAGCCCGGCGGCGTCGGCCGAGGTCCAGCCCTCGGGCCGCAGATCATTGGAGGAGAGATCGAAGATCGCGCCCGAGCCCGCGTACCAGCGGTCCGTATAGGGATTCTCGCCCTCGCCCGGCGGCCACGCCCAGTAGAGCTCGTAGAGCGTGCAGCTTCCGTAGTCGACCATGAGGATGTGACGGTCGCCGTCCGAGCTCGGGCCGCCCTCGATGGGCGCGTTGTCCGGGATAGGGTAGGGCCCGGGGTCGCTCTCGTCGGCGTAGTCGAACGCGACCGCCACCTTGGGCGTGGCCGAGGTGACCTCCACGAACGGAATGCCGATGGGCGCCCCGTCCCACACCGTGCCGAAGTCCGGGTGCACGAACCCGTCAGCGCCGATGGAGGCGATGAAGGCGTCCGAGTTGGGGTGCACCTGCGCCTGGGAGATATCCTGGTTCCACGGATTGTCGGACGGGAACACGGTGCAGGTCGTGTCCGTGTCGGTGTCGGAGTCCGTGTCCGTGTCGGTGTCGGAGTCCGCGTCGCCGTCGGCGTCGCCGTCAGCATCGCCGTCCGTGCCGGTGCTCGTCGTCGTGTCCGTGTCGCTGTCGTCGTTCTCGTTGCCCGAGCTCCCGCACGCCGCGAGCCCGAGCCCGAGCCCGAGCAGCCCCGTCCTCAGGGTCCTTTCCATAATCCCTCCTCCTTCGCTTGGCTCCGCCTAGAGCAGGTACCCGAGCGCGCGCAGCTTGTCCATGTCATCCTGTTCGAGGCGGATGGGCTTGGCCGGCGCCCAGCGCGGCTTGGTGGTGTCGACCCACCTGAGCAGGTCGAGCCTCATGGCTGCGGCCCGCTCAGGCTCCGCGGACGAGAGGTCCTGTTTCTCCCCGGGGTCGGTCGCGAGGTCGTAGAGCTCGCCCATGCCTGTCGCGAAGTCGTGGATGTACTTCCAGGGGGACCGGATGATGGCGCGGGAGGTCTTGTCCTCGTGGGTTACCTCGGCGTAGAGCGCCCGCTCCGGCCACGCGCCTTTGTCGCCGCGGATGAGCGGCACAAGGCTGCGACCGGGCAGATCGGCCGGCACGGGGGTTCCCGTGAGCTCCATCAGTGTGGGGATGATATCGATGAGGGAGACGGGCGTGTCGACGACCTTCCCGGCGGCCTCGCGCCCCGGCAGCACGATGACGAGCGGCACGTTCAGGAGCTCCTGGTAGAGGTGCCGGTTCGGCCCGATGTGGCCGAAGTCGTCGTGCTCAAAGAGCTCCTCGCCGTGATCAGCCGTGTAGATGACGATCATGTTCTCGTCGACGCCCACGTCGTCGAACACGGCCGGCAGAGCCTCGTCCACCACGCGGATTTCGCTCTTGTAGGCCGCGCCGAGGAAATCCTTCATCCTGGCCAGCGTCCCTTCGCCCATGATCTCGTTCGGCTTGATCACGGCCTTGGTCTTGCGGAGCTTGTCGAACAGCTTCTGCAACGCCTTCTTGATGAGCGCGGTCTTGTCGTACGGCGTGAGATCGTCGGCCTCGGTCTGGGTCTCCTCCTTGTCGAGCACGTCGAGCGCCGCGTCGCCGAAGCAGTCCTCGTAGCTCGCGTAAGGGCTCTTGTTCCACTCGTCGAACCACGGGTGCTTGAGGTAGTACACGAAATGCGGGTCGAAGTAGTGTATCCACACGAAGCGCGGCCGCGCGGCGCGAATGTCGTCCTTCCAGTGGTGGATGACCGAGTTGGCGAACGGCAGGTTCAGGAACCACGAGCCGGCGAACTTGTCGAAGCCTTGGGCGAACCCGAACTTCTCCGAGAGGTGGAGGTTCGTGTTCACGCCGAACGTCCCGTAGCCTTGCGCCTTGAGCCGTTCCGTGAGGGTCGTCGCCATCTCGGGTAGCACCGGCTGGTCCACGTTGCCATTCTTGCGCCGCATGGTCTCGGTGATGCCGTGCTCGCTCGGGTACACACCTGTGAAGAGGGAGTACATGGACGGGACGGTCCACGGGGCCGCGGAGAACGCGTTCGTGAAGCGCACGCCCTCCTTGGCCAGCTTCTCGAGGAACGGCGTGGTGGGCTCCGCGTTGCCGTAGGCCGACGTGTGGTCCGCGCGCTCCGTGTCGACGACCACGAGCAGAACGTTCGGCCCGGGCGCGTGCTTCGCACCGGCCGGCGCTCGGGTCTTGTCCCCAACCCCCGCGTGTGCACCCGCCTTCCCGCTCGAGCTCGCCGCCTTCTCGACAAGTCCCGCGGCCACGCCGATCGCTACGAGGACCACGAGAACGATGAGTGCCTTCTTGACCATCACCACATTCATAGCACGAACCCGATTGGGCGCGGGCGGCGAACGCCCCGGGAAGGTCACTTCAGGATCTTGTTGAGGATGCGGTCGAGCTCGTCGTAGCTCGTGTACGTGATCTCGATGCGCCCCTTGCCCTTCGCGTCCACGAGCTTCACCCTGGCGCCCAGCGCGCGCTGGAGACGCTCCACGAGGGAGCGGACCTGCGGGGACGCTGCCGGGCGCTCCTCTCTGGCATGGGGTTTGACCGAGGAGGCGCGCCTCGCGCGGCGCTCGATCTCGCGTACCGACAGGCCGCCGACTGCCGCCTTGCGGGCGATTGCCAGCATGTTCTGGGCGTTGCCCGCCTGCAGGATCGCACGCGCGTGGCCCTCTGTGAGCCGCCCGTCGGCGACCATGCCCAGGATCTCCGCGGGCAGGCCGAGCAGTCGCAGGCTGTTGGCCACGGTGGATCGGTCGCGGCCGACGCGCGTCGCGAGCTCGGCCTGGGTGTAGCCGCGCTCCTCGATGAGACGCTCGAAGGCCTGGGCCAGCTCGACGGGGTTCAGGTCCTCGCGCTGGATGTTCTCGACGATGGCGAGCTCGAACGCCTCGGCGCTGGTCGCCTCCTTGATGACGACCGGCACCTCCTTGAGCCCGGCCAGCTGGGCCGCGCGCCAGCGCCGTTCGCCGGCGATGATCTCGAACCCGTCGCCGCTGCGCCGCACCACGAGCGGCTGGATGATGCCCTGCTCGCGGATGGAGTCGACCATCTCGCTGAGCCCGGCATCGCTCATGCGCTTGCGCGGCTGCCCGGCGTTGGGCGAGATGCGCTCCACGGGGCAGACGAAATAGTCGCGCCCCGTGCCGCCCGGGCGCACGCCGCCGCCGCCCGCTCCCGGGATGAGCGCTCCGAGCCCACGGCCGAGCACGCGCCGCCCCTTGTCCTTGTCGTTCACGGGGCCGTCTCCAGGTATTCGCGCGCCAGCTCCAGGTAGCCCTGCGAGCCGCGCGAACGCACGTCGTACAGGATGGCCGGCTTGCCGAACGACGGCGACTCGGACAGCCGCACGTTGCGCGGGATGACGGCCTTGAACACGCGGCCCGCGAAGTTCTCGCGCACCTCGCGCGCCACCTGGTCGGACAGGCTCGTGCGCGAGTCGTACATGGTGAGCAGGATGCCGTCCACGGCGAGCGCGGGGTTCATCCCCTCGCGGATCATCTCCACCGTCTCGAGCAGCCGCCCGAGCCCTTCGAGCGCGTAGTATTCGCACTGCAAGGGCACGATCACCGCGTCGGCGGCGCACAGGGCGTTGAGCGTCAGGAGCCCGAGCGACGGCGGACAGTCGATGAGGATGAAGTCGTAGCTCGCACGTAAAGGATCGAGAGCCTCCTTGAGCCGCATCTCGCGGCGCTCGGCGCTCACCAGCTCCAGCTCCGCGCCCGTGAGATCGCGGTGCGCCGGCAGCAGGTCGAGGTAGGTCAGCTCGGTGGGCACGATCGCGTCGCGCGCCGGCACGCTGCCGATGATCACGTCGTAGACCGAGAGCGCGAGCGAGCCCGCGTCCACTCCGAGTCCGGACGTGGCGTTGGCCTGAGGGTCGGAGTCGATGACGAGCACGGTCTTCTCGGCCGCCGCGAGCGACGCGCCCATATTGACCGCCGTGGTCGTCTTGCCGACCCCGCCCTTCTGGTTGGCGACTGCGATGATGCGACACATGCCCGTCCTCTTTATCGAACAAACCGACAGGATATCAATTGGTTTTCCTGGGCGGTTCCATTAGATCCACTACATGAAAGGCGCGCACAAGGCTGACGGGTACGGCGCGGCGGCGACCGAGTGCGGCGATCGGGTGGAGTTCTTCCTCACGATCGCGAGTGGCGCGGTCGTCGATGCCCACGCCGACGCAGAGGGCTGCGCCAACACGATTCTCTGCGCCCGGGCCGCGTGTCTGCTCGTGCGCGGCAAGCCACTTGTCGAGGCCCGCAGAGCCGCGTCGGCGCAGGGGCTGAGCGAGGCGCTCGGAGGCCTGCCCGCGGAGCTCATGCACTGTGCCGAGTTCGTGGCGGACGCCATGGAAGCTGCCCTCGACGATGCCATCGAGGTCATGCGCGAGCCCTGGCGCAAGCACTACCGCCGCGGCGGCTGAGCGCGGCCGAGCGCGAGATTGACAACTCGGTGGGCCGCTGGTAGAAAATGCCGCTCTTCGGGCGGGCGGGTAGCTCAGCGGAAGAGCATCGGCCTTACAAGCCGGGGGTCGCAGGTTCAAACCCTGTCCCGCCCACGGATGGCTGATCGGGAAGTTGGCTGTTTGAAAAGGGGTGGTAGTTAAGTTGGTTATAACGCCGGCCTGTCACGCCGGAGGCCGCGGGTTCAAGTCCCGTCCACCCCGCCAAAAGCCCTCGGGAGTTTCCCGAGGGCTTTTGTGTACTTAGAGCTTTTTTTCTTCCCGAAAAACATTTCAATTCACGAAGTCGCCGCTATGTCGCCGTAACTTTTTCGCCGACGCGCTCCCCGTCGAGCAACGCCACCGCCGTGTTGTTCACCTCCGGAGACAGGTGCGCGTACCGCATCGTCATCTCCATCGTCGCGTGCCCAAGCAGCTCCTGGACGCTCTTGAGCGAAACGCCGCGCATCGCGAGGTGAGACGCGAAAGTGTGCCGGAGCTTGTGCCAGCCGATTTCCCTCAGCCCCGCGAACCGGCAACACCTTTTGAGGGCTACGTCCGCACGCCTGTGGATGTGCCTGCCGCCGTCCTCCTTGCAGAACACCAATCCGTCTCCCTGGAGGTGGCGCAGCTGCCGCCGCTTCTTGAGCAACTCCACCGTCCGCGGCGACAACGGGATCTCCCGCTGACGTCCGCCCTTCGGCGTCGTCACTTGGCCAACGCAGTAACTCCGGCGGATCAGCACGCGCCCGGCGCTCAGGTCGACGTCCCGCCACCGCAGCTCCGAAAGCTCCCCGTACCGGACCCCGGTGCGCAACGCGAAGAAGATCATCGCGTGCCACTCGGGGTTGTACGAAGCCGCCTTCAGCAACCGCTCGGCCTCGTCGAACGTGAGGAAGTCGAACTCGGGCGGCGGAGCCTTCAGCTTGCGGACGCGCGGCACGCTCCCGATGACCTCGATCTCCTCGGCGTAGCGCAGGAGCTTCCCCAGCGTGCCGAGCGCGTTGTTGACGCTCTTGGGCTTGAGCCCCTTCGCCAGCAGGCGACCCTTGAGCTTCTCCACGTCGCGCACCTTGACGTCGCTCAGCTTGCGCCCCGCGAGGTCCGGCAGGATGTAGCGTGCCAGGTTGCCCTGCTTCGCAATCACCTCGGACGGCTTGTTGTAGACCTTCGCGTACCCCTTGATGAACTCGTCGGCGAACTCTGCCACTGTCGGTACCGCCTCTACCTCCTTTCTCTTCGAGTACTCCCCGGAACTGATCGAGCGGAGAAGCGTGCGCTCGTAGGACAGCGCATCCTGCCTCGTCCAGCGGGCCGACTGCTTCTTCACGCGAAGCTCGCTGCCGTCAGGCTGTGCGGTGACTACGTCCACGACCCATACCTCTCGCGTTCCGGCCTTGGTCTTGCGTTTCTCTCGTCTCACGCTCATGGAATCCTCCATTCGCGTGCGAGACGGAGACTCGCCCCAGGCCAAGATATCACGTTCGGCAAGGACGTGAACATCGAACTCTAGTGCCCGCGCCTTGTGCGCCGTTGCTCGCCGCTCTTCAGCCACTCGACGACGACCCCGGTGGAAAAGCGGATGGTGCGACCGAGGCGCTGCCCGCCTGGGATTTCTCCGCGTCTGTACATGGCGTACACGAGGTTCGGGCGCACGCGAAGGAAGCGCGCGATTTCGGCGACCGTCGCCACCGGCGGCGGCTCGTCGGGGCGCACGAGACCGTCACCGTCGTCGCGCTCGGCGAAATCGCGCTCACGCGCCGCCCCCTCCCCTCGCACCGCGACTCCCTCTGACTCGAAACTGGTTTCGTGTGTCATGGCGCGCTCCGTGCGCCGGCCCGAGTCCGGCGCGAATTGAAAATGGTTTGGAACGAGGAGGGAGTGCCTCCTCGTTCCGCACGTCGACGGCAAACCGAGTGACGTGCCTCGTGAACCGTTTCTAGAAAGCGGTTCTTCAGATCCGCTTGTGGCTGTTCCGGTATCGCGACGCTTCGAGCGAGCCATGCACCCGCTCAGTGCCTCAACGAGGTGCCAGTATCCGTTCCGAGAACGGCGGATACAGCAACGCGCAACAAGGCCACGGTCGATAGCCGTATCAGTCAGAAGCGGACCATTCAGGGGGAACGAGGGCAAGGCCATGTCAGGCTCTTGCGAGAGCCGGCGCGAAGACGCCGGTGGGCGGAAACGTCCGGACCGGGTCCAGGCGTACGACCGCAGAAAGGCACGGGACTGGCAGACCGCGCCCTCGTTCTTCTGACCTGTGCGGCGCCCGCTCACGAAAGAGTGGGCACTGGATCGGCGGCTTTCGCCGGTGTGGAGTGGGTGACCCAGAGTGTGTCGTAGCTCGCGCAGTCTCCGCACTGGCCGAAGATGTCGCCCTCGTACCAGTGCGCAAGACAGTTCATCGAGCCGCACTCTTGGCACACGCACTCCGAGGTTGTGGTTGTGGTGATCATAGCGACGATTGTTAAAATATGACTCCAGTCGTCTCCTTTCTTTGGTCGTCGCGTAGGACAGGTACTCAGAAGAATCCGTCCGCGGGCGTTGTCCGCGCGGTCGGCACAGGTCCGGTGTTCGGGGGAATCGGCTTCGTCGGCCGGTTCCTATAGACGGCTGCGAACGTCGTCTTTCACGCATTCGCCGTTCTCCTGTAGAGGCTGATCGGGTTGCCCCGCCAGTCCTGGAAGACCGGTTCGTCGATGATGTTCTTGTCTGTGAGCACGCGCGCGTCGGCGAAGCGGAACATGTGTACGAAGTCGGCGGGAGAGCCCTCGCCCTCGACGGGATTGGGGTCGCCGAGGTTTTCCGCGGTTGCCTGGAGGAGCGACTGCATGGTGCGCGCCCTGCGCCCGAAGTTGCCGTTGTCGAGTACGAACAGTACGCGCATGACGCTCGCGCCGAATAGGCGGGAGTAGAGCTCGCGATCGTAGTAGAGCCTGTACCCCGTGAATTTCTCGGCTATCCTCGCAGAGACACTTTCCGTGTTGCGATCCGCTTCGATGTAGAACGCGCCGAGGTGCCGCGGCCCCTGCGACCTCGGGTAAAGAAACACGGCAGCGTCGGGGCGAAAGCTGGTGTGTTTCTTCTTGCCGTTCGCCTCGTAGGTGAGCCGCTCATAGAGCACATACTTCTTCCAGGGCTCCCGCTCGTCAGGGGCGGCCATTTCACTCTCGCCTACCGAGCGCAGGAGCGCGACGTGAGGGTGCTCGCGTGTCGCCAGCGAGAACGATATCCGGCAGTCGTTCGAGAGAAGCGCGTGCGCGAGGAACGGCGTCTCGATGCGCGCGGCCTTTTTCGAGAACGGCAGGTTCCCTTTGCGTCCGATCTCGGCCGCTACCCACTCGAAACCCTTGCTCCCAAGCGCGAAAACCCGCTCGTTGAAGGGCGTGCGCTCGATACCCGTGACGTAGCCAAGAGAGATGAGCTCGCGGCAGCGTCTGCGGGTAACCTGTGCGCTCCTCGAGAGGAGCCACGAGAGTTGACTACTCTGCAGGTAGCGGTACTCGTTGAGTGCGAGCAAGATTTCTGCGTCACCCTTGGCGTACGACATGGCTACATCCCCTCCGGCGCCTTCAGGCTGGCGCGCTTGTCCTTCCGCCCCTCGGCCTCCAGGCGCTCGAACACGTTCTTCTCCGGTATCTCCACCGGCGCCGGGCGCACGCTCTCGAGGAACCGCGCGGTGTAGTCGACGCCGCCCAGGTGGTTATCGAACTCGAACGGGATGTCGTGAGTGACGATGCGCGTGACCTTGCCGTCCTCGCGCGTGAACACGTAGGCGTGCCGCGGTGGCAGCTCTGCAAGCTCGTAGCTTCTCACGCGTGCTTCATCGTCTACCGACATATAAGGAGCCCTGCGAGTCCTCGTCTCGCCCTCGGTGTGGCCTTCTTGCTCCGACTCCGACGTGCCGTGCGATTCGGAAAAACCGACCGTGTGCGACTTCGAGCGCGACTCGGCGATCGACTCGGAGATGGATTTGCCTGCCGTGCGGCAGAAGCCCTCGATGAATGACAGGCCCTGCGACACGGAACGCGAGAGCGCCTCCGACTCGGACGTGCCTTCGGAAACGGACTTCGATGTGGACTTGCTGGCGCCCACACTTTTACTTCTGCCTTTCGCGAGTGAGCGCGTGCCGCTGATCACGCTGGAGACGGCGTTTGTCAGGTTGCGGCCGACGGACGAGAACGTGGAGTCCGAGTTGCCGAGGTTGGAGGACGAGCTGCTACTCATGCCGTGGCCGCTGTTTTCATGCGTGGAAGCGTTCATCCCGGCAAGCGCGGCGCCGACACCGCTGCCCGACAGCGACTGCCCATCGGAGAAGCTGAACGACATCCCTTCGCCCGCTGAGTGGCCTGATGATAATGACGTTCCCGAGCCCTGTGATTCGGAAGAGCCCTCGCCGTGGGACGTGCCCTCGGCCGTCCCCGATCCCTCGACGATAGTCTCCGAATCTGTACGTGTGACGGAGACACCGTGGCTCTTCGACACACAATGGCTCCTGCTGCTGCCCTGGGAAACTGTGAGGCCGAGCGATTTTACGAACGCCCGGGAGACGCCCTCCGACTCGCTGAACGAGACCTGCATGCCGTTTCCGAGAGAGACCGTCACGCCTTCGGATTCTCCGAACGACTCGCTGACGGTTTTTGTGACGGAGCGCGATTTTCCCCGGCCATGCGACACGGACGCAGAACGTGAGATTTCCTCGACCTCGGGCTTACGCATGAACCCCTTGGGGTGAAAGATGCGGTGGACGACCTGCTCGTACGCGTCACGGGCGTCCAGTGTGAAATAAACGTGGACGGAAGTGTTGGCGGTCACCGCATCCAGTATCTGGGTGCCGCCATCCTGGGCGAGCATTTGAGAAAAATGTTGACCCGATAAAACGAGATTGCAGCCACGGTTACGAATCGTGGCAATCGTCTGTGCAAATTCAATTCCGATGAAAATATGCCATTCGTCGATGATCAGTGAGACAGGCTTTTTGCATTGCTCGTGATTCCTGCGTTCGAAGGCCACCTGAGCACGGTCGAGGATGATCGAGCCAAGAACTTTCTGCGATTTGAGGTCGTTCCTCGGAAGATTCACAACGAGGTAGCGCCCTTCGTTCACGGCAGAATCGATTTTCAGGTTCCCCTTGGGGCTTCCTACCCACTTCCGCACTTTTTCGTCCGCCAGAAACATCGTTAAAGCGGTCCATGTGCTTGCAACTAGGTCACGCCGTTCTTTACCGCTCGTTTCGCATAGGAATTTCTGGACATACTCCCTGATGTAAGAAAGCTCGATCCTGCCGCCTTCGGCCTCCGTCTTGTTGGCGAGTCTTTCGATGAAGCAGATGATGTCATCGCTATCCATGCTCAGGAGAGTCGGGACATCGAGCAGTGTACCATTTGCCGATGCGATCAGGCTGCATGCGGAGCGGAGAATCAAGGAACGTCTCATCTGTTCATTTAGATCCGATTGAGTTGATCTTTCGTATGATCGAAGGAAAACTCCAGCGCACTCAGCGGGCGATAGGCCATCGCATTCGAGAGGGTTGTAACGAAAGCCATTGCAGTCCCGGTCTTCGAAATCGAGGAAGTCGAACTTGCCGAGAAGCTCGTCGCGGATGGCGCGGATCTTCGAATTGAGTCTCGGGTACGGCGTTCTCGCGAGCAGGGACATGCGCTCATTGAGTTGTCCGGCGAACCCCAGTATCATCTCGTAGAGGCTGCGCATAGGGTCAAGAAGTATAAACGGGTAGCCCCGTGCGATATCCTGGAATGCGATGGAAGCCAGAGCTCCAGTCTTGCCACTGCCACTTCGGCCCACGAAGAGCATGTGTCGGGAGCGGTAGAAATCCGGGATCCAGAGGTCCTTCCCGGTCTCCGTGTCCGCCCCGAGGTTGATGCCGTCGGAAAGCACTCTGCGAGCGTGGCCACTCACGCCGTCTCGCTGGAGTTCCGAAGAGAGGTAGCTGCCTATGCTCAGGTCCAGTGTCATATAATGCCTCCATGCGTCATCAGGCGTCGTCTCATGGCGTCATCGAGAAACAGGCTCTCCCCCGATTCCGCGATCCGCCCGAGATTGCTGCGCGGCGCCTGCCGCTGCCCGGCGCAGGGTTCGGAGTTGTTGCGCAACATCGATGTCAGTGAGTTCCCGATGCTCAGGTCGAGTCCGCTCATGCCGGTTCTCCATTCCTTCCGGTTTGCTTTTGGTTTTTGGGGAGGCTCTCGACACGATGAATGTGAGGACGAAGATAGAAACGAGCGGGATCGCAACATCCATACATGTTGTGCAGGCGATGATTGGGACGATGTAAGACCAGTGCTCGGTTATCGATTGAAATCGGTCGAGGAGGAGGTACTGCTGCGGCGGAATGGGTTGCGCGTTGCTCTGCAAGTCGGAGATTTTTTCAAGGACGGTCTCTTTCGACTTCTCAACCGCACCGCGGAGGCTCTCGACTGCCTGGGCCATCTGCGTGTCGTTGTTGTTAGAGACGAGCGCGACCGAGTCCAAACGCCTTACGAGTGACTCGATCCGTGGAAGGTCGGAGCGCTCCATGTCGACGGCGATGGCCGTAAAATCCGAGAGGCGTTTCTGGACGCGGTTCGAACGTTCGGTGATCGGCACCTCGGCGTTGCCAACGAGGTCTCGAAGCTCTGCGAGGATGGTTGCCCCCTTCTTATACCGGCGCTCGTTCTCTGCGGTCGCCTGATGTAGCGCTGCGGCTGCGTCTTCGAAACCCCGTTGGAGGCTGCGGATGGTCTCGCTTATCGGCCCGACTCCGCGTTTGCCCCTCGACCAGATCCCGCCGTTCATCTCGCCACGAACGTGCGCAGCGTAGATATTCGCCTGATCCTCGAGGAGGCCGACGATTCCTTGTTCTGCTGCGCGTTGCCGGTAAAGCGCATGGAGCGTCTGCTCGGCGCGGGCGAGCACGAGCGTTGCGTCCCTCTGCATGGTTTTTTCTCCACCTAATGTGAAAATTGAGAAGTAGATGTTTGTGCAGCCAACGAAGGCGATCAGGACCATCGCAACTATAAGGAGCTGCCACCGTCTTTGCACCGAACAAAAGGGGAAGTGGTCGAGCAGAAATTTCCACGCAAACCAAATAAAGACATCCGCAACGCCCATGAAGACGATTGGGATGATGGTACCGTCGATGAAACCTGTGGAGCCGTAGGAGCTGAACCCCCGTACGCTGACAATGAATCCTGCCGCCGCGCCCCCACCGATGATACCAATGAGGATTCGCCGCCACATCGTGTACATTGGATAGTTCATCGAAGTACCTCCTTAAAAACAGCTCGGCACACGCCTAAGCCTCGGCCTGGCGGTTTCCGGTTTGGGTTGTTCGTCGCCCGCATGCACGGTCGCGGGAGCTGCGGGAGGCGGTGGTGGTGATTCAGGCGTAGCCGAGGGCACGGGCGCGACCGCGGAGCTCGGTGGTTCGAGGTGATTCAGATAGTTGCGCAGGGCGAGCCTGCGGAAACGCTTGAGATTGATGTCGCCATCGAGTTCCATCACTGCGGCGGCGAGCCAGGGCAAAATGAACGGATCTTCAGCGCCCTCTTCTCGCATGGCGGCTTCGAACGTGACGGTAAAGCCTGCGAGTCGGTGTTTTCGCATTTCGTTCCGCGCCAGTTGTTCGTAGATAAACTGCGCGTCGTGGAAGTATGGGAGAGCCGCGAGAAACACCGCATCGCATTCCGCGAGCGTCTTGGCGGCGCGATCAGACTCCCACCATGGGCCGTCGGTGTTGCACCGCTCCATCACCGCCTGCACCGCGGATTCCGCCTCGGCGCGGATTGCGGCCAGGTCCGGGGAGTCGTCGTCGATGTCGAGATCATAATCGGGCGGGTCGTCTTCGGGCTCCCTGTCCTGCAGCTCGTAGTCCTCGATGTGGGGCGGCAGGAGGTAACGCAGCTCGTCCACTGGCACGCGCTCAACGACCTGTTCTTCACGCGAGCTTCCAGGAAGGGGCGCTGGTTCGCGCTCTACGGCGAGATCGAAGGGAACCCAGCTCTCGACCAGGCGCGCGTTAGCCCAAAAATGCGGCCACAGGACTTGGTCGAAAATGAAACGACGATCCGCGCAGCGCCGTTCGACCGTCTCGGGCAGGTAGCCTTCGTTGGCGCCGAACCCAAATCTCTTGAGAGTGATGGTCCCGATCACGCGACCGAGCGCGCGAACAGGATGACGAACGCGTTTCGAGATTATAGTGTCATTGACCCACTTCACGGTGCGCTCGTCCCCCGCGCGGTAGGTCTCGAATATCGGGGTAAATATCTGGCTTTCGACCGTGAATTTGAACGGCCCTCTCAAAGCACGCGGGAGCTCGTTCGCAACGAATTCCGCAAAATCCGCCTCGCCCCGTGCGAAAGCGTTCGCGCCGGGTTCTTCGCCAAACAGCTCGACGTATTTTCCGCGCAGGACCACGTGGGCGAGCCACATGTCGACCTCGCTGGTGCTGTCAGACCCGCGGAACGTCCTGATGGTGGGCAGTGCACAGCTCGCAATCGAACGACGAACCTCACCTCGCCAGCGACCTGCACGGAAAATGGGTGCGAGCGCATCGCCCAACAGCGCGACGAGGAGCGCCGTGACGACTGCGGAGCCGGTTGCCAGCGCGGCGGTCCACAGGAAAGAGAGGACGCTGCCGATGAAATGAAGCGCCGAGTACAGGAGGTTTCGTAGGAAGAGGAGGATCTTCACGACCACGATGATGACGGCGGCTCCTGCCCCAATAATGACGAGCTGTGTTCCGAAGCCGTGCGAGGGAGTCTTTTCGGTGTTGGTCATTGCTTCTCCCTTTCCCAACCGGCGAGATCGAGAAGGCAGGCGTCGGTTTCGGTGAGTGCGAGCCCGCGGTACCGGCCGTGCACCTCGGCGATCACGCCGTCGATATCGTCGGTGATTGGGACACGATCGGCCCGGCAGATACCGCGCAAAGGGCCACGCTCTCCCACGAGGAAATCGACGAGCACCGAATAGGATGGCTGTGACGTGCCGTCGGAGACGACGAGAACGGCCGCAAGAGCCTGCTGCAGGACTTTGACCGAGCCTTCAGGAGAGTCATCGATTCGGAGTTCTTTGAGCTGGGCGATCGCCCTGGCCACAAGGGCTCGTTTCGCCGACTCGGTGGGGGTGCTGAACGGGGGGTTGAGACATTTTTCGGAGCTCATGACAAACTTGCCTTTCTGGGCCTGCGACAGCCCCATAAGAGCGCACATCGGCTTGAAGCCGCCGACTGTGAGATCTGACTGACTGTCTTGGAAGACCGAGCACGCTCGCTGGGCACGGCGTCCAAGTTTCCTACGAAGGGCGGTAGGAAGGGTTGATCCCGGACAGAGGTCACAGTGGCCGGGGTTGTCTCCCCACAACATTAATCTGTCCCTGCTGCCGTCACCTGTGGTGACGGGGATCGCTGAGTCCCACCTGTTCTGGTCGGAAGGCCGGTCTGACGGTATTTGGGAAAAAGGAGTCTGGCAAAAGACCATTTTTGCACCTCTAAATATATTGTGGACACTAAGTTTTTTGCCGCAATGACGTGAAAACGGCGAAACCCGACATGGCTCTTTGGGGGGTCCACTGACTAATGATTCAGGAGGGCGGGGACGCAGAATAAATTCTTACCCCAACGGGTGTTTCACGATCTGCGCCTGCAACATGCTCACGCTGGCCGACAGATAGATCGTCGTCGTCTTGATGTCCGAGTGCCCGAGCATTTTTTGTAAGCTGAACAAGTCACACCCTCCTTCGAGCATGAGCGTCGCGAACGTGTGACGAAGACGGTGCGGCGAGAACGCTATCCCCGTCGCCTTTCGCGCCTTGTCCACGACCCGTTTCAGGCCGGTGTACGTGAACGCCCCGTTTCCCTGGAGCGTGACGAAGAACAGCTCACTCTCTTTCCGAAGGCGGTTTCGGTCATCGAGATACTCCGCGAGATAGCGGTGAAGCCGCGGGGAGATAGGGACCACGCGGTCTTTAGCTCCCTTGCCGAGCTGCACGTGGATGATGCTGTTCGCCAGATCCACGTCGCCGAGCCGGAGGTCGAGCGTCTCCTTCGCGCGCAGTCCGGCGAAGATCATCACGGCGAGCAAGGCCCTGTTCCTGTACCGTTCGAACCTGTAGCTCGTCCGCGCGTTGAACGCGTACTCGAGGACGCGGAGCGCGTCCTGCTTGGTGATGCGCTTGGGGAGCTTCTTCTCGAGCTTCGGTCGCTCGATCGGCTCGATGGGGTTCGATGAAAGGTAGTCGTTCTTCACACACCATTTCAGGAACGATTTGAGCGCCTTGTAATGTGATAAAAATGTCTCCGACGCCCAGCCATTGTTGAGGCGGTGGTGGTAGAGATACGTGCGCAAGACCTCGGTCGTGATGCTCTGAATGCCCGAAAGCCTGTCGCCCGAAAACTTGAGGAACTGCTTGAGCGCGGTCCTGTACCACTTGATGGTGGCCGGTCGAAAGTTACGGATGAGCACCGCTTCCTGACAGAAGAGCGCGTGGAGCTGTAAAATATCTTGAGACATAAGTGCCGGGGGTTAATAGCCTGCGGCTATAGACCCTCGGCTCGACCCCTGACGCGCGTTTTTCGGCTTCCGTAAGCCATTTTGGTGGGTGCTCTGGGACTCGAACCCAGGACCAATAGCTTAAGAGGTGGTACCGCGTTTTTCGATTTCGACTTAACGGCTTGTTCAAGCCGTTTTTCGAGAGTCGATTGCTGTCAGTGGTCTTCTTTCCGACGACCTATAACCTGATATCAGGCTACACCTCCGATTTAAAATAAATCAATCTTATTTAATCCGTCGCGCAGACTTCGCGTTGACAGCCTCACGTAGATCATTGTGGAAGCGATGTTGGAGTGCCCGAGGATCTCCTTCACCTGCGTGAGCCCCATGCCCTGATCGATCGACACGCTCGCGAACGTGTGCCGGAGTTGGTGGGGCGTGAAGCTGACATGCGTCTCTTTCGAGACGCGGCGGCACACACGTCTCAGATCCTTGTACCCAAGCGGTTTCCCTGACCTAACGCCCGTGAACAGGAATGGGCTCTCCTTCCGGAGCCGCTGACGGTCGCCGAGGTAGCGTTTGAGGACGTACCTGAGCTTGAAGTGCAGTGGCACGTACCTGTCCTTCGCTCCCTTGCCCCTGCGCACCAGAAGAGACCCGGACCGAAGGTCGAGGTCAGTGACCTCGAGGTTGAGGAGTTCCTGTGCCCGCAGTCCCGTGTACAGAAGCATCGCGATGATGGCGTGGTTACGCGTCCGCTCGAACTCGTACTGCCAGGTGATGTTGAACGCCGAGTACAGGATGCGCTGCGCCTCCTCGAACGACAGGCGCCGCGGCAATTTCTGTGGCCTGGCCGGAAGACCGATGGCGAGGAGCGGGTTTTCGGCCATGTGCCCCTGCGAGACGCACCACCCGAAGAACTTTTTCAGGTACTTGTGGTAGTTCGAAAAACACCAGAACCCCCACTGGTGCTTTTCCCGCCCCTCGTAAAAAAATCCCTGCACGAGATCGAGGGTGACATCGGACATCTCTATTGCGCCGGTTCTACGGACGAACGTCCGCACGGCGGATTCCATGGCGCGGAGCGTGCGCGGGGACAACCCCTGTTCGATGGCGCAGTACCGCCGGAACCGTTGGTGCAACTCGAGGATGTTCATAATTTGTTGATAAATACTGTTTGTCGGAATGGGACCGGAAGCGCGGCAGTTCCCCGTGCGCAGGCTTCGGTGTCGACTTTTTAACGGATAATCTTCAAACAATTTGTGTTCTACTAATATCTCATTCTTCTCTTTTTTCCCATTCTTGTTAGTCGTTGTTTGTCCGTTGCCTGCCTGTTAGCAGTCTGTTGTTCCGCCCGTTGACGTCTTCGCCGTTGATGTTGAATATCGTGTCATCGACGAGGCGGGCGACAGTTCCTCGGCTCGTTGGATGGAATGTTGCCAATCCGGCGGCCGCGAGTTGCTTCTTGGCCGAGCGGTAGCTCTGTTCTGACAGACCTATCGACTCATGATCCCCGATGAGCGCCTCGCCCACACCAAGGCCGTTCAGCGTCAGCGCGCCCTTCCTCCGGGCGCGCTGTGCGATCTGCGCGAGCAGTGTGAACGCTTTGGGCTTCTTCAGTATCTCCCGCGCGTTCTGAGTTCGCCTGAACATAATGAATCCGCCATTCTTCATGTCTACTTCTTCTGGTTAATTTTAAAGCGGAGGAACCGGTGCACCATCGCGAACACCAGCGGATCCACACGGAGGTCGCCCCGGTAGTACGCCTGCACGAGCTCGTCGATAACGTCTTCGCGGTTGAAACGAATCTTGGGTCTAGACGGGTCGGACCTGTCGATGTCGGCTATGGGTGAACCAGCGGTAGTAATGATCGTCGCGGCGAGGTCGACATCCGCGGTCACGAAATAGTTGGCCATTTGTTTGGGTGTTAGGAAATACAAGTCCCCGCAAGCACGGGCTTCCCATGATGCACCGAAAAAGCGGGCCGCGCCCAATGAACCCGCTCGACCCTCCCTTGTCCACATCGATCCTCCTCGGCCACACCAGTTCTCTATAAGCCGGTGCCGAGGCGAGGCGCCCTGAGTCGACGGGCCGCGAAGTCGGCAGCCGTCACCGGGTTCACGAAGCGAACGGCGGCCTTCGAGACATCGGGGAAGAAGATGGCCTTGAGATCACCCGTGAAACCGAGGTCGCGGACAACTTCGCCGAGCCTCTTCTTGAGAGGCCTATGAATCGCCGTCTCTATCTCTTCCAGGCCGACTTTCCTGTTGGCGTTGTGGAACACGTGTTCGAACACGACGTCATTCTCGGAATCGTAGTTGGGCTTGGACAGGACGAACCCATTCACACGGATTTCGCGGTTCTCATAGATTACCCGGTACAAGAGTTCATCGTTCAGTGTGTGCGGGCGCGGGGCTTCCGGCGAGGACGCGCCGGCTTCTCGCTCGTGCTGTTTCTCGTCGACGACCGTGCCCGTCTCCGACGCCATTGCCGGCGTTTCATGTTGGCTGTCGGGGCTGTCGCCCTTGTCCACCTTTCGCCAACCAAGGAGCGCTTTCGGATCTGGTCTGATGATAATGTCCAGGAGGTCGCCGCCCTCGGCCATCTTATAGACTATCTCAGGCACCCATCCTAGGGACACGACCTCCCTTATCTCCGGCAGGAAAAGTTCCACGTCCCTTGTCCCGAGGTGTTTGACTGCCTTGATGAGCGTTGTCGGGTTGTCTTCCGCACCTGTTTCCGAGGACCTGATGAAGACCCTCAACGTGTACTGCGCATCATCCTGTCTTTCGGTTTCTCGATTCTCCAAGTATTTTTTATTAAAGATAACCCATGAGGGTAAGGAGGACACTTCTATGACATTATAAGATAGATGAAAACAGCACCACAAAGGCAATTTGTGGCGGCCATCGAGAGCGGTGATTGTCAACTACTCGGCCAGTGTGCCATGTATTCCTCTACGAGCACCTTCTCCCCTTGTACAATCCTTACGGTGCTCTTTCTTCTCATATTTTCCCACGAATTGAATATGAATTCCCCGTTAATGTATTGTATAATGCTATTTTATATGCTATAATATTAAGTGTTTAAGATACACATCTAACAATATAATAGTATGGAGAACAAATTTAACCTATTACCCGATAGTGGCCTCCCTATCGAAGCGGAGGTGGAACGCCACATCGAGAACTTGGTTAACAAATGCAGAACCAGCCTTGCGTCTATCTGGGAAGACCGGGGCGAGACCGAAGCCTTTCGAAGTGATTTCTGTGAATTGATGCGAAAGGTTTTTACGGAAAGATACGGTTCCAGATTCGAGGAGCAAATCAGACTACGGAGGGGAAATGAAACCCATTGACGAGAAGAATTATGATGAGTTTGCGAAAGAGGCGGCTAGTCGTTTAAAAAAAGACGATTCCTGGGAATGGTGTATGCCCGAGGAGAGATTCAGGGAAATCATTGCAAACTACAAAGCAATAAGACCCAGTAATAAAATAGAAAAACTAGCTCTTGCAATGGGATACGGCCGAAAGCGCCAAGACAAAACATTAAAACAGCCTCAGCGTATTCCAATAATGGGTAATACCACGGGGAATGAAGACAGCGCGTTAAGACATTTTGAACGAGTTCTGAAAAAGAAAACGAAAACAAATGGCTGGGCTATTTATATTCTAGCAAGCGAGTTGAGTTCGACATGCGAAGCCATCAGTAGCCCTTTTGAACTAGCAAAACCAACAGGTAAAAAAAGCAACGCCTCACAGGAGGCAATGGAACATCTGTGGAGTAAGTCCAATTACGCCCAAGGTATTAGAAACGCAATTCCGAAAATCAAGGCGGCCCTACAGGAAGAAGGGATTCAAGAGGACGATGAAACCCTTCTGAATCTATTTTATAGTAAAAAAAGAATTGAATTTAGACAACTGTTTAGAGCTATTCTTCCCCCGTACAAATGGCTGTCCTTAAAATTCTCACACGTGGCTGCCCTGGGGGTAACTGCAGTTACTGTAGCCATCGTTATTATAGGAGTGAAGACATTGGTATCTGAGCAGAGTCCAGTCCCCCAAAGGGATCGGGGAGAAGAATCTGCTGCTATCCAATCAGATAGATACATCCCCCCAAGGGATCGGGGAAAAGAATCTGCTACTGTCCGATTAGACAGACACAGCGAATCGCCTGATTTTAGTGACCACTCTAAAAGTGCCTTAAAAAGTAGTACGAACCTACCTTCTCAAACAGTGGCAAATGGTGAGGAGCGTCTTCAAAAGGAAGATAATATCGTGAGCCTAGCGCCCGCTCCTAACGCGCAGCTTCCTGAAAAGGTTTCTGAAAGGAGCGTTGGCCAATCCCTTATGAATTCAGTTGTCGTGAGAACCAATATTCCAGACGGGGGTTGGACTGTTGGACGTACAGCTGATGGAAATCCAATGGGCGACGGCCCGAGCAGAGAGGTGAAGAACGGGTTATGTGAATCTCAGCATGTTCTTCCTAGTGCACCATTTCCTGGAATCGGATACAAGGTCGTATTCGACGATGTGGATGGTTTTGTCACACCAGCCCCCATCTATTTTAACCTGGAAACGCCGCCGGAAGGGCTGGAAGATCTGTTGGATCCGTCAGAAGGGGAAAGCATCATAGGGCGGTATCTTCCGATAGGCGCATCTCCCGAAGTGGCTGAGCTATTCATAAGGTCCAATCCCGTGGGGATCAAATACCGGCTTCGACAGGTCTTCGGTAATAACCACAGGGAAGGAACTTTTTCAAAGCACGAAAACAAATGCGGAGTAACCCTTTTCGTCCCAAGAGGTGAGTATCAAATTGAATTCGAGCCCAAGGAGGGATGGTGTTCTCCGGGAATATCGGTGAATAACGAAGAGTCTCAAGAAATACTAAAAGACGGACAAACGATTCGCTCACTGCGTTTGATTCCATTGGAAAGTGGCTACATAACCGTAGACGCGCATTATCAGTCGGGAATATCGTGTGACCACCGGCCAGAGTGAGATCCGAAATCGGCAGGACAAACGGGAGCCGGGCAGGGACGAAGTCCATCTACGAGTTCTGCTGGGAGATCAGCTCTCACAGACCATGGTGGAGCTCCGGCTGGTGGACAGAAAGGTTGAAGTTTTCCAGCGCTGGAAAATTACTCGGCCATCTTCTCGACGTGCGTTCTGATTTTCTCCTGGAGTTTCTTCATCTTGTCAATGGCGTCGTTGACCTCGGAGAGGAGTTCATTGGCGTCGTCGGCGCTGTAGTTGCCGAAGGAGTCCTTGGTAACGCCCTGCACCGTGAGGTCCTTGATTGCCTTGACCGACTTCTTCAGGGCCTTCGCCCAGACTGGGAGAGGTGGGCGGCCGGGCGAGTTCCCTTCCCGCATCTCTCCCTCACGGACTGCCCTGACCTCCTCCTGGAAAGCTCGCGAGGTCAAGCCCTTGCTCACAGCCATCTTCGCGAGCTGTAGTTTTTTCTTCTCGTCCTTCACCGGCACGAGCATCCTGTGATGGGTGCCGGGAAGGGCCATGGCGATTTCCTGGGGTAGCGCTTTCACCTGCTCGAGGATCCTCACCGAGTACCAGAGCCCGGAGGACGAGATGTGCAGGGGGCTGTCCTCCCCCTGCGCCATGCTGAGCAGTTCTCCGAAGGTCTCGTGTTTGTTTCCCCACTCGTTGAAGTTGTCCATGTCGCCCTTGAAGAAGGTCTTGAGGATGTACTCGCCCACGGCGCAGGCCGTCTCGACGCTCTTGGCCGCATACAGCCGGTTGATCTCGCCTACCGCCGTGTTGAGAAGGCTTTTCTCCACGTTCCCGATGCCCGGGAGGTCGGGCGGGGCGACCTCCTCGGCCGATTCACGGGCGGGAGCAACCTTGGCCAGGGCAGTCGTCTTCTTTTCTTTCGTCATAATCGGACCTCCTGTTTGTTTTTAGAAGGGTTATCTGAGCGGACGAAGATGTCAAGGTATTCCGCGTGAGGGATCGCAGCGTTGCAAGCAGTAGCGTAGAGCCCGACCCCCGATGTCCTTCGGGGGGCACGCCCAGGAAAATCAGATTAAATAAGTAGTGAGAATATGCTATAATTAAATACACTTGAATTGACAAATCCAAATAAATAGTATAAAATAAATACACTTCACTTTAATAACGGTTTTTATGTTTCCTGCCGGGTACTGCACCATCGGCCGTTCCTGCGACAGCAAGTCGGTTGAACCGTGCGTGAAAAACGCCCGGCATCGCTTTGCCGTGTCCTCGTCCCAATGGGAGTGAGGAACGGCTGCTCCTTAACAATGAGGCTTTAATTATCCTTTCAGTTTCTATGCTCTGGTTTCTCTTGACCCGAAGCCCTAACCGACACCATCCTTATGGTGAAGCCTGATCCTGTCCGATGTTCATCGGACTTGACGGATTTGTCACCCGTGACGGGGACGGCTTCACAGGACAAACGCGCTCCGCAACCACCGCTGCCGAAAGGCGGAGGAGTGACTACCTCCGTTCGTTCGGGAGGGCGGATGGGCTTCCGCGGAGCGCGGGTCCATCACGCCCTTTTTTTTTAGGGGCGTGGAAAGGCAGCAACCATGAGCGCTCCGAACCAGTCCTACAAGCAACGAGCTCCCTGACTCCGGCGGGCAATTCCTGACGGGCAGATCGAGGGCGACTCCTTTCCTGAAATATGGAAGCGGAGCCATATCGCCACCGGTCCGCCCGGCAGAAATCAAACCCGTAAAAACCGGTCCCCTCGGGACCTGGAGAAAGGAGCTGCGCCATGCGCATTCTCTTCACGCTCTCGTGCGCCCTTTTCGCGGCGCTTCTCGCCGTCGCCTGCGACGGCAATGACTCTGACTCGTCCGACGGTGGCAACACCGACACGGACACAGACTCGGATTCCGACTCGGACTCCGACAGCGACACCGACGAGGTGAACTGCCAGAACACGTCTTTCGAGTTCGGCACGTTCCTCGCCGAAAAGTGCTTCTGCCCAGGAGACGGCGCGCAGACCCTCGAGGTCACCGACGAAGCGTCGGCCCTTCACGGTCTCAAGGCCGTTTACACGGAAGGCACGTTCGATGAATGCGTCATCGCGATCATCGCCCGCGCCAACTTCCCGGCCGACGCTCTTGTCGAGGACGAGGACGGCGCCCTGTGCGACGCCCAGAATCCCGACAACAAGATCCTCAGCGCTGACGGCGTCGTGTACAAGGCCATCTCGGCCGCCAACCCCTACGGGGACAGCGGCTACAACGAGATCGAGCCCAAGCTCGACGTCACGCTTACCTTCCCCTCATGGTTCGGCTCTGTCATGAAATGGCTCTCCGAGGCTTCCACGCCTCACTTCGAGATCGTCCAGCCGACGGTTGTCGACAGCATGGGAGCCATGTACCTGACAGACACCTTCTCAGCCTACGCCGTCCTGAACCGACCATTCGGCGGGTTCTCCGTCTCTTTCGTTCCCGGCGATACCAACGGGTACGACGTGAACGGGGACGGAGTCCTCATCGAGGTCACTCTCGCTGATGAAGAGCAAACGGCTTTCCCGACCTGGGTTACTTTCGAGATCAAAGACGGCTCTACCGCCATCTGCCTGATCCCGCAAAGCGAACCCAACCGGTTCCGCCTGCCGCTCTTCAACGGTCAGCA
This sequence comes from Deltaproteobacteria bacterium, assembly GCA_028713995.1. Classification (GTDB taxonomy): domain Bacteria; phylum Myxococcota_A; class Polyangia; order JAAYKL01; family JAAYKL01; genus JAQTNF01. The sequence goes on along the minus strand of JAQTNF010000003.1, from coordinate 15,999 downwards.
CGATCTCACCTTTTCAGTCTCTGACATCAACATCGATCCCGCCTACCGCCACCATGCGGAGGACGCGAAGTCCATCGACCTCACGGTCGACCTTTGCGAAAGCGTTGTCTGCGAAGATGACGGCGACCTCTGCAACGGCAACGAGAACTGCGATCCTTCCGACGGCGAGTGCAAGCACTACGACCCGCTCACGTGTGACGACGGTCTTGCCTGCAACGGTCTGGAAACCTGCATCCCCGAAACGGGTTGCATCAATCCTGCCGACATCGACTGCGGCGACTACGGCGATTGTACCGAGCCCTTCGGCTCGTGCTCCTGCGACACCGGCTACGACCCCGCCACCAACTGCACCTCGTGCGCTGCCGGTTACACCGGTTACCCGACCTGTGTTGCCGATCTCTGCTACGGAGTGTCCTGCCCCGACGACGGAAACGTGTGCAACGGCTCTGAAGTCTGCGACTCCGGAACCGGCGACTGCGTTCACGTCGATTCTCTCGTCTGTGATGACAACGACGCGTGCAACGGACTGGAAACCTGCGATCCTGTCGCCGGCTGCCAGAACGGCACTCCTCTTGTCTGCGACGACAACGACGTGTGCAACGGCATCGAGACCTGTGACTCCGTCCTCGGCTGCCAGTCCGGAACACTGCTCACCTGCGACGACGGCCTGGCCTGTAACGGTACCGAGACGTGTGACGCCCTCACGGGATGTGCCAACCCTCCCGACGTCGACTGCGGCGATCACGGCTCCTGCACCGAGCCCTCGGGCTCGTGCAACTGCACTGACGGATGGACCGGCGACAACTGCGAAGTGCCGCCGCTCCCCACCATCACCATCGTCGAGCTCGACTGCTCGGGTGGTTCTGCTCCCGGATGGTGCATGATCGGAGAGACCTATCCGCTCATCTTCACTTCGACTGACGCGGACACGTTCACGGCGTCACAGGTCCTGAACTGCGGTGTCGACGGGACGTTCGATCCGGAAAGCGGGGATGTCACCGGCTCACCGATGAACATCAGCTACACAGACGGGGTGTGCGACGGCCCCATCACGCTCAAGATCGAGGTGTGCAACGTCACCGGCTGCGCGTCCGACACCCTCGACGTCGAGACCTACTGAAAGAAAGGAGAAAAGCCTCATAGAACCCCGCGTCCACTTTAAACGGACAGCGGGGTTCTTGAACATGACGAGATTTAATATGAGTTAATTAAGCTTGACATTTTATATAGAAATATTTATTATATGTTACCGTTAATCAACCTTCCACATGAAGACCTCGCTGAAGAAGGTTGCCACCCGCCTCATTACATTTTTATCTGCTGTCCTGGTTTTACTTGCCGGCTTCTGTTTCGCGCATGCCGAACAGGGATACATTGGCAACGACGAGATAGTAATCGACGGAGTTGCATATAAGAACACCGAAACGGAATTCCAGAAGCTGCCCCCGTCAGCCACAGAAGGAGATGCCTCATCATACGATACCGAGAGCGACTATGACGAATCCCTGCGGCAGGATGCCTACCCGAGCCTGGACGGGCAGACTGTCGGCACTACAGTCCTTTGCGCAGACGCTTCCCGTTCCGAATGTACCGTCAGCCTGGCTAGCGGTGTTATCGCCACAGGCGAACCCGTCTACGGCGATTCATATAACGGCGTGTCCCTCTGGCAGAAAGTCACCTATAACGGGAAGACTTATTACGTGCCGGTGGGCGAATTGGACGGTGCATCCGAAACGTCAGCGACCTCCACTCCTTCCTCCAGTTGGGATTCACAGGCCGGTTACACCAATCCCTGCAAAGGGATTCCGACGTCATCCGGATGTAAAGAGAAAGTGAATACGGGCAGCTATTTGGTTGCCAGCGCGGGCTTGTCTGATTTCATTTCACGTGCGGCGATTTTTAATAAAGCAGATAAAATCACCCAGGGCATCTCCAGTACAAGGGCTGACAAGATATTGGAACACATGAATAAAGCCCATGGCGATGGACTGACCGCACTTGAAACATGCGTCTGGGCATCGAGAGACGACAACGGCAATGAGAAGCCGTACCTCGAATATGTGGTTGTAATGGACTGGTGCGACAAAAGGGGCATAAGCGGGGAGGACATCGCAAAGGAGGTCAAAAGGAAAGCCTCTGCAAGAAGGACCGAAGAGAAGAAGCCATTCAGCATTACCGGCGAGTACAGTGTCACGGGGAAAGGCGGGAACTGGGTCAAGGTATATACGAACGGCACAATGGTCGGGCTACCTATCGCTCCCAACATGCTTCTGTCGGACAAACTGGATCAGAAATTCTATATAAAGGCTGGAGGCCCTGTAGATTCAGCGAAATCGAATGGCAATAATACATACATCATCTCTCACGGTTGGAATTCACCTTACGGACAGGCTACCGGCGACAATAACTGGGCGGTCTGGACAAAGCAGATGGCCGAAAATATCCTGATAAACGATCCCAAAGCGCAGGTACTTCTGTTGGACTGGTCCGCAATCGCGAAGACCGCCACCCCGCTTCAGGCCTCCAAATGGATCGGCCCCGTAACGGATGTCATCGCCGATGCCCTGAAGAAGTGGGGGATCAACAAGGACAAGACGACTGTCATCGGGTTTTCGCTCGGAGGCCTGCTGACGAAGAAGCTGTCGGAAAAACTCGGAGGAATAAACCTCATCGCGCTCGACCCCGCCGCTTCCCCGGTTGCCTACAAGACAGATTTCGACAACACCAGTTTTGCCAGCTTTGGCGGAAGCGGAGCCTGCCTTGTCGCGGACGCGAGCTGGTCCGGAAGCGAGGCGCTGATGAAGACCTGCCGCGAGGGGTATCTTATCGACTACAGCGGCAACCCCGATTTCCCTTTGTTCGAAGAGCTTCATAAATACGTTGATTTCGTGATCGATGAGGCCGTCGCCGAGGGGCTCGAATACGTTGTGGACCAAGGCGCCACGTACACAATCGAGAAAGCCGTCGGCAGGAGCATAAAAGGAAGACTACGCGGTGTAAGGATGTACAAGATCCTGAACGGTAAACTTGTGGAAGTCTTTGTGGAAAATCTTAAAGAGAAAGCATGCGAACCGGTTGATGCCGCACTTAAATATCTTCCATATATCTGCGAATTCGGCCTTGAAAAGATAAAAGACAGATTTGTGACCTATCACGCCAATGTCCACAAGGTCTACGACACGATCATAAGCAACCCGTTTTCCGGCAATGTCCTTTCCCCGCAGAATCTCGCTTCACGGAAAGGCGGATCGGCTCCATTTGCTGTTATCGAAAATGGAGCCAATGGTATAATCTACACAGAACAGGATAACCCCTACAAAATCAAATACCTCAAGGTACTGAAAACCAGCGGATCTCCAAGATACACCCTGTACGGCAACACGCAGTCCAATATCCTTGAATGCAGCGAGGGAAAAGACTGCGAGATGTTCGGAGGCGGAGGAGAGGACCGTTTCTACCACAAAATCCAGCCGAACAGCCTGTACGTCGAGGACTTCAAGGCAAACGAGAACGACGGAGACAAGGTCTTCATACACGGCGGATTCTCGGACATCACGGCTGTGCAGACTGCTCCGAAGACGATCAGGATCACGGCCACGTACAAATCCAATTTCGGCAGAACCAACAAGTACGTGAATGTTGTTCTGGAGAACACGACGTGGAACTTGGAGGCGGTTCAGGGGTGGGTGAAGGTGGCCTTAAAAGGAACATCCAACAAGAAGAAAGATAACCCCGTACAGATACAATAGCTATATTTTTAATGTTTATTTATGAAAAAACACAAACTGATGACATATGCATTGATCGTACTCTCGTTGCTGGCGTCGACTATATTTTATTACAAGGGGAAACACGTTTCTTTAGTTGAAAGCGAGTCCGAAATAAATACTAGCGATTGGTACAAGGAAACATTGATTCAATATGATATTGAGTCGTGCCATTTTGGAGTGCTAACCCCTGAGTACGCGCTGATAACAGAAGAAGACATATTGGGAGATGGGAATAGGGATTATGAACTATTATATTACCAGATAGAAAATCGATTACCATTCACCTCGAATTGGCAAATTACATACACAGGTGGCACTACCGTCTATAACACCACCTTCCCCGAACTCGTGAAGATGGTCAAAGCGGACTGCGGACAGTTCCAGAAGTCAAAGGGCAACCATGACGACCCCACTATCAACTGGTCGTATTCGCCCTACATCCCCGAACCGGAACTGACGCCGGAAGAGAAGGCTGAGCAGGAGAGGCAGGATCTGGTTGAAAACCTCAGACTCGAGCTGGAATGGCTGACGGAAAAAGAACTGGCAGATGTTAAACAGAAATACGGCATTTCAAAAGGTTCCATGGATAGGGATTTCATCAGATGGTATGAGCAAGGCTTGAAGGACGGGTATTTTCAGCCGTATGCAAAGTGACAATACCTGCGAAGTTACATATCTTAAATCATTAATAAACGCCGGTTCACCGAGGTACACACTTTTACGGTAACACCCAGGAATGAAGGGGGCTCACGGCATTAGTATGCACTTGCAGATTCTTTTTAAAGTCGTCGGGATTGTGGCGGCGCAACTCGATACCCCCGAGCTTCTGTAAAAGCAATTATTGGCATATAAACCACTGAGCTGATACTTAGGACTGGTATCCGATGTTCCGCTTATGCACCCTGCCACGGTTACCCCGAACTGCCCGCAGATCGAGCACGTGCTCGTGTCGTTCCACGAGCCCGTGTCGCAGTCGATGCCAATGTTGACGGCGGAGCCGTCGACGGCGTTACAGGCGTCCGTGCAGGTCGCTCCCGCTGCGCCCATGACCCAGCACTCGTCGTTCGTGGCGTCGAACCATGTGTCTGTTCCGGCGTTGCAGAGACCCTCTAGTGTCGGACCGGCGGGCTCGCAGGTTCCGCCGACGAGCTCATAGCCTGCGTCACAACCGGTAAGACCGCATGTGCTCCAACTCGTCGGCCAAACGCCATCGGCGGTGCACACGCGCTTCTGTGTTCCTGTGCCGTGCGCGATCGTGCAAGGTTGGGTTCCTTCAGTTCCGAACGTGCACTCTGTAGTAGGCGGCACCAGGCTTTCGAGGCTGGCGAATTCCTTGTAGATGTCGGCATAGCTCCACGGTTGATCCGCGGCAGGAGGCACCGCGAGAAATCCGATGGGCGGCCAGGAGAGGGCGGAGTATGTCCGCTCGCCGGCGTCGTCTTCGACGAACGCGCGGACAAGGATGGTCTCGGGCCTTCCCTTCTCCGCGTCCCAGACAGAGCCACTCTCCGTGTAGTCGAGAGGGAATACGTACACTTTGTTCACCGTGTCGTATGTGATGTCGTCACCTGTCACCTCGTGGGTCGGATTGTCTTCCCAGCCTTCTTTCATCACCTTGAATTTCTCGGTCCACGCGCCGCTGTAGATCTCGAACCCGTCGATGAAGCTGTAGATGTCCTCGATGTAGGGGGCGCCGAACGAGACGTAGACATCGTAAGTGCCGGACGGCCTGAAAAGCGCGCCGACGATGAACGGCACGTCCATCTCCGAAAGGCCGGCGGAGAACCCAGTGCTTTTATTATGCTCTTCGATGTACTCGAGGAGGTCAGGCTCAGTGACGGTTTCCACGGCGGTTGGTCCGGTGGCGGTCATCACGGCCTTCATGGGAACGTCTGTTGCCGAGACCGTGTTCGCCTCTGTCTCTTCGCCGACCCACACGGAGCCGGAGCGGACAAGGATGATGTTGCCATCTGCCCATACGCCGAACTCGGTGCCGCGGACTCCCGCGATCGCCGAGGTCGTCTCCACGCTGAACTCGGACTTCGACGCAAGCCTCGCGACCTTGCTCCAGATCTTTCCGGAGAAGAGCTTGAGCCGTATCCTGGTGATGATGTTGTCCTTGTCGTTTTCCTGGACCGTGCTTTCACCGTCGCCGAGGATTGTGAACTCGCTTCCAGGGTCGAGACGCGAGATCGAGCCATCTGAGAAGTAGATGTCCACGGTCCCGTCATCGCCGGTCTCCACCGTATCGCCCGGATACAGTGTTTCACGGGCCGCTTTAGATCCGCCGTTCACAAGGACCATTCCGTTGACGTTCTCGAGCGCCGCCGAGATGGCAAGATAGTCGGGGCTGTAGGGCAGGTTCGTGCCGCCGTCCACGACGAAGTTCGGGCCGTTGTAAGCTCGGATGATGCTTGGCAAAGGAAACCCTTTGCCAAGATTGCTGACGGACATTGCTTTCCATGTACCATCCGATTCCTCGACGATACCCGCCACCTGGAAGTACCAGCCGTCGTTTGAGACGCCGTAGACATAGCGCGAGCCTGTCCGCGGGTCGGTAGGAACCTCTTGCAGGTACCGTTTGGTCAGGAGGTTGTTGTCGATCATACTCTGCCGGAAAGACGCCGCGGCGCAGTCGTGCGCGTAGGTCGCGTCCGCGTAGAAGCAGTTGATGTTCATGTTCGCGTCGGGATTCTCGTCTCTCGTTTGCGGCACAGGGTACTTGTTGAAATGGTCGCGCTTGTACTGCTCGAGCGCGTTCGAGATGGCGACGAGGTCGTCGAGGACCTTGTCGTTCATGCTTTTGGACTTCACTTTCTGTATACCGATGTACGCCGCCCCGCTCAGGATGCCGATGATGACGATGACGACTATCAGCTCCACGAGGGTGAAGCCTTTTGTGTTTGTTTTCATAAGGTGAGATGTAAGGATATTAACGTTTGTATATTACCATAACGCCAGGCGATGGGGGAAGGTGAAGTGAAAATAACAGATCCTCAATTCCGTGATCTGGGCCAGTTTCCTGACCGACTCAGAAGGCGAGTGGTAGTGCAGGTGGTTCTTCTTCTCTGGTCATGCCGCTGGAGCGGAAGTTCCAGGCGCGAAGCTGTCCGATGAGCGCGCGGCAGTTGTCGTTCACCGTTTTCGGCTTGCCGGAGCTGGTGTCGGCGATGGTGTTTTCGAGGGAGCGGATTATCCTGCTTGTCACATCCGCTATCGCGGTCTCTCGGTCTGCCCGGTCGTCCGGCGTCATTGGAGATGAGCATCCGCTGTACGGAGTGTTCACAGAGGCAGAACAGGCTACCAACCCGTCGTCGAACTCGGCCAGATCGATCTCCGCGGTAACGTTACCGCTTCTGAACTGCCGGAAGAGCAGGCTGTCTTCGGCACCGTTGTAGATGATGTCCATCGTGTCGTTGCGCGGGATAATGACACCGCAGTCGTTGATCCTGCCGTTGAGCACTTTGGGTATGGTTGGCTGCTCGATGGGCTGTGGAGCTGGTATTGTATCAGGGCGGTTCATGGTTTTCGGGGTTAGGAAATATACGGCCGTGAATCGCCGTCGTGCCGGAGAGCGAAGGCGCAAGGAGGAACTCCGACGCACGTCGGGGGCAAATCCTTTTGCCGGAGCGGGCCGATGGCAGAGTGGAGGCCGTGTTTCCGCCCCGTAGAGCACATGAACAGCGACTTCCGAGAAGTGCAGCAAGCCCCCAGCAGACAGGACCGCCGCGAGTTTTCCAGCGCGGGAAAACTGACCCCTTCTAAGAAGTCAAACCCAGGCGTGCTTTCCGTCTGAAATCGTGAGGTGTTGTTGTTATCAGGGTTTTTTATCAGGGTTGACCGCCCACTATCGCTGGTGTCGGAGGCAAAGGTACTAATTCGTCGTAGAAAGGGGTTGTTCTCATGCAAACCTCGCCTTTTAAGCCGTCATCATTCCATCTTCTTGAACGCATGCAGTTTCTTTGACGATCTTGAACGAAATCTTGGTCGCCACTGATAAACATGCCCACGACTTTCCCCTCGTCAGAATATATTGGAGAACCTGAGTTTCCCATGAATGTGTCAACGGTTGCCAGGAACGAGTTAGCTCCGACTCGCACTACACGTCCACCACCTGCAACTTTTTCCGGTAAGCCTAAAGGATGCCCAATGACGAGTACAGGGTCGCTTTCCTTGGGTCCAGTAACAGGTGCTAGTGGCGCTGGGCTGTGGCCGACGACATCTCTATCAAGTAAAATGAGCGCCCAGTCGAAAATTCCTTCGTGTCGCCTACCAATGAATCCTACACCACGGTATACATCGCTAGAAGGGACACGGACCGGAGGTTTCTGGAAATCTTTGAAGTTGAAGACGATACGCGCGTCGCTGATTCGGATGGCGTTATTCTCACCACCATTATCCGGCTGCACACAATGGGCGGCCGTGAGTACTAGCTTTGTACCCAAAAGAACACCAGAGCAAAATGCCGCTCTGGGCTGGGTTCGAAATCGTTCCTCCATACACAGAGGGTAGGACTTTTGTCGTTTAACCCAATCAGTAAGCGGTTCGGTTTCAATCGTGGACCAACCGTCGTCCTGAGGAACTATTTTGTCGGCTTCGATGAATGCGGTGACAGAATTCGCGAGTGACCTCAGTGTTTCTATAGAATTCCCAACCTCCTTCCTATCGTCATCGCCAAAAATAGATTTCGTACGAGACTGGAGTTCATCGATAATTTCTTGATCGCGAAACAGTCGAAGCTTATTTAACGCGACCACATCGGCATTACTTTTATTGTCCACAAGTGCAACAGGTTGGGGCTTCTTTGGACGCGACTTCTCCATGTCGCCACCGAGATAGGCAATAAGCTCGGTTGTTGAAAATGACGAGAGCTTGGGGCGAGGTGGCGTAACTGATTGGGATGACAGTTCGGAACACGTCGACATTGTTGCCAGCCATGCTGACCCAACCAGCACCGCGCTCATGATTCTCATGTGATGTTCTCCTTTTTAAAAAGGGATAAGCATTACGTCTACAGCAAGCGCCAGTTGCAGACGGACTACATTAGCGATCTCTGTTGCGCCTGTCTGCAACGTCATTCGTCGAAGCTCAGGTGAATACGCGCCGCCAAAACTGAAAACCAGAGGAGTATGTCCAAGACCAAAACGCCCATACAACCCAGGAGAAAATACTTGGGCGAAGCCTGGTTCCGGGAGTTGTTCGACACTCTTTACGTCTTCATCAGCCTTACCTACAACACGAATGCCCACAAGACTACCGACATCGATGAGTGAAATAAAGAAACCACCTGTACCCTTTTCCAGCGGCCATGAAAGGTCAACACCCACAGGCGCGAACACACTTACGACAAATCCGGTCTGTCGAAGGCTATCGTCTTTGAATCCGAACTCCCATTCAGGAGACACCCCAACAAGTGCACCAATCGATATTATAGGACGCGTCTTTTTCAGGCGCCATCCTCCTACGGGTTGTGCAGCATCTTCAAGAGCGGTCTGTATGTCTGCACTCGTCTCGGCGGCAGCTATATCAACGGCAAGCGGTAAATACCGCTGAAGCAATTTGACGACAGCGCCTTGAGAGGGCTTCCCCTTCTCGGCCTCACTAATAATCTGGAGCATGGGGACGAGTGCATCAGAGTAATGCTTCGCCTTGGCGGCGCTCAATGCCGTTGCCGAGTATATTAGATAGTTGCGTGCCCTAGGGTTCACCAGATTACTTTTTTGATAACTCTCCGTTATATCCTCCATCAAGGTCAGAACTATCAACGCGCGATGAGAAAACCTTTCGGCTGTCATCGTTTCCTGGGAAGCCGATGTGGCGATCTTGGCACTCTCTAAGGCGTGCGACAGTTCATCGAATAGATTGTTATTGGGGGAGTTCGTTTCATCCAATCTGTTTCTGATATCTTTGTCTTTAACGATATCGAGCTTATTCTCTAAGACCCTTTTAAAGTTATCCTTATTATACCCGCTCTCGTTACCTCCAACGTCTAAATATGCCTGCGCTGTGAGACCAACTAAAAGTAATACGCATTCAGTGTTTACCGAGTCGCATTTTTGTTTTTTCAATTTCTCGACGCTCCCCAAGCCAGCTACGATCTCCAATGGGGGATAACCACGTCGGATACCCTCAAAGACCTGTATATAAATTTTTACTGATGCCTTCCCGTCCTCGCCAGAGAAAGTTGAATCCAAAAGGAGTCGTTCAGGCAACTGCTCGATGTCATCGCGAAACGCAGCTACGAGGGCGGTTTTCGACGGAATTGAAATGGTGTTGATGGCGTCGTGAAGGGCACATACTTTGGGGAGAAGATTTCTGACCTTCACTTCTCCACATAGGTCGTTCAGCATTGCATCAACAAACCACTGCATGAGCTCCTTTTCAGCACGGCTCGCGACCAAACCGCCAATCGCGGAAACAACCGCTGCTTCGATTGCCATCTTCGGCTCCGGTTGGTATTCAGGTATTGCTTCGCAACTGTAAGGTTTGAGTTCGTATTCGTCAGACTCACCGAGAGGTTGGCCTTGGGGTTGACAATTACTTGGAGGGGGAGACTGCGCAGGGGGAGTAGAGGGGGCAGGATCAGTTTCAACGGGCTGTTCTGTTTGGGGAGACGCTTGTGCGGCAACCAACTGTGGCCAGGCGCAGATTGCGATAGCAACTATCGATGAAGACCGCGCGAACGTGTATGAAGTAGTCATGAAAACTCCTTTCTATTAGAGGCATAATAGCCTAAACTGATGAAATTCGTTGATTCTGTAGACTAGACCCAAATAACCCCCAAAACCAACTATGACCCAAGAACCCCGCTACTAGACCGTGCCAGCGGCTTTGCCAGCGCGGGAAAACTGACACTAGATCATTCAGTGTTATGCCAACGGAGGCCGCGCAGTCGGTAGAGCGGCATCCAGTAGGCGTCGTAGAAGTCGAAGCCGCCTGCGTCGATGCCGAGCAGGACGCCGAAGTCTTCGCTGTCAAAGACGTAGAAGCCGAGCTTCGCGACTTCCTCTGCGTGATCGCGGAGCCAGTCGATGTCGGAGCTGTCTTTAGGCGCGAACAGCGTGCTCCAGCCGCAGGGGAAGGTGTCCGGAAGACCGAGTGTCCAGCAACTGCCGTCGTTGTCCGAGCAGTGCCCACAGGCAACGCCTCTGCCGTCAGCGTGCGCCTGCTCAAGTTCTTCCAGCGACAAGTCGCCTTCGTAGCGTAGGCCGCAGCCGAGACAATCGACTGTCGGGCTGGCGATGAGCCGGAACAGGTCGCTGTTGGAGAGGATGACAGAATCGTCGATCTCGCCGAGCTTCTCGATGACCGAGCCGGGGACGTGGTTGAACTGGCCGACCCAGCTCTCCGTCGCTTTTCTGACAGTCATATTATTCATGGTGTTTGGGGTTAAGAATAAAACACCCATCCCACACCGCGCCCTGACGGCAAGGTCAAGGAGGAACCCGCAGGGGCAAATCCTTGAACGATCTGCCGGCGCGGAGCGCGGTAGGATGGGAAGTGTTTTCTCGGCCCAAAGCCGTAAATGATGTGGACAGCGGTGACTGAAACGAGATCGCGGTCGGGTCGTCCTCTAAAATGATTTGGCTTCCTCGTGAACTCAGAAAAGAATACAAACATTGCGAGTCTCCTTACTCGGCGATATCTTAATGATGCCGGTTTGTGGCAGGACTACGAAAGGGTTTGGGTCCGATATTGGGAGAACAGAAATTCAAATGACCTTTATTGACTGCGTCAATCGTTTTCTACGTCGAATTCTTCAACACGGCGGCGGCACAGAATCGTTGAATGATTTTAGTAATAAAACAATTGAGAAAGAATCGCCGTTCAAGCCGAACTGGCTCAAATGGCCTACTATGCGGAAGAAACATCCCTTCCGGGTCTACGTAGTGGAGCCGCACGAATACAGCCCGAGAATCCACGAAGGACTTTTTTATGCGACGTTCAACTATCTATTGGGTTTAAATCCATCATGTGATTTCATTGACGATATCACACCGACCCCAAGGCTACCCGTTCAGCCGCCCGAACGTTTCGATCTGGTGATTTTTCCGGAGGCGTTCCTCCCTTCTGATGTTTTCTTAAAATTCATCGAAGATATAAACAAACTGCCGTCATCGGTGAGTCTGATAGGATGTATTCATGTCGGAATCCGCCCGCCGGCAACTGAGGACACTGAGGATACTATCCTATTCGTAACCAGAGAACTTGTTGAGTTCCTCAATCGTCTTCGTTCGCTTGACAACGTTGTCTCGGAAGATCTGGATACCTTTTCACAGTGGCTCGAGGAACAACCCGAAGACGACAATTTCAATATCGGTTGCCTTTTTTTGATCGAACCAGACCTACGCGTTCGAATATGCCTTCATCCCAAGCTTGTCCGATCAAGATATGAGAAGAGCCTTGTTTCCGACATACACATGGCAGAGGCCAATCTCCTTTCGCTTGTCACCCTCCATCCGCAGGATCACAGATTTCCGTCTATAACGATTCAACCGCTTATTTGCTCGGATGTGTTTTTGAAGGACACAGATCGTCCAGATGGCAATGGGCTCGAAGCCATGGCCTCATACGCACATTGCTTTCACCCTATCCCACCAGAACACATCGACGTGGTATCGCTATGTACATTAACACCGACGAGAAAAAGGGAATCACCGGACGGAATGACAGAGGATTGCTTCGAGTGGCGCCAAGCATTCCGTGAGTCCTTCGTGAGCGCAGCGAAAGGCGGTCGCCTGTTTCGACATCGGAATGCGGTGTTCATCTTGTCAAACTATTTATGGTTCCCGCCCATGGAAGGATGTCGAGATCGCAGGCCCGCCGGACTATCTGGGGTGTTTGTCCCTTTCCCTCCTTTTATAAAAGACAAGTTCCCACAATTCGCTGCTTTAGATGTGTATGCGCGAAGCAACGACAATTCACGCGAGGAGATGAGCTGGATGAACTATACAGAATATTTGACTATCGGGAAATGCGATCAGGTTCTGGGATGTCTTGTCTCTCTTGATCGTAATAAAACGTGGCCCCATGCACGTGCAACTATTATTAGTTGGGACATTGACAAGCTTCCTCAGTGGGCCAGTCACTTCAACCGCGATCAGGTAATTGTTAATTTGAAGCTATTTCATGTGATTCCCGATTCTTCACTCGAAGGGCCTTCTTTCCGAGTCATTCAAGAGGCAAGCCATGAGCACTGACATTGTTGAGAAACCGCACGACAGTTTCACCATGCACTGGATGACGTGGCTCGTACTTCGGCATTTCCTTCCCTCGCGAAGGCTGCGGGAGCTAATACACATCATCGTGGAGCAGACGAGCGGTGGGACGATCACCCTTGGGCATCTTTTTGAGGAAGTGCATTCTGGAACTTCGCCTTGGAACGAGTGTTGGATGCTACGCCCGCGGAGTGTGAAGGGACGTTTCGAAAGCTATCTGCAACGACTTGTGCAATCCCTTGTGTGGCAGAATGATGACACCGGATGGGCTGCCCCCGTGAAACAAGATGTCCTGTCTGGGATCGATCCTCAGGTGGTAGATGCAATTGTACGTGTAGGATCGGCGGATTTCGGGCTACCTCCAGATGCGCCGTACGAGTTGGCCCATGCGAGTGAAAAGCTTCAAGATGGTTTTAAAAAGTACCTCGACATTTTTCGAACTGCCCAGGGCAATCTCAGTAGTTCCGCACCTGCTTTCTTCTGGGAGGCAATTACTCCATTGCTTACTTCGTTCAGCATGCCGCTCTACGCCTTGATCATCAAACACATCGCCGACCTGTGCGCGGATGCCGATGCATGGGACAAAACGCTTATCGGGTATGAAAAGGCTGTTGCCCAGTTCTCTACGTGGGACGGCGGCGAGGAATGGCGGGACGCTGCGAATGCGTGGAGAGATATTGCCCTGCAATCGAAGGCGGCGGCGATCGATATCGTCGACACACCAACCGCAGCAGCAAAAGCTATAAATGGCCTCCTTAGTGATAAGACGTTTGATACCAACCCATTGCTTGCGGCCAACGCCGGGCTTGATGCTTTCAACGCATCGGCGCATCCGCGAGCCGAAGGATACAAAGCGAAAGACAGTCGCGTAGCCGTCTTGTTTCCGCCTTTACTTCACGTTACGCATGATGCATCAGCCGCGTTCGGCTACTGGCTACAAGGTAAACACGAAGATGCATCGCGCCGCTTCTGGGCACTTCTTCGGCGTCAGATCGCGCTTGGGGCGTCAACTGAGTTGCAGAATACCAAGAAATGGTATGCACGCAGTCTCCTCGAGGAATTGTCCGATGTCGTGAAAAACGAGGTACGCCCATCGACGTTTCACATGGCCATTCGACTGCTAATTGAGAGCACTAAATCTCATGCAGTCGCGAGGATCCCGTGGCCTGAAGACTTGATTGATGCTTACGTCGATATAGAATGTATCGAAATAGCTAAATCGTGCGCCTGCAAATTCGGGGAGAGCCGAATCCACCGCGAAATGGTCGCTGTTGGGTTGTTCAGAGCATGGGCAACGCGGATTAACCCCGCACACCGCGAAACAATTCTCGCGATGTGGAGGCATGTCGCTAGTCTCGCACGCGACTTCGATGCCTCAATGGAGAGTTCAATTGATCTAGGACGTCCAAGTTTGGAAGCACTTCGCGAAATCGCGGACAAGAACACCAACTTGCGAGGCGACGTTGCTTCCGAGGTTGCCGAAGCTGTTCTCAAGAAACTATGCACGGAAGGTACTTTTTGGGGGAAGAGAGAGGCTCTAATAACAGCCCAAACGTATGTCGATGTCTTCGATGGCACTTCGTTGGGAAAAATAGTTGAAGCGACACTGGTCATCTTGGCCTCAGAAGATCCGGCCGTAGATAGATGGCCGCTTTTTAGACCGTCACTCGACTTTTTAACTTGTGAACTAGTTAAAAGGTACGTGTCCGACAAAGAAGATCTTGGACACCGCATCGTGGAACAGATCCTGCGGTTCGGTAATCACGAAGAGAACGAGAGCTTGCACCTGCTCTTCAATCTCAACAATTTCAAGACGTCGCTTTTTCAGGAACCGTCGGTCCGTTCTCAAATTCAGGGACCTCTCGATCGCATACGTAAGCAGGCACTCGAGATCAACTCAAGCAACGTCACCGCGAATATCTGTGCACTGCTGACTGTGCCAGCTGTATCCGGTTTCGATGGCATCGATGATGCTTTCAAGGGCCTGGATATGGTTCTCCGTTCCGCAAACGAGCGTGTTTCGAGCATCGGCTTGACGCACGCCTATGACGCGCTCCTTCTCTTGGTAGAAAATCGAGCAGAGATTGAACAGGCAGTGAGTGATCATGGCGATTGGTTCTTTACGAAGCTCGATGCTCTCTTTCGACGCGTACTAGAAGTATGGGGTCTTGCGACGAAGCAGCCGCTGGTTTTCGCGCCATTCGCTTTCCCTCCTCCGACCAAACCGAGCCATGTCATCGTACACAATTGGGCCTATGCGTCGATGCGCATTGCTGAGATGCTCGGAGAAAGCACGTCCATTGATGAGGTTCTCGCTCGTGCTGCCCTGAACTCCGAGCTACGGGACGCCATTCATCTTGCCCAGGCTACACGCTCCGTGGCACGCCCAGAAGAGCCGATCAATTTGCAAGTGATCCAGACTGACAATCGGGAAGCTTTCTACTTGGCGCTGGGGCGACACCTCGCCCGGCTGCAGAAGGCGACAGGAGACGCCGAGATTGATCTCTGCAAGGCGCTCGTCGAACAATGCTTGCGTTTCGGCCCGAAACCGATTGATGCAGCGGTTCTGTTGGCCGCCGCGCGTCTGAACCTTCACGAACACGTACGCGGATTGGGCCTGAGTGGCTATACCAACCGCATGCGCGACGACCGCACATTGCGACTCGCTCTGGAACCGATTGTGGGACTCTTCCGAGTCGAGGAGTCCACCAACGAGTAACACAGGATATTGCCCTCAATTAATAATCCTCCGGCAATAGCGCCGTAATCGCCTCGTCGTTCTCGATGACCCACAGACGTTTCCCCTGCACGTCCTTAAAGATCTGCAAGTAGTCGAGACCATCGTGCGCTTCGGCTTCTCGTTGGAGCAGGTCGAGAACGCTCAGGATTAGCTCCCGCGTGAACTCCACCGTTGCGTTGCGGGTAGCCACGACAGGCTTGCTCCCGTCGAGACGGAAACGACAACAGCTATCGGGATGGTCGAACGGCCGCTCCTGCGGCTGCCATGTAAG
>JAQTNF010000002.1:81027-119232 GCA_028713995.1 Deltaproteobacteria bacterium | reverse complement strand
CGACGCGTCCGGCAAGCTGACCGCCAAGAAGAGCGGCGACGCGACAGTAACCGTGGCCGTGGGCGAGGTGAAGCAGGACGTGGCCGTGAAGGTCGCCCTGTACACCACGCTCAAGGTCGTCCCGCCTGAGCTGATCCTGAAGGCCGGCGAGATGAAGCCCCTCACTGCGCAGATCCTGGACGAAGCGGGTGCCCCCATCGACGGCAAGGTCGAGTGGAAGGTCGAGAACGAGGCTGTCGCGAAGGTCGACGCCGACGGCAAGGTCGCGGCAGTGGCCGCGGGCAAGACGAACGTAACCGCCACGGCCAAGGCCCTCACCGCGAACGCGACCGTCGCCGTGGAGTCCTCGGGACCTGCGCAGTTCAAGGCCGCCAAAGAAGCCATCGAGCTGAAGGTCGGCAAGGCCGAGAAGATCGCGGTCACGGCCGCGGACGCCGCGGGCAAGCCGGTCGAGGGCGTGAAGATCGAGTGGACAACGTCGGACGCGAAGATCGCGACCGTGTCGCCCGAGGGCGAGTGCAAGGCCGTGGCCAAGGGCGAGGCCGTCGTCACCGCAAAGGCCGGCGACAAGACCGCGGCCGTCAAGGTGACCGTGAAGTAGCCGTCCTCCCCGAATTCCGCTCCGCGTTCAGCGTCCCAGGCAACCCCTACGCATACAGGAAGAACTCCCGCCTCGCTTCGTCGAAAGCCCGCTCGCCCGCGGCCCAAGTGGCGGCCACCTCGTCGATGCTTGCGCCGCTCTCCACGGCCTCGCGCACGAGAGGCGTGCCCGCGAGCAGATCGACGGCCGGCGCCCCGGAAACGAACTCGTACGGCGCGACGCGCCACGCGAAGCGATCCCCGGCCTCGGCCTTGAGCGCGAGCAGGGCGGCCACGCCGGTGCGGTAGGGCAGAAACGCCCGCGCATCTTCCACGTGGATCTGCACGCCGCCGCAGAGCTCGCCCGTGTGCTTCTGGAACGACGGCTTGAAGGCAAGGGGCCGAAAGCGCGCGCCCCGCAAGCCCATGCGGCCGAGTCGCGCGGCGAGCGCCACCCCGTCCACGCCCGGCGCGCCGAAGATCTCGAACGGTCGGGTCGTGCCGCGGCCCTCGGACGCCCACGTGCCCTCGAGCAGGCATTGGCCCGGGTACACGAGCGCCGTATCGAAGGCGGGCATGTTGGGCGACGGCATGACCCACGGCAGGTCCGTATCCGCAAAAAGCATCTCGCGGCGCCAGCCCAGCATGGGCACGATCTCGAGGGCGTCCGCGGTGCCGTCCGCGCGGGCCGCGAGCGCGAGCAATTCGGCGAGGGTCAGGCCATGGCGGTTGGACACGGGCAGGAGGCCCACGAACGAGCAAAGGCTCGGCTCTTGCGGAGCGCCCTCCACGGCCGCGCCGCCGAGCGGATTGGGCCGGTCGAGGGCCACGAGCCGCACGCCGGCCGCGTGACAGGCGCGCAGGCACAGGACAGCGGTCCACGCGAACGTGTAGTAGCGCGAGCCCACGTCGAACAGGTCCACCACCAGGGCCTCGAGACCGGCCAAATCCTCCCCGCGGGGGGCCAAGCTGGACTCCACACAACCGTACAGGCTTCGGAGCGGCAGACCACGGGGACCGTGCCGCACGCCGTCGACCGGCTCCATATCCTGGGCCTCGCCCGCGAAACCGTGCTCCGGCCCGAAAAGGATCTCCACCTCGGCACCGGCCTCAAGCAGCACGTCGAGCGCATGCGTCAGCCCGGATGTGGTGCTCGCCGGATGGGCCACAAGCCCCACGCGGCGACCGGCTACCAGGTTCCGCCGGTCCACGAGCAATCGTTCGAGGCCCGTAACAACTCGCGCCATTTTTTCACCTTGGATTCGCTTTTGCGCCGTCGAATCGTAATATATAGTGAAAAGGGTACTCTAAAAGACAGGTTATGACGAGCCGCCGACCCCACCGCGATACGCGAGATCAAAGGGAAAGGCGCCAACGTTCGAAAGAGAGGTCAGAGCATGTGGAGAATTTTCTTCGGGTTGGTGGCAATCGTGAGCCTGGGTTTCGGCACTTGGAGCTGCGGGGGATCGGGCGAAAGCCCCATCAACCTCGGCTCTGACACGGACAGCGGCACGGATGGTGACACGGACGCGGACTCGGATACCGATTCCGACGCGGACGGGGACGGCGACGGAGACGGCGACGGAGATTCGGATGGCGACGCTGGCAACACGGACACGAGCCAGTGCGCGACCGCGGACTATCCTATCGAGCACAACCCCATCAACATGCTGGTGGTGCTGGACCGCTCGCTGTCCATGTCGAAAAACAAGATCGGCAGCGACACCTATGCCAAGGTCGTGGCGACCGCGCTCAAGACCGTGGTCAAGACCAACGACGACATCGACCTCATCAACTTCGGCCTGGGCGTGTTCCCGGCGCCCTCCTGCACCAGCGGCGACGAGGACTCGCCCGACGAGTGCACGCCGGCACAGACCGGCAACAACCCGGTCGTGCCCATGGGCCTCTCGTCGTACGACGACATCGCCGCGCAGCTCGACGGGATCGGGACGTGCGGGGGGACTCCCCTGTGCCAGTCGCTCAAGTGGGCCATGGACTACCTCACCGGCGGCTCGCTCCCGGCCGACGTCAAGGACTTCCCGGGCTACGTCCTCGTGGCCACGGACGGCGCGCCGAACTGCAACTCGGCCGGCGACGTGGCGACGTGCCTCAACACGGCCACCGGAAAAAAGGACGCCCAGATCCCGAACCAGTGCCTGGACGACATGTGCAGTTACAACGCCGCCATCAAGCTGCACGACAAGGGCATCCCGGTGTACGTCATCGGCGTGGGCAGCAGCGTGGGGGACTGGCAGGACGTGATGAACAAGATCGCGCAGTACGGCGGAACGACAAAGTACTACCCCGCCGGCGACGCGACGGCGCTCAACGAGGCCCTGGCCAAGATCACGGGCGAGGCGCTCTCCTGCGAGTTCACGGTGGACTGGACCAAGATCCCGGACGACGCCACCCCGAAGGTCGACAAGAGCTGCGACAAGGTGCGCGTGTACGGCACGCCCAAGGTCGGTGATCCTGCGGACATCAAGTTCTCGCCAAACTGCACGGATACCAACTCGTGGCACTGGAAGAACGATCCGGACGAGAAGACCGCGCCCATCACGGACTGCACGGTCATCGAGCTGTGCCCCGGCGCGTGCCAGAAGCTCAAGGACGGTGCGTACACGTCGGTCAGCGCGGGCTTCGGCTGCGACATCATCCCCGTGGGTTGATCCTTCTTTTCCCCAGAATCGGAGCAGAGGCGACCGTGGACACGGTCCTGGCCCGGATCCGCGCGGCGGACGACCCGGGCACCATCGTGCGCGCGCTTGCGCCCCAGGATCTCCTGTGGGCGTGGCGCGCGGCGGACGACGAGCAGCGGCTCGACATCCTGGGCGCAGCCGGGCGCGAGCAGATCGTGCTCCTCGCGGACATGGCATGCTGGAAGACGGACGCGCCGGAGATCGCCGATCTCGAGGATCTCCTGCGGCCGCTCGTGGCGTCCGGGGCGGAGGGCGCCTCGCTCGCGCTCGATCTCTTGGAGCCGGAGCTGCGCACGCTCCTCTTCAAGGCCCACGCCCGCGTGCACGTGGTCGACAGCCGGGACGACGAGCCGCCCGCGGCCGAGGGCTCGGAGCTCATCTCGTGCGCGGACGGCTACTACCACATCGAATTCCCGGATCCGGATCTGGTCTCGGAGACGGTGCGCGGGCTCATCGCGGCGCTGCTCCTGAGGCCGTTCGACGAATATCACCGCGAGCTCGACTGCGTGCGGCACGATTTCGCCTCCGAGCTTGAGGAGACCGCGAGGCGCTTCCGCGAGGGCCGGCTCGCGGACCTGGGATACGCCACGAGGCAGGAGGGCCTGACGCTCCTTTCCCCGCGCGACCCGGACGAGGTCCGGCGCATGGTGGAGGCGGGGGTCGCGGCGCCACGCCTGCCGGCCGATATTCCGATGCCCGTGCTCTACGGCAGGAGCTACGCGGGACACGCGTTTTTGGATCGCGTGCTCGCATCCTTCGAGACCTCCTCCGATCCGGCGGTTGCGGCGCGCGCCGGCACGCTCGGAGGCGAGCTCGCGGCCATGACGAGCCGGTTCCTCACCGGCGTGGGATGCGACCTCGGCGATCCCACGGCAGTGGCGCGAGACGTGCGACACGCCCGCGACACCCTGGCGCTCGGCCTCGAGGCTGTCTCGCGAGGGGACGCGGCCGCGGCCGTACGGACGCTCGCCACGGTCGTCGCGGGGCTCGTGCTGCAGGCCGGCCTCGGCGTGCTCGCCCCCATGCAGCGCCGCGCGCGCGCGGTCCTCGCCGATCGCGGGCTCAGGGCAGACGGTGTCCCGGGCGACGCGCTCGACGGACCTCACGCCGTGGTCGTGCGCGGACTTGCAGCCCAATTGCCCGTACGCTGGCCGGGCCTCGACGACGGCCGGGATCTGGCCGCGACGCTCGTGGAACCCCTCCCGGACGAGCTCGAGGCCTTCTCCTCGCTCGCGCAGGTCGGGTTCGCCGACCGGCTCCTCGCCGAGGCCGAACGGGTTTCGGCGTTCGTCTTCGGCGCGCTCGGTGCGCGCGCCCCGCTGCCCGCGGGTGCCACCGCATCGTCCGCGGTCCTGACCGCGCTCGCGGGTGCGTCATTCGGCCGGGAACCGCGCTGCGTGCCCGTGAGCGCGAAAGAAGCGTCGCTGTTCGCAGCGCGTGCGGTCGAAGAGGCCGAGGAATCGTTCGCCGCGTCGGCCATGGCCGTGCTCGCTCCTTCGGCGGGCGTCGCGCCCGCGGGTCCTCTCTTAGTGTCCGAAGAAGGCGATCCGACGCGCCGTCTGCTCCTGCGGCTCGTGCTGCTCGGGCGCGCTCGCCTCGGCGCCGGTGATCCGTCCTTGGCCTTGCTCCTCACCCCGTGATCCGCGTGAGGGGGCTGGCCTCGGCAGCCTCCCGGGTGTAATCCATTGTGCCTGCCGCGCGAGGGGCGCGGCCGAAACGGAGCGACACACGTGGGCAAGTTCATCGAGGAGTGGAAGAAGAGCCACGGCGCCGGCGAGTTGCGGCCCGCGCACGTGGGCGAAACCGTGGTGCTCATGGGCTGGGTGGACGCGGTGCGCGATCACGGCGGCACCCTGTTCCTGGACCTGCGCGATCGCAGCGGCATCGTGCAGCTCGTGTGTGAGGAGAGCGAGCTCGGCGCCGAGGGGTTCTCCGTGGCGGGCGGCATGCACCAGGAGTACGTGGTGGCCGCGCGCGGCAAGGTGCGCGTGCGCGCCGGCAAGCCCAACCCGAACCTTTCCACCGGCGAGGTGGAGGTGCTCGTCACGGACGCGGAGCTGCTCGGCAGATCCCAGCCCATGCCGTTCGCGGTAGCCGAGGAGGTCGACGCCAACGAGACCACGCGGCTCAAATACCGCTTCCTCGACCTGCGGCGCCCGCCCCTGCAGCGCGCCATGATCCTGCGCTCAAAGGCCGCGGCCATGGTGCGCCGGCACTTCGAGAGCGAAGGCTTCATCGAGTTCGAGACGCCCATCCTCACCAAGTCCACGCCAGAGGGCGCGCGCGACTACCTGGTGCCGTCGCGCGTGCAGCAGGGCTCGTTCTACGCGCTGCCCCAGTCGCCGCAGCTCTTCAAGCAGCTTTTGCAGGTGGCCGGCTTCGAGCGCTACTACCAGATCTGCCGCTGCTTCCGCGACGAGGACCTGCGCGCGGACAGGCAGCCCGAGTTCACGCAGATCGACGTGGAGATGAGCTTCGTCGCGCCCGACGATATCATGGCCACGGGCGGCCGCATGCTGGCGCGCGTGTTCAAGGAGCTCAAGGGCATCGACGTGCCGTCGCCCATCCCGCGCATCTCTTACGACGAGGCCATCGCGCGCTACGGCGTGGACAACCCGGACGTACGCTTCGGCATGGAGCTGTGCGATCTCACGGACCGCGTGCGCGGCTCGGCGTTCAAGGTGTTCTCCGACGTTGCCGCAGCCGGCGGCGCGGTGGTGGGGCTCGCGGTGCCGGGCGGCGCCACGTGGTCGCGCAAGGACATGGACGGCCTCACGGAGTTCGTGAAGACCTACGGCGCCGGCGGGCTCGCCTGGCTCAAGAAGGCCGACGGCGCGGTGAGCGGGCCGCTCGCCAAGTTCGTGGATCCCGCGCTCGAGGCGGGCCTCGCCGAGGCGGGTTTCGGCGACGGGGCGCTCGCGCTGGTGGTGGCCGACAAGGATGCACGCGTGGCGCACACCGCCGCGGGGCGCTTACGCAACCACGCCGCGGCCAAGGCGGGCCTCGTCAAGCCCGGCACGTACGGATTCGTGTGGGTGACCGACTTCCCCATGTTCGACCGCGACGCCGAGACCGGACGGCTCGTGGCAATGCACCACCCGTTCACCTCTCCGCGGCCCGAGGACCTCGACCTGCTCGAAAGCGAACCGCTCAGGGTCAAGGCGCGCGCCTACGACGTGGTGGTGAACGGCCAGGAGGTGGGCGGCGGCTCGATCCGCATCCACGACCAGGGCGTGCAGTCGCGGGTCTTCAAGGCGCTCGGCATCGGCGAGGACGAGGCGCGGGCCAAGTTCGGCTTTTTGCTCTCGGCGCTTTCCTACGGCGCGCCGCCACACGGCGGCATCGCGTTCGGATTCGATAGGCTGTGCGCCATCCTGACCGGCTCGGAGTCCATCCGCGACGTCATCGCGTTCCCCAAGACCACGCGCGCCGCGTGCCTCATGACCGACGCGCCGAGCGAGATCGATCCCGCGCAGCTCGCCGAGCTCGGGCTCGCGCGGAAGCCCGGAGGCTGAGCTCCGACTCCTCGATTCTTGCCCGGCCTTCCGGCCCCAGGCACGCGGATCAAACCGCGTCCCCCAACCCCCACAGCTCCTCGATCCTTGGCTCGAGCTCGGCGATCGACTCGATGCGGATGGTGGGCTCGGGATCGTCGGCCTTAAGCTCGGAGAAGCCCCACGCCGCGAAGCAGGTGGACACGCCCGCGGCGATGCCGGTCTCGAGGTCGATGGCCAGGTCGCCGACCATGATGCCGCGCGCGGCCGGAACGCCGCTCGCCTCGAGCGCGTGCAGCACGCCCGAGGGATCGGGCTTCAAACCGCCAAAGGAGCCGCCGCCGAAGACCTCGCGCAGGAACGGGGCGAGCCCGTGGCGGGTCACCTCGCGGACGACCGCCTCCTTGGGCTTGTTGGACAGGACGTACAGATCGAAGCGCCGTCCAAGGCTCGCGAGGGCCTCGGCCACACCGGGGTAGGGCCGCGAATGCTCGGTCTGGTGGCGGCGGTAGTATCCTGAGTACGTGCTGACGAGCGCGTCGAGCCGCTCCTTGTCCTCTTCGCCGATATCCGTCACCTCGCGCACGAGCCACCTCGCGCCACGCCCCACGGCGGCCAGGATCTCCTCGTCGGTGAGAGGCATGAGCCCCTCCACGGAGCGGACGTAGTTGGCCGCGCGGACGATGTCGCCGCTCGTGTCGACGAGCGTGCCGTCGAGGTCGAACACGACAACACCTTCAGCCGGCCGCCCTCCCCTGTCCATATCGTCCCTCTCCCCTTTGCCGCCCGCTATTCGAGCCGCTCGAGCACGGCCACGACCTCGGGCGGCGCGTCCATGGCGAGAGCCCGCAGGGCCCCCGCCTCGAAGCACACCAGCCGGCAATCCGCGCCGGCCACCAGATCCCCCTCGGGGGCCAGGCCGTGCAGGGTGTCGGTCAGGCCGACGAAGGAGTCGGCCGGATAGACGCGCGTCTCCTCACCGGGCCCGCGCGATTCCACCGTGCCCTCGGCCACCAGGTACACCGTCCGCGGCAGCTCCCCGGCTTTGCTCAGCACCTCCCCCAACGCCGCGCCCCTTATGGTCTCGATGCTGCCGAGCAGCCTGTCCCTCACGCGCGTGTCGAGGGACAGCGTGACCTCGTTCATCGACAAGAACGAGTCGAGGTGGTGCAGCACCCGCGCCGACTCGACGCGAGCGCGCACCTCCTTCGACGCGGCGCACAGCTGACGCAGCCGCGCGCCTTCGAACCTCCACAGGGTGGTCGCGCACTCGGCGCGAACCGTGGCCGTGCACGTGGCGCCCGGCTTGCCGAGCACGCTCGTCTCGCCCACGAAGGCCCCCGGGTAGCAGCAGCGCACCACCCGCGAGCTTCCGTCGGGCGCCTCGAGCCGGATGGAAAGGAGCCCGGACCTGACCACAAACGCGCTTCGTGCCGGGTCTCCCTCCTTGAGCACGTCCTCCCCCTGACGGGCGAACATGTCATGGGCCCCGCCCTCGAGCTCGAACATCTCCTCCGCGGCAAGCCCCGCGAAGATGGGGGCGCCGCGCAGCCGGTCGAGGGGCTTGAGGCTCGACCGCGCATGGTCGAAGAGGGCCTTGATCGAGCTGCGCGCGTAGCTCTCGGCGCCCAGCACGGCATAGGTCCTCTCGGCCACGCGGCCGAGCGCCTCGATGTCCGCGCCGTCCGCGAACTCGCGCGCCGCCGCCTCGAAGTAGTTCACCGCCAGGTCGATCTCGCCGAGCCGGAGCTCGAGCTCCCCCATCTCGAACAGCACCTTCCCGCGACCCTCGGCCGCCGCGAGCAGCTGCGGCAAAAGCTCGCGCGCCGCGAGCAGGTCGTTGCGGGAGAGCGACGAGAGCAGGCGGTCGATGCGCGCGCGCAGGTCGTCCTGCCCCAAGCCGTTAAAGAGGCCGTCGAGCTCCTCCCCTGCGGGAACCGGATCAGCCGCGAATTCCCCTTTGCCCGAGGAGAGGCCCGAAAAGTCGTTCTCGGCCCTCGTTCCGGGGACCGGCTCGGCCTTGGCCATGGAGATCCTGCCGCCCTCCACCTCCAGCCCCCGCAGGGCCTCGATGAGGTCCTCTACGCCGAAACCGCCCACGATCGCGCCCTCGTCCGACACCTCGAGCCGCCCAACCCTCGCCTCGCCGCCGCGCGTGACGCAGTACAGATCGCCCGTCCACGCACGGCCGCAAGCGCGCCGCACCACGGATACCTCCCTGAGCTCCACGATCTTCCCGAAGGAGTCCTTGACGTGCCGGGAGAGAATCTCTCGCGCCTGCATCTGATCCATCATGCCTCCGGACGAGGTCGTATTGTAGACCAGACGAGGGCCGATGCCAAAGCCAACGCATGCCAAGGGGAGAATTCAGCCCGGTTCCGTGCTAGAATGTGCCGCTGCACCGGTCGGAGCACATCGGCCGGAGTCATGCACAACGGAGGCAGACATGAAGATCACCTTTCTTTTTACAGCCGTCATCGTCCCTTGCGCCCTCGGGCTCGTTGCCTGCGGGTCGAGCGCCCCCAAGGCCCAGACCGCCGAGGACGACGGGAACCTCGCGTCGATCCTCTGCGAAAAGGGTGAGGACTGCTCGGCCCTCGAGGGCAAGGCGGAAATCAAGGACGAGGACACGACCAAGCCGGCGCCCGTCGAGGAGGCCTACACCGGACCGACGAAGCTGACGGTGAACCTGAAGGTCGTCGATCACAAAAACCCCGAGGGCTCGTACCGGGTCCTCAAGGCCGACGGCACCGCGGCCCTCGAGAACGGCAAGTTCGGCGAGACCGTGGAGGTGCCCCAGGGGCTCTACAACATCGAGTTCAAGACCAAGGCCGTGTTCGGCGAGCCAACGTACACGGCGGAGGACATCGAGGTCACGGGCAAGGAGAAGAAGGTGGACGAGATCTTCCCGGCCGGCGAGACCCTGCTCCACACCTACTTGAACAAGAAGGACGGGCCTTGCGTGAAGAAGTCCTTCACGGTCAAGTCCGAGACCCTCAACAAGGAGCTGCCCGGCAAGGGAAAGACGTGCGAGCCGGTCGTGCTCGAGACCGGACGCTACGAGATCCTCCTCGACATGGGCAAGAAGGCCGGCAAGACGGTCGTGAAACCGGTTTCCATCATGGTCAACGCCGAGCAGAAGCAGAGCGCCCCCGTCAACCTCGGCGACTGAGCGTCCCCTACTCCGGAAGCGCGGCCAGATCGCGCCGCACGGCCGCGGCCGAGCTGCGGTTGTCCAGCTTCTCGTAGAGCTCGACGGTCTTCTCGAGGAGGCCGCGCGCCTTCCCATATTGCCTGTCGCGCACCGCGAGCGACGCCAGACGGTGCAGCGCCCTCACCTCTCCCTTGGGATCACCCATCTCGCGGAAGATGCGCAGCGACTTCTCGAGGCTGCGCGCGCACGAGGCTCCCCGCTCCATGGCGTCCTCCTCGGTGGCGAGCGCAAGGAGCGTCTCGGCCTCTTCGGTCTTGGCGGAAACCGCCTCGAAGATCTTGAGAGCGTTCGCGAAGCGCTGGTACGCCGCCTCGTGCTTGACCTGCCGCACGGCGAGCCTGCCCATCTCCACCTCGAAGACGCCCTTCAGCTTGCGGTCGGTGATCTGGGTCAGCATGGCCTCGGACTCCGCGAAGTGGCGCGCGGCCGAGACCTGATCGCCGCGCTGCTCCTCGAGCTGGCCCATGGCCAGGTTGACGAGGAACTTGCCGTTGGCGTCCGCGAAGACATGGAACGCGGCCAGGGCGTCCGTGTAGAGCCGCCCGGCGTCTTCGAGGCGCCCGGTCCTCCTTGCGACCTCGGCCTGCCCGTACACGAAGCGGGCGCGAACCAGGTCCGCGTCCTTGCCCCGCCCGGTCGCGAGGGACACACCCTCACCGGCGAGCCGGCCCGCCTTGGGCCAGTCCTCCGCCGCGAGGGCCGCCTGCATTTCGGCCTCAAGCTCTTTGAGGCCTGGCGTGCGGGAACGCCCGTCGCGAGCCGACGCCAAAGTCGTTGCCGGGCCGGCCGAGGGCGTGCCGGCGTCCACCTGCTGCGCGCCGTTCTTCCCGCCGCACGCCGCTGTCGCAACCGCGGCGCAGGATAAGACGAGTCCGATCGACACGCGAGCGCGGTTCATACGAGGTGCCTCCGATGCGCACGAGCTTATCCCCTCACGGGGCGCGGATTCAATGCCGCGGGCGTCCCGGTTCTCAGAAATCCACGGCGCCGACCGCAACGATCGCGACCGGGCCGCCGGACGCGCCGACGTCGTTCGCAGGCCATGCGCCGGGCACCACGAACAACGCAAGCCCCGTGGCTCCGAGACCGCCGCCTGCCGCGAACAGGGCCCATGTCCACGCCTCCTGCCTGGAGGGGCTCCCATAGACCTGGCCGAGCGCGAAGCCGGCCGAAAGCGCCGCCACGCCGCCCGCGACGAGCCCCCAGGCCAGGCCGTCCCGGTACCAGGCGCTCGCCTCCGCGTCCCGCGCGCGCGCCGCCCCTTCCCCGATGTCCCGACCGAGAACGCCCGCAGCCGTTGCCACGGCCTCCGCATCTCCCGACGGCGCGACAGCCCGGCGCACGATGCGGCGCGAGCCGATATCCACGAGCCATACGTCCATGCCATGGGGCCTCGAAACGACCACAACCGATCGTGCGCGGCCGCTCGTCCTGAGCAGAATGGCCGCGTCTCCGGCGATCTCCGCGTCCGAAGCGCCGTCGTCCGCGACGAGCCTCAAGCCGTCGTCACGCTCCATGACCGCGCAATGCTCGAGCGCGGCCGGCTCGAACTCCTGCGCCGTCTCGCCGACCTCCACCAATCCCGGCGGCCCGATCCGGTTGCCGCACCTGGCCTGCACCGCGTGCGGACCCGGCGACAGGCCGCTGATCTCGCCCCTTGCGCCCATGTCCCTGCCGTCCACGATCGCGCGGCACCCCGCGGGAATTCGGATCCGAAGCACCCCGACAAAAGCCGCAGCCTCGCGCTCGAGGCGGGCAGCGGATTCGCAGACCCAGGGCGGAAAGTCGGTCGGACCGGGTTCCATTTCCGGGTAGAGCCGAACCGCGCCGGCCAGATCGCGCTCGGCTTCCAGGTTGTCGCCGTCCCTGTGGGCGATCTGAGCCAGGTAGATGCGGGCGCGGAAAACGACTTCGCGCAATCCGGGATCGCGGGCGAATGTCAGCGCCGAGCGCTCGACATCCGAGACGAGCCCGTCAAGCACGGAGCGCGACTGCTCGAAGCGACCGGCGTAGAAATCCTCCTCGCCCTGCGCGAGCCGCGCCCGCGCGTCACCCGTCTTCGCGGCTTCCTTCGAAGCCGGCACGATCAGGGCCGCGAGCAGAGCGCCGCCAAGCGACGGGACACCAAGCCCTATGGCCACGGCATCCATCACCGGCCCTTGGAGACCACCCCCCGCCTCCACGCCGAGAACCGGGATCCGCGTCGCGTCATCCTCGTCCGCGGCGAAAGCCGGTGCAGCCGCGGTGGCGAGCGCGAGCAAGGCGCACAGCCCCGGGAGCACGCCTCTCATCTCGCCTCCTCATCGGTTTGGGGCGCCTGCTGCGCTTCGCCTGTAAAGAGAATCACAAACCCGCCGACGATGGCGGCCGCCCCGACCCCGATCAGCGCGGCGCCCGCAGGCACAAGGTCGTGCTCGTTCTCGCAATTCCCGGAATGATCCACGCGCGGGCTCGCGCACTGTCCGTCGAGCCAAAGCAAGATCCCTCCCACGGCGGCCGCGGCCACGCCGAGCCCCGCCGTCAGCACAGCCACACCGGGCCTCCATGGTGTCTCCCGCAAAGGCAGGTCGGTTGCATCGAGCTCCACTTCGGCGCCCGCGGCGAGCGCGAGGTCCTGCGCACGTGCGGTGCCATCGGCGGCAGCTTCCAGACGGTGGGGGCCGGGCTCCACCTTTGCCGCGGATTGCGCGGCCTCGAACGGCAGGCCGTCGAGCCGCGCAGTCCCCTGATCGACACCATCGAGACGGAACAGGGCCGGTGCCGCCCCCCCGACCTTCATGGCCAGGTCGGCGCCCAACGAGCGCGCGGCGGTCGACGCCTCGGCGGTCGTGCACAGGAGACACACCGACTGGACAACCGTTTCCCCTCCTGGCCCGTTCACGGCGCCGCGCAGCACGAGCGTGGACCCGTGGCGCTTCGCCTCGAACGACGGCCGGCCGGGCGCCCGCCCGTAACCTGACAGGAACGCAGGCTCGAGCTCAGGTGCGGGTCTCGACTCCGGCTCGCCCGCCGCGAACGTCGGGCCGCAGCAGAGGACCGACAAGAGCGCCATCGTGGCCCCTGTCCGGTTGCGAATCGCTCTCGAAAACCGTTTCGTCAATTTCCGTCCCTCGTCCCCTTCATCGGCCGTTCCCGCCCAGGAGTTTCCAGGAAAATGCGTGGTACGTCATCTTGACATCCGTACAGGTGTCTCCTACACCCGGACGTGACCGGCCGGCCAAGGAGCCGGTTTCCCCGACAGAAGGAGATCCGCGTGCCAGACGTGAAAGTCCTCGACGCCATCGTCGCCGCGGCCAAGGACGTCCACAGCCGCATCCAGAAGGGTCGCAAGCCGAGCCTCAAGATGCCCGTTCGCTCCTTGCAGAACGTGGTCTACAAGCCGCGCACCGGCTTCTTCGAGCTGCTCGGCAAGACCAAGGAGCGGGCGCTCACGGTCAACACCGTGAAGACGTTCGCCCAGACCCTGCGCATGATGTCCCTGTCGAAGACCCTGGTGGAGGGCGACGACATCGCCACCAAGAGGGAAGCCTACTACGTCTCGAAGAACTGGGGCGACTGCCGCTTCGACGAGCAGCCCGAATCCGACATGATCATCGAGGACATCGAGGCGTACTTCAGCGTCAACCGCGAGCAGCTCGGCTTCATCCCGGAGGAGAAGGGCGGCGCGGTCTCCGGAAACCTGATCGTGATCGACACCGATCGCGACAGCAAGAAGAAGCTGCGCATCGACTGCACCAAGTTCGGCTCCGGCGCCTATTCCATCCCCATCAACGTGGAGCACCTGGAGTTCGAGACCGACGCCGAGTTCATCCTGGCCATCGAGACCGCCGGCATGTACCAGCGGTTGCAACAGCACTCCTACTGGAAGAAGGCCAACTGCATCCTCATCTCCATGGGAGGCGTCCCGACCCGCGCCTGCCGCCGCTTCGTACGCAGGCTCGCCGACTTCAAGCGCATCCCGGTCTATGTGTTTGTCGACTGCGATCCGTACGGCATCGCCAACATCTACCGCACGCTCAAGGTCGGCTCAGGCAACGCGGCGCACGTGAACGAGTTTTTCTGCGTCCCGCAGGCGCGCTTTCTGGGCATCACCCCCATGGACATCAAGAAATACAAGCTTCCGACCCACCCCCTGAAGGAAGTGGACATCAAACGCGCCCAGGACGCCATCAAGAACGATCCGTTCGTGCAGCACCACCGCGAGTGGCAGGATGCGTTCAACCTTCTCATGGAGATGGGTGTCCGCGCCGAGCAGCAGGCCCTCGCCAAGCACGGCCTCAACTACGTCATCGACACATATCTTCCGGAAAAGCTGGCGGCGCCCCACAAGTTTCTTCCGTAGCCCCTACTTCACGTGTGACGCGATGAGCCTTCCGATGCCCGGGATCGCTTCTTTCACGTTCCGCTGCCCCACGGGCCTGAGCTTCTTATAGATGGCCTTGAGCGCGGCCTTGTTCGAGCGATCCATGATGCGGTCCGTAATCCCCAGGAGATCGTCGGCGACCTTCGTGTCGCGCCTGACGAGCCACCGATCGAGAGTCATCTCCTTCTTCGGCTCCGCGGCCAGGTACTCGGCGTAGTGCCTGTCCATGACTCCTACGAACTCGGGGAGAAGGAATGTGACCGCCTCATGCACCATCGTCGGCTTGACGGCCTTGAACGCCTTGTATCCGCCCTTGATGAGCAATCCCGTGATGCCGGACTTGGCGGCCACCTCGCCGTCTATGAGCCGGCAGGAATCCTCGATGACCTTCCCGCGCTTGTCGTCTGCGAGCAATGTTTCGGAAAGTGTTCCCATTGCGACGGTCCTCCTTCTTTTTCTCCAGGCACGATGAAATACCAGCAACGGTTTCCGGTTGCAAGATTGGAACCGCTATCTATTTTTCTTGGTATTTCCGCCGCACCATGTTAGATTTTCCGCAGTCGACAACATCTCGAAGGAGGATATCGAGCATGGCAAAGAGCATTTTGGTTGCGAACATCCAGGAGGCGGCTTCTGAATTTGCAATGGAGATCGTGAAAGCGATCCAGGGCGCCACGTTCCAGGAAATCGTCGCCCTGCAGGGCGGCGTCGCAGCCCCCCAGGTGCGTCGCGGCCGTCCTCCGAAGGCCAAGGGCAAGAAGACTGGCAAGAAGCTCGGCAGGCCGCCCAAGGCCGTCAAGGCCCTTAAGGCCCCCAAGGCCGTCAATGCCCCCAAGGCTCCCGCGAAGAAAAAGCGGATCGTCAAGAACTACCCCAAGTGCGCATTCCCCAGTTGCGGCAAGAACCGCTTCGTCCGCGGCAAGGGCTTCTGTGGCAAGCACTGGAAGGCCTTCGAGGCCGGCAAGATCAAGGACGCGGCGTCCTACAAGTCCGCCAAGAAGGGCAAGGCGAAGTAGGCTCCCGTCATCGCCTCCGCAGAAAACCTTTCACAAAGACCGCAAGTGAGATTCCCGTGCGAAGGGCGCATTGAAGCCCCTTCACCGCGATTCCATCGGAGAGCGCCATCCGGGCCAACGCGCGTCCCATCATCCCGTCGGTGTCGTAGGAGATGAACCTGTTCTCGACGCGCAGGACCCTGTACATGACGGCGCTCTTCGGCAGCGTCTCCGGCGTCGGCTGGGAGTCTCCTTTGACGACGAGAGTACCATTTCCCTCCCCACCAACAGTGCTCACCACGCGGTGAGCGACCACGGCGCTTCCTTGCCCGATATAGCACGCCACATCGCCGGGCCGCAGATCGTCGGGCCGCGCCGGGGCCACATGCAGTCGGCTGCCTGGGAGGATGGTGGGCAGCATGCTCGAGCCTTTCGTGAGGAACGTTCTTGTCTTGTCTTCACCCATATCGGTTTCCTCCTCCTCCCAAGAGGAGTCCAACTAGCACCCATAGGTTCCTGTTCGAGAGGATATCGACGTTTATTCCAACGACCAGAAGAGCTACGATCCCGAACCAAAGCCCCTCGTTGTTTGTGACCCTCTCTCGACGCATTGCCGAAATGGCCGCGACCAGAAATACAAGGGCGAGCCCTCCCAACGAACCGGCTTCCGCCAACACACCCGGGAAAGTGGAATGTGTCGTCCCATAGAAATTTCCATTGGACGTTCCCGTCTCCCTTTGAAAGCGCTCTTCCGCGTAGGTTTGATATCCCGTCTGTCCCAAGCCGGCCACCGAATTCTCCGCGAACGCGCCGAGCTCATATCTCTTGGACTGATGGTACACGGTCTCGATCGAACCGCTCGGCCAAGCGGATCGCTGCGGATAGCAAACTTCTCCCTTCGCCGCATAGACGTCATGCTCTCGGTCGAGAAGATCGCAGCGGCAGGCCTCTCCAGCGACTCCGCAAGGGACGATTCCGCCGACGATAGCGAAGCTGAACGTGAGAACCAACGCGATCGACAATAAAACGATAATCAATCCACGGAGCGCGCGCCAACGGCCGGTGGGAATTCCTTCCCAGCAGCAGGTCGCAACGGCCAGCAGAGCCACGAGATACTCGCCGAAATGCTGTGGCGAATGGGCATAGGTTTCGGCCAGTCGCGGCCACCCGTCGAACACCGGATTGGCACTCGAGAAGACAAATGGCCTCAATCCTCCTTCGTCTCTAAAAAAGGCCAGCACCAGACCATATCCCACTAAAGATACGACAGTAGCGACCGCACCCGCTCCCACGAAGCCGCCCCGTATACGCGCATTCGCCTGACCGTCCCGGGACAGTGCAGCAATGCCCGCTGTCACGACGACGAAGAGCCCGTTCCTGGCTATGTATCGGATATCGTCCATAGGATGCCCGGAAACGAGCGATGCCAGGATTCCGGACGAGGCAATTGCCGCGATCGCCCAGAGGACGGGCTGCGTCGCAAGCCATCTCTTTTCGCGCCAAGCCGTGAACAACAGCAATACTGCCGCCGGCACGAAGAAGAAGTCGGAGAGCGATGCGCCCACCAACCCCCTGAGGGACCAACTCCCGACACCCTCGAATGCCAGGGCCGCGACTCCCATGGCCACGAGTGCCGTCGCCACTCGGTCAGCGATAGGAAAGCGCATGATCGCGCTCGGCGGTGCCGAACTAGCGTTTGGCTGAGTAGACACGCGCGAGCTCACAGTCGGTTGTCGCGGGCTCGTTAAGATTGCCATGCTCGAGCCAAGCCTCTCCAGGGCAACGCTCGCACGATTCGGCCATCTGGCAATCTCGGCAACGCTCCGAGTCACCCCAGCGGAGTTCCTTCAACCGCCGCCGCCCTTCGGAATCGCGCCAGATTTCCGCGAACGGCCTCTCGAAAATATTGCCCAGCAACAGCGGCAGGTTGGGGCACGGCCAGATAGCGCCGTCGGGATTGACGTAACAGCCATGGCGCGCGTCGCAAATGTCGGCGGTCGCCGGGCGAGGAAATGGCTTGTGCCTCGTGATCCGTTGGTCGTCGAGCAGCATTGCGAGCATGCTTCCCGATGCACGATGGCGAAAAGGCTCCGCCGTGCCATCGAGACGTCGTGTCACTCGTATGTCGACGCCGTACGATAGACCGACGCCTTCACAGAAATCCAACAAGCGGGGAATGGCAGCGGTATTCCAATCCATCGCGACGATGCTTGCCCTCACGCGGCCACCCAGCGCTTGAAACATGCGAAGCGCGCCAACCGCTCTCGCAAAGGCCCCTTCTGCGCCCACGAATCGATCGTGCTCCGCCGCCTCCGGGTGATAGAGGCTGACATTCATCTCGGAAAGGCCTGCATTCCACAGCGTTTCGATCCTCTTCTCGTCGAAAAGAAAGGCGCTCGTCTTGAGGCCGACGGCAAACCGCCGTTTTGCCGCAGCCGCCACCAGCGCCACGAGATCCGAGCGCACCGCCGGCTCTCCTCCCGTGAACGTGACACGCAACGTGCCGCCGGCCACGAGCTCGTCGAGCAGGTGCAGGAGCTCCGCGGTCCCCAGTCGCTCTGGCTTGACCTCTTGGGGTATGTAGCAATGGCCGCACGAGAGCGGGCAGCGCCCTGTCAGACTTATCAAAACCGCGAGAGGGAAATCGATCTCGTTCTGGATCCGATCCCACATGGAGGGACTTGGAATGGCGACCTCGCGCTGGAGCTCACAATCGGGCATCAGGTCGTGACGCGGCGTTCTACCAGCCCGCGTTTCTCGAGCTCTTCGATGAAAGAAAGAGCATCGATGCGCGCCTGCTCGACACTCGTGTCGAACGCGCGAGCCACAGCCGCGGCGACCTCCGGCAGGCCCTGGCCTGCGTCGAGAAGTCTGAAAACCAGGGCACCTGTGGCGTTGAGCCTCAAAAGGCGCTGGCCAAGCGTATCGACGACCACCAGCTCTTTCCCGAACGTGCGAAAGGCCACATGCGAGTTGATTCTGTACACACCGTCGGTCTCGACCATTGCGGCCTCCTGGCTCAAACTATCATGTTCCAGAAACCGGGATCGCGACAAAAGAGCAGCCGCATGCAGCGACCGGTCTCGGCGACCCGGCTCACCGCGTCGAGCGTCCGCGTAAGCTGGCCTTGCCGGCGCGAGCAGACAAGGGTCTGGGCGAACAGCCGTTGCACAGCGGCGAATGGAGCAAGCGGGTCGCAGGCGTGGCGATCGGCCTGCTCGATGAAACACAGCCGCGCCATGCGCCCGACACGCGGCCCAAGCAGGACGCGCGTCGGATCGCTGAAGGGCGTGGAATGCACCTCGATGTGATCGCGATCCCGGATGCGCAGCACCACACGTTCGAGCGCGACGGGCGTGGCGCCGGCCGTCAACTCGGTGGCAATCGTCGTTTTCCCCGCGCCGGATGGCCCTGAAAAAACGTAGACCGCTCCCTCGCGTTCCACGGCAGAGGCATGCAACAAGAGATCTCCACGCGCCTCGCAAAGAAGCGAGAGACCGATGCGCAATACATTTTCCATCGAACCCGAGATCTCACCGCCGATTGTGAACTGCCCCAACCACCGCCCCTGCTCGCGCACAAGCCGTCCGACGAAGGACTGTCCAATGAGCTTGGCCGATGTAATCTCGCCTGCCGCGTCGTAGCCAAAATCGCAACGGGCATGCGTTATCAAGTCGTCGGGAAGCGGACGGATATCGATCGTGAGCCTAAGCTTCGGCGGCTCATGCTCAACGGCGGCGTAGGAATGCAGCGAGCCGATCCAATCCCCAAACAAGGGCCGATGCGATGCTTTGATGCACGTCTCAACGAGGTTTTCAGCGATGGACCAGCGAAAGGTCGAACACGAGCTTGGCAATAGCATCGAGCAGTCTCAAAACGCTATGTACTCTTGGGAACCCGAACACCGCAGAACCCTTCGGCATTTGTACAAGTCAGGACAAGCGTCTCGAACGCCTCTTCTTCAAGAATCAAAGGAGCGGTGTAGGGTTCGCGTTCGGGCGGTGCCAGAACATCATTAGTCTTCTTGGGGTCGTTCTTCTCAATCATCGGTCCCTCCCTCACCTGGAAAGTTCGTCTACCATGGACAAGTCACAATTGCGCCCTCGGGCGGTGTCAACAGGTTCCCTGGAGCATCACAGCCGGGACCAGGAGGTGGTCCGGAGATCCAGCCGCATGTCTGTGCGTTGTCCGCACATTCCCACGGATAGGCGACACTTTCATAACAATACCAATAGACCGTGCCTGAGCAGCAGCCGTACGGCAGATCGCAAATCGCATCCGCGCAAACGCCGAAATATTCATCGCAGGTTTCGCCCGTGCCGCACGAGCCGCAATCCTGCGGAACGCCGCAGTTGTCCACCCAGTCGCCGCACACTCGTCCCTGACCCAGGCAAGTGCCACAGCCCAAGGTCAGATCCACATTGAGGTCGTAGGTGTTGCGCTTCGTGGGCTGCGCGCCGATGATCTGCAAAAGGTACTTGCCGGTCTTGCCCGTGGGCACCTGGTAATGGAAGCTCTCAACATCGTTCGTTGTTTCACTGATCGCCACGGCGCGGTCCGAAGTTGTCGCCGGTGGATCGTAGTATTCATACCAGAGGTAGATATTGATATCACCCAAGGCATTCGTGAAGCTCACGCTGACATCGATGATGTCGCCTTCCTCCAGCGTGACCGAGAACCAATCCTGGTCCTGGTTGGTGCAAGAAACCTGTCCGGTCACGGTGAGATCCCCGGTGATGGGAAACGCGGTCGCGGTCGTGTCGTTGCCGGGCGGGTTGTCATAGGTGTCGTCAATGCACGTGGCGCAGTACGCCCCGCTGAACCCGGTATTGCAGGCGCAGTGTGCCGCGCTGGTCGCGTCGTTGCATGTGCCGTGGATGCCGCAGTCTCCACCCCACAGCGAGCAGCCCATGTCGCACGTGGCGCCGTGGTTGTTGAACCCCGTGACGCACGCGCAATATGGCAGCGTCGTGTTGGCGGCGGTGCACGTGCACTGCGCTACGCCCCCGACCACCGCGCAATTGCCGTGACCGTTGCACGTACCGGACGGGCCGGTCGTGCACGTCTCGTCCACGACACAAGCCCCACCTGACTGGTGGTAACCCGAAAGGCACGTGTAGCAGAAGGTGGCCGGATCCCAGTAACTGGAAACGGGGCAAGTGCACGTCACGACATGGGTCGTATCGTTACACGTGCCGCCGTGGGCGCAGCTTGTGCCGGAGCAGACCTGATCGAGGACGCAATTGAGGCCGTCCGCGTGGAAGCCGGGCGCGCAAATGTTGCACGTGTCGCCGGCCCAACCCAGATCGCAGCCGCACTGCGTCTCGCCGCCCACCACCGTGCAATCGCCATGAACGCACGGGTCGACGGGAGTGCACGTCTCGTTCACCACGCACGTAGAGCCCGAGGCGTGGTAGCCCGTGTCGCAGACGTTGCAGTAGTCCCCGGTGTAGCCCGGGTCGCAAGCGCAGTGCGCCGGACCGGTCGTGTCGGCGCAGTCGCCGCCGACGCCGCAGCTCCCTCCCCACAAAGAGCAACTGATGTCGCACGTCGCGCCGTGACTGTTGAAGCCAGTGAC
The DNA here is from genome assembly GCA_028713995.1 of Deltaproteobacteria bacterium. Classification (GTDB taxonomy): domain Bacteria; phylum Myxococcota_A; class Polyangia; order JAAYKL01; family JAAYKL01; genus JAQTNF01. Next base: position 98,310 of record JAQTNF010000002.1, on the reverse strand, counting down.
GCACGCGCAGGAAGGCAGCTTGGTATTGGCCGCGGTGCAGGTGCACTGCGCCACGCCCCCGACCACCGCGCAATCGCCGCGACCGTTGCACGTGCCGGACGGGCCGGTCGTGCACGTCTCGTCCACGACACAAACGCCAACGGACTCGTGATAACCCGAAACGCACGTGTAACAGAACGTGGCCGCGTCGCGGTTGCCCGTGCACTCGCAGGTCACGACTCCGCCCGTGTCGTCGCATATCCCGTCGTTGGCGCAGCTCGTGGAGGAGCAAACCTGATCAAGGACGCAATCAGGTCCGTCCTCGTGGAAGCCGGGCGCGCAGGTATCGCAGATATCGCCGGCCCAACCCAAATCGCAGTTGCACTGCGCCTCGCCGCCAACCGCCGTGCATTCGCCGCTCACGCACGGGTCGGGGGTGCACGTCTCGTCAACGACGCAACTCGCGCCGACCGGATGGTAGCCGGCATCACACTGGTTGCAGTACGTCCCAGTGTACCCGTCGCCACACTTGCAGGTAATGGTCCCGCCCGCATCTTGGCAGGTCCCGTGCTCACCGCACGGGTCGATTTCGGAACAACTCAGGCCGCCGTCACCAGCGTCCGGGACTGAACCGTCACCGGCGTCCAAGTCCGTGTCGCCGTCCGTATCACTGTCGGTATCGGAATCCGTATCGGTATCGGAATCCGTGTCGGTCGACGTGCCCGTGCTCGTTTCGGTTTCCGAATTGGTATCTGAGCTGCCGTCCAGACTCGTGTCGATATCGACCGGAGAGGTTTTGGAGCACCCGGTCCACGCGCCCGCCGCCGCGACGCACAGCGTTGCCACTAAAAGATCGGTAAATCGCATCATGCCCCTCCTTGGAAGGTTTTCGGAAATATCACCAAGCGCCCGAACCGACTCCATAAGCATGCCCGTAACTCTCCTCCCCCTTTTTCACACCAACCTCGATGAAGTATACGATCATCCCCCGAGAGGATCATTAATTTTTAAGAAAAAGACCCGTTCTCGATTCATTCGCAGATTTCGCGACGCGCCTTGGCCCACCCCAACGCCTCGGAAACCTCGAGCCGCGTGGGGTCGCTTTCCGCGAGGGCATCCAGTCTGGCGGTCAGGGCGTCGACCTCGGACTCGATCGCCGCTTTCTCCACGTCCGCCGCGGCCACGCAGCGGCCGACGATGACATTGGCGTGGTCAACGCCACCCTCCAGGAACCCACCGTCGATGGCGTAAACGACCTTCTCGCCTCCCGGACGCTCGACCACCACCTTCCCGGGCGTGAGCGCGGCCAGAATAGGCTGGTGGTTGGGCAGCATGCAGAACTCGCCCACCTCGGAGCGCGCCGTGAACGACCTCGCGTCCTCCCGGACGCACGCCCCCTCTGGAGTGACGACCTTGACCTTGAGGATGTCGGCCATGCCCTACACCTGCGTCTCGCGGATCATGCGCTCGGCCTTCTCCCTCACCATCCCGATCGGGCCGCACATCCAGAAGGCCTGCTCGGGCACGTCGTCCATTTCTCCGGCGAGGATCATCTGGAATCCCTTGATGGTCTCGGCGAGCTCCACATACTGCCCCGCGAATCCCGTGAACTGCTCGGCCACGAAGAACGGCTGCGAGAGGAACTGCTGCATCTTGCGCGCGCGGGCCACGGTGAGCTTGTCCTCCTCGGAGAGCTCGTCCATGCCGAGGATGGCGATGATGTCCTGCAGGTCCTTGTACTTCTGGAGCACCTTCTGGACCTGGCGCGCCGTCTTGTAGTGCTCGTCTCCGATGACCCTGGGGTCGAGGAGCGAGGAGGTGGAATCGAGCGGATCCACGGCCGGGTAGATGCCGAGCTCCGAGATCTGCCGCGAGAGCACCGTCGTGGCGTCGAGATGGGCGAACGTGGTCGCCGGCGCCGGATCCGTGAGGTCATCGGCGGGCACGTAGATGGCCTGCACCGACGTGATCGACCCCTTGGTGGTGGACGTGATGCGCTCCTGCAGCTCGCCCATCTCGGTGGCCAGCGTCGGCTGGTAGCCCACGGCGGACGGCATGCGGCCCAGGAGCGCGGACACCTCGGAGCCCGCCTGCGTGAAGCGGAAGATGTTGTCGATGAAGAGGAGCACGTCCTGTCCCTGCACGTCGCGGAAGTACTCAGCCACCGTCAGGGCGGACAGGGCCACGCGAAGGCGCGCGCCGGGCGGCTCGTTCATCTGGCCGAAGATGAGCGCCGTCTTGGAGATGACCGGCTCGCCTGTGCCGAGCTTGCTCTCCTTCATCTCGCGGTAGAGGTCGTTGCCCTCGCGCGTGCGCTCGCCCACGCCGGCGAAGCACGACACGCCGCCGTGCTTCTTGGCCACGTTGTTGATGAGCTCCTGGATGAGCACGGTCTTGCCCACGCCGGCCCCGCCGAACAGGCCGATCTTGCCGCCGCGACGGTACGGGGCGAGAAGGTCGATGACCTTGATGCCGGTCTCGAAGACCTCGACCTTGGTGTCCTGCTCCATGAAGGTGGGGGGCATGCGGTGGATGGGCATCTTCATGTCGGTGACGATCGGACCGACCTCGTCGACCGGCTCGCCCACGATGTTGAGGATGCGCCCCAGGCAGGCGTTGCCGACCGGCATCATGATGGGCTTCCCGGTGTTGCGCGCGAGCATGCCGCGCACCAGGCCGTCGGTCGTGTCCATGGCGACCGTGCGCACCGTGCGTTCGCCGAGGTGCTGGGAGACCTCGAGCACGAGGTTCCAGTCCTTCTTGCCGATCGCCGGGTTGGTGACCTCGAGCGCCGTGAAGATTGTGGGCAAGTCGCCCTTCTCAAAGGCCACGTCGACGACCGGCCCGATGACCTGCGTGATCTTTCCAGTCTGCATCTCAGTCATTCTCGTTCATGCTCCCGGACTAGTCGTGCAGCGCTTCGGCGCCGCCCACGATGTCCATCAGATCGCTCGTGATCGCACTCTGCCTCGCCCGGTTGTAGACCAGCGTGAGGTGGTTCAACATATCTTCGGCATTGTTCGTCGCCGCGTCCATGGCGGTCATGCGCGCCGCGTGCTCGGCCGCCACCGACTCGAGCAGCGCGCGCTCAATCTCCACCTCCACGTATCTCGGGAGCAGCCTGGCGAGGAGCTCCGTCTGCTCCGGCTCGAAGATGAAGATGGGGGATGCCCCGCCTGCCTCGCGCCGCTCGGGAAGCGGCACCGGCAAGAGCGTACGGAACACCGGCTTCTGGCTGATCATGGACAGGAACTCGTTGGAAGCGATCTCGATGTGGCTGAAGTCGCCCGCGGAGTACCTGTCCGCCAGCTCACGGCCGATTGCGGCCGCGGCGGCGATCCCCGGAGTTTCGTAAACGTCTTTGAACACCCGATCGATGGTCGCGCCGCGCCGCTCGAAGTAATCGACCGCCTTGCGCCCGACGATGGCGAGGCTCGGCTTGACGCCGTCGGTCTTGAGGCGGGACTCCACGGCCCGGCACAGGTTGCCGTTGAACGCCCCGCACAGCCCGCGGTCCGCGCAGATGACGAGGATGAGGCTCTTTCCTTCGGTCCGGCGCTTGAGCAGCGGGTGTTCGTCGTCCTGAGGCCCGGAAGCCACCTCCGCCAGGATGGCGGTGGAGAGATCCGCGTACTCGCGGAAGCGCTGGGCGGTTTCCTGGGCCCTGCGCAGTCGCGCCGCGGCCACCATCTTCATGGCGCGCGTGATCTTCTGCGTGTTCCTCACGCTCGTGATCCGCCTGCGTATCGTCTTGAGCTTGGCCATGTCTTCCGGGCGCCTCTCTTACGGCTTCCAGATCCGCTTGAACTCGTCGAGCAGCCCCTTGAGGCCCGCCTCCACCTCGTCGTCGAGCACCTTCTTCTTGTCGAGGAGGGTGAGCGCGCCGGGGTGGCTCTTGTCGGCGTATTCGTACAGTTCGCGCTCGAACCGCGGCAGGGCTTCCAGCGGGTACGCGTCCAGATAGCCCTTCACGCCCGCATAAATGATGAGAATTTGCTTGGTCACGTTCAGCGGCACGTACTGGTCCTGCTTCAGGATCTCCTCGAGGCGCTTGCCGCGTTCGAGCTGATCGCGGGTGGTCTTGTCGAGATCGGAGGCGAACTGCGCAAAGGCCTTCATCTCGCGGAACCGCGCCATCTCGAGCCGCAGGGGGCCGGCGATCTTCTTCATGGCCTTGATCTGCGCGTTGCCGCCCACGCGCGATACGGAGATTCCCACGTTGATGGCCGGCCTCTGTCCGGCGAAGAAGAGGTCGGGCTCGAGGTAGATCTGGCCGTCGGTGATGGAAATGACGTTGGTCGGGATGTACGCGGAGACGTCACCGGCCTGGGTCTCGATGATGGGCAGGGCCGTAAGCGATCCGCCGCCCATCTCCTTGCTCATCTTGGCCGCGCGCTCGAGCAGGCGGCTGTGCAGGTTGAACACGTCGCCCGGGAAGGCCTCGCGCCCCGGCGGGCGCCGCAGGAGCAGGGAGAGCTGCCGGTAGGCCACGGCCTGCTTGGAGAGATCGTCGTAGATGATGAGGGCGTGCATGCCGTTGTCGCGGAAGTACTCGCCCATGGCCGCGCCCGCGTAAGGAGCGATGAACTGGAGCGGGGCCATGTCGGACGCCGTGGCGGAAATGACCGTGGTGTACTTCATGGCGCCCTCGGCCTCGAGCCGGGTCACCACCCGCGCGACCGTGGACTGCTTCTGGCCGATGGCCACGTAGATGCAGTACACGTCCGTGTCGCGCTGGTTGATGATGGCGTCGACGGCGATGGCGGTCTTGCCCGTGCCGCGGTCGCCCAGGATGAGCTCGCGCTGTCCGCGGCCGATGGGGATCATGGCGTCGATCGGCTTGATGCCGGTCTGTAACGGCTCGGTCACCGGCTGCCGCTGCACGATGCCAGGAGCCTTGACCTCGATGCGCCGCCGGTCGCTTCCCGCGATGGGGCCCTTGCCGTCGATGGGCATGCCGAGCGCGTTGACCACGCGGCCGAGCATGGCCTTGCCGACCGGCACGTCCGCGATGCGGCCGGTCCGTTTGACGAGGTCGCCCTCCCTGAGCTCCGTGTCCTCACCGAAGAGGACCACGCCCACGTTGTCCTCCTCGAGGTTGAGCACCATGCCCATCACCCCGTGGGGGAACTCGAGGAGCTCGCCCGCCATGGCCCCGTCCAGGCCGTAGACGCGGGCGATGCCGTCACCGACGGTGAGGATCGTCCCGGTCTCCATGACCTCGACCGTGCGCTCGTACTGCTCGATCTGCTGCTTGATGATCTGGCTGATCTCTTCGGCTCGAAGCTGCATCCGTCTTTCACCCGGGCGCCTTTTCCCTCGAAAGGGCGGCGCCGCTTTCCAATCGTCCTGGTCACGGGGGGCGCCTCAGCGCCCCAGCATGGACTCCTTCATCCTCTCGAGCTGCGTCTTCAGGGAACCGTCGTACAGGAGATTCCCCACCTTCGTCACCATCCCGCCGATCAGGGCCGGATCCTGCCGCGTCGTCAGCACGACCGTCTTTCCCGTCTGACGCTCGAGCACGCCGCGCAGGCGCGCGACGACGTCGGCCGCCACCGGCTTCGCGCTCGCCACCTCGGCGCGCAGCCTGTTCTCCTTGCGATCGCCCATCTCGCTGAGCTCGCGCGCGATGGACGGCAGGTACGGGAGGCGGTTCCGATCGAGGAGCATGTCGAGGAAGCTGCGCGTGATGCGCGACACCGCGAGCTTCTGCGCCACGGCGCCCCACATCGCCCTGCGCGCCTCCTCCTTCACCATCGGGCTCGTGACGTTGGTACGCAGCTCGGCGCTCCCCTCCCACGTCTCGGCGGCCCGCTGCACCTCGCGCACGAGAGCGACGAGGGTGCCCTGCTCCTCCCCGATGGCGAAGAGAGCCCTGGCGTACCTGCGCGCTATGCTTCCGCTCAGCATCTTGGGTTGTCTCCCTCACCCGCGCGTGGACGGGGTCTCACCCTTGCCGTCCACGGACGCAAGGTATTCCCGCGCCAGCCGCTCGTGATCCGGAGGCCCGGCCTTCTCCTTGACCATGGCCTCGGCCTGGATCATGACCTTCTCCACGATCTCCGCACGCAACGCCTCGGCCATCCGCGCGATCTCCTGTTCGATGGCCGTCGACGTGTCCGCTCGCATACGCTCCGACCGCAGCTTGGCCTCGGCGATGATCCGCTCGCTCTCGGCCTTGCCGGCGCCGAGCGTCTCTGAGCGGATCCTGGCCATCTCCATGTCCATGGCGTCCATCCTCGCCACGGCCTCGGCCATGGTCGCGCGCGCCTCGACCATCATGCGCTCGGCCTCTCGGATCGCCGCCTCGATCTTGTCCCTTCGGTCGCGCAGGGCCTTGACCAGCGGCTTGCGCACGAAGACGACGAGCAGGATCACGAGCAGCGCGAAGTTGACGATGACGGCCAGGAGCGCCGGGACCTCGCTGTTCTTGAAATCGACCCAGTTGATGGCGGACGACCCGCTCGACGCGGCCGCGAGCGGCGAGTACAGGATCAGTCCCAGGAACAGAGTGAGAAGTCGCAGCACTCTACGAGGCCTCCTCGCCTCTCACAGGGGGCGTCCCAGCGCCCGCGCCGCCGCCAGCGTGACCAGCGTCCGGGCCTCGCGCTCGAGATCGCCGCGCACCTCGACGGCCCGTTTCTCCATCTTTGTCCTCGCCCCTTCCGCGATGCGCTGGCAGTCCTCCCGCGTGGCCCCGGCAATGTCGCGCTCCGCGGAACGCGCCTGCTCGATCATCCTTGCACGCTCCGCGGCGGCCGCGGTCCGGATATCGAACAGCTGACCCTCGGCCTGCCGCTTGAGCGCCATGGCTTCGACCTGCATGGCCTTGGCCTTGGCCTCGGTGCCCTCGATGGCCTCTTTTCGCGCGTCGATCAGCCGGAGCACCGGCTTGAAAAGGAAGCTGCGCAAAAGGAGCATCATCAGGAAGAAGATGCCGAGCTGGAGCAAGATGGTCGCGTCCAGGTCGATGAGGTTGCCGCTCGAGGCCACGATGAAAGCAGGTACCATCACACATCCCTCGTGACCGGACACCACTACCTGCCGGTCCGATCTTTTTGCGGCCAGAAAAATCGCAAAAAAAATCGTAGGCTTATTTACCCAACGGGGTGTCGGCCTGTCAAGGACAACCAACGCCGCGACCAACCAACGCCGCGACGCCGCGCGAGCCGCATCGCTTTTTTCCCACACGGAGCAAGACGCGTTACGCCGCTCCGCCGGACGTGGCGCGGTCGAGGGCGGCAATGGCGTGGATCCGTGTGACATCGAGGAGCGGGACCGGGCTCTCGTCGGGCGCAGCTTCGGGAAGCTCAGTGCATCCCATGATGACGGCCTGCGCCCCCTTGCGCGCGAGGCCCTCGACGGCGCGGCGCACCGCGTCCCTCGAAGACTCGGTGGCCACGCCCTTCACGAGATTTCGGTAGATGACGTCGTCGATGCACACAATCTCATCGGGCTCCGGAACCATGATTCTGACGCCCTGCCGCTCGAAGGTCTGCTGGTAGAACGAAGCCCGCATGGTGAACGCGGTGCCGAGCAGACCAACGGTCCGAAAGCCGCGGCGCGCCACCTCGTCGGCGACGCACTCGATCTGCGAGAGCAGCGGGATGGAGCTCATATCCTCGAGCGCGCCGAAAACGTGGTGGACCGTGCCGGCCGCGACCAGGGCGAAGTCGGCCCCGGCGGCCGCGATGGTCTGCAGCGCCGAGACCGTCACTTCCTTGATCTCGTCCCACTTCCCCGCGCTCTGCCATTCCACGAACTTCTTGAAGTTCATGGAAAAGAGCACGATCTCCGGGGAGCTCAGGTCCGGACACCGCCTGGCGTGGGTCGAGGTGATGATGTCGTAGTAGCGTGCCGTGGACCTGGGGCTCAGCCCGCCGAGAATTCCGATGCGCTGCATGGGTCGCCTCCGTAGTCTCTTCACCCGGTCTAGCCGATTTCGAAAGTCGGCGCAAAGCCCCGCGCACATGGTAGAAAAACCGTGATGAGGTTTTTCGTCGCCCTCGCCGCGCTCGTGCTCCTCACGGCCACGGCCCTCGCGGCCAGGACGCCCTGGCAGCGCCGCATTGGCCGCGACGTGGAGATCCGGCACCATCTGTCGCGCGAGCGGGTCACCGCGGACATGTGGCCGGCCGAGCCCGTGGTCCCGGCGCCCGTCACATTGGAACGCTTCCGCGCGGCCATCGGCGCCGTGTGCCCGCCCATGCCCATAGAGCGGCTCGACCTTTACTCGGGCACGATCCTGGCCGAGTCGGCACGCTTCGGCGTCGATCCGTTCCTGCTCGCGGCGCTGGTCGTGGACGGATCGGGCTGCCTGCCGATGCCGAGCGCGCACGCGAAGGGCCACGGGCTCACCCGCCTCGACGTGGACATGCACGCGCCCCACATCCGCCGCGGGACGTACACTTATTTCGTGCGCGAGAACGGAGAGTGGACGCCCCGAGCGCTGGACATGGGCCTCTACCCGTTCAACCGCTGGAAGGCGGATCAGATCCCCTCGAACCTCTACTTCTCGGCCGCGATCCTGAGCGTCTTCGCGACTCAGTGTCCGGATCTCGACAAGGCGTTCCCGGGCATCGCACACCGGCACTTCGTCTCGCACTGGTTCTTCGGCGACGCCGTCTCGGACACCGAGCCCGAGGATCGCGTCCTCACCGTGCGCCGCAGGCTGCTCGCCCACTACCACGAGACGGTCCCGGCCGCGGTGGGCGCCTTCATGGGCGTGCCGATCGTGTCGCCCCTCGACGGCGTTCCGCGCCTCGTGCTCGACGATTTCGGGAACAAGCGCGGGAAGAAGAACGGGTTCTCCCACATGGGGCTCGACATCGACGCCGCGACCGGAGAGCCCGTGCGGTCGGTGGCCGCGGGTCGCGTGGTCTTCGCCGGCGCAGATCTCCCCGGCGGCGGCACGAGCGCGCCCCTCACCCCGGAAGAGGCGGCCAGCTATCCGGCGAGAGGCCTCGGCCCGGGCGGCCTCTACGTGTGCGTGAACCACGTCGCGTTCAAGAGCTGCTACATGCACCTCGAATCGATCGCGGTGAAGGACTGGGATCAGGTGACGGCCGGTCAGATCCTGGGCGCCGCGGGCGCCACCGGCACCAAGGTGGCCGGGCCGCACGTTCACCTGGAGCTCAGGATAGGAACCGATCGCGTCGATCCCACGCCGCCCCTCGCGGACGCGCTCGTCGATCCCAAGCGCATCCTCGAGAACCGCAAGTAGCCCAAGGCGCACGCGGCGCAGCAGGTTTCTTGCTGCGACTCCTCTTTCGTTGGGCTATAGTGGGCCGAAATCGAGGTGAAAAATGAAAAAATTCGACGATTATAAGGCGCTTCTCAAGGAAACCCGGATCGTGGAGCGGTTCGTGGAGTACGTGCAGATCGAGACGACCTCCGACGAGCACGTGGAACGCTTCCCGAGCACGGACGGGCAGTTGGGCTTCGGCCGCAAGCTGGTCGAGGAGCTCAAGGGGCTCGGCCTCGCGGGCGCGGGTCTCGACGAGAACGGTTACGTGACGGCCACGCTGCCCGGGAAGACCGACCGGCCGGCCGTGGGCCTCATCGCCCATCTCGACACGTCGCCCGCGGCGCCAGGCAAGGACGTGAAGCCGGTCTTCCACGAGAGCTACGACGGCAGGCGCATCGAGCTCAAGGACGGCGTGGTGATCGACCCCGCGGACAACCCGGAGCTCAAGCGGTGCATCGGCGACACGATCATCACCTCGGACGGCACCACGCTCCTCGGCGCCGACGACAAGGCGGGCATCGCGGTGATCATGGGTGCGCTGCGGCACTACCAGCTGCACCCCGACACGCCGCGCCCCACCATCAAGGTGGCGTTCACGCCGGACGAGGAGATCGGCAAGGGCGCGTCGCGCTTCCCGCTCGAGCGGTTCGGCGCGGACGTGGCCTTCACCCTGGACGGCACGTTCGACGGCGAGATCAACATCGAGACCTTCAACGCGCACTCGGCCTTCGTCACCTTCACGGGCGTCGCGACGCACCCGGGCACGGCCAAGGGCAAGATGGTGAACGCGCTGCGGCACATGGGCGTCTTCCTCGATCGCCTGCCCAGGGACGTGAGCCCGGAGCACACGTCGGACCGGCAGGGCTTCATCCACCCCTACGAGGTGAACGGCGACGCCGGGAAGTGCAAGTGCCACCTCATCCTGCGCGACTTCGACGAGGACAAGCTCGCGGCGCTGGGCGCGAGGGTCAGGGAGGTGGCGGCGGGCGTTGCGGCGCAGGAGCCGCGGCTCAAGCACGACGTGGAGATCAAACCGTCGTATCCGAACATGTACAAGTTCCTCAAGGACAAGCCCGAGATCCTCGAGCGCCTGCGCGAGGCCGTGCGACGGTCGGGCATCGAGCCAGATCTGGTTCCCATCCGCGGCGGCACGGACGGCGCGCACCTCACGCGCATGGGCATGCCGACCCCCAACGTCTTCGCGGGCGGCATGAACTTCCACGGCCAGACCGAGTGGATCTCGACGCGCTCCATGGGGCTCTCCTTGTGCACCGTGCTCAATCTGATGGTTCTCTACGCCGGGTGATCTTGGCGGAATGACCGAGGCGCGAGACGATAGCCCGTCCGGCCCAAAGCCAGCGGGCGCGGACGTGTCCCTGCCCCACGGCGACACGCTGCCGGCGCCCGGCCACGATCCGCAGCTCGGCAAGCTCATCGACGGCCGCTACCTGCTGCTCGAGGTCCTCGGCGAGGGCGGCATGGGCTCGGTCTACCGGGCCAACCACGTGCTCATGGACAAGCCCGTGGCGGTCAAGCTCATCCATTCGGAGCTCGCGCACCTGCCCGAGGTGGCGCGCCGCTTCGAGCGCGAGGCGCGATCGTCGAGCCGCCTGACAGACCCGCACTGCATCTCGGTCACGGACTTCGGCCGCACCGAGGACGGCAACCTGTTCCTCGTGATGGAGATCCTCGAGGGCGAGTCGCTCGCGGACCGGCTGGCGCGGGACGGCGCCCTGCCCGCGGCCAAGGCGGTCGACATCACGGTCCAGATCCTGAAGGCCCTCGCGCACGCGCACGGGGCCGGGGTCGTGCACCGGGATCTGAAGCCCGAGAACGTCATGCTCGTGACGCACGGGGATGAGACCGATTTCGCGAAGATCCTCGACTTCGGCATCGCCAAGCTGGCCTCGGGCTCGGGCTCCGGGGAGAAGCTCACCCAGAGCGGGCTGGTCTTCGGCACGCCCCCGTACCTCTCGCCGGAGCAGGCGCTCGGGCAGGACGTGGACCACCGCGCCGACCTCTACGCCGCGGGGATCATGCTGTTCGAGATGCTGACCGGCCTGCAGCCCTTCCGCGCCGAGTCGGCCATGCAGATCATCTCCATGCACATCACGGCGCCCATCCCGTCTCTGGCCGAGCACGGCCGCTTCCCTGCCGGGATGCAGGGCGTCATCGACAAGGCCATGGCCAAGCAGACGGGCGACCGCTTCGCCTCGGCCGACGAGTTCATGGCGAGCCTCCAGGCGCTCGATCCGGGCGCGGTCGAGGAAGCCGTTCCGCGCTGGGCCGCGGTCATGGCTGTCCTCGCGCGGTACGCGACGCGGGCGCGCGACCGGTTCCTCGCGCTTGATCCGAGGCGGCGCCTCTTCGTCGGGGGCGTCGCGAGCGCGGTCGTGCTCGCCCTCGTCCTCTTGATCGCCCTGTCGGGCAAGGACGAGGCCTCGAAGGTCGTCTACAAGGCAGTGCCCGCGAAAGGCGTCGACGAGGACAGGCTGACGAACATGATCGAGAAGGCCGACGGGCAGCTGCGCGCGGGGCTCCCGTCCGAAGCCATCATCACGGCCAAGGAGATCCTCGCCGCGAGCCCGGATCAGCCTTCGGCGCTTCTGCTCCTGGGGCACGCGCAGTTCGCGGTCGCGGAGCGGACGCAGGCCATGGAATCATACGACAAGGCGCTCTCCTTGAGCCCGGAGCTGGCCGCGGACGTACGCCTGCGCGAGTACCTCGTGCAGGGACTCAAGTGGGGCGACTCGCAGAACAAGGCCGCGCTGCTCCTCGCGCGTCACGGCGACGACGCGGCGTTCCGTGATCTGACCACGCGGGCGAGCTCGGGCATGACCCCGGGAGGGGAGCGCAGGGCCGCGCGCGCCGCGCTCGTCGAGATCGGCAAGGGGAGCGGGGTCGACTGGCTGGCGAGCCTGACCGCCGATTTCCTGGAACAGACGGGCTGCAAGGAGCGCAAGGAGATCATCGCCCAGATCGAGAAGACGGGCGATCCGCGCTTTATTCCGTTGCTCGAAGAGCACCAGCCCAAGGCCAAGAAGGGCGGCTTCTTCCGCGGCCTGTTGCGCAGGAGCAGGGGGAAGCCCACGTCCTGCATCAGCGCCGACCTCGCGCGCGTCATCGAGACCTTGACCGCCGTCAGGGACCAGGGCAAGGAGCCGACCCCGTGATCCTGAACGGTCCCAGGCTGCTCGTCAGCCCGGCGCGCGCCTGGCCCGCGGCCGTGGGCTCGCGCGAGCGCTCGCCGCTCTTCCTGCTCGGCGCGGGCCTCACCGCTGCCGTGTGGCCGGCCATCGCGGTCGTGGGCGGGCACCTGGGCTCGGCCCTGCTCGGGGTCGAGGAGGGCGCGATCGCGGTGCAGCGAGCCGCGGTGGGGCTGGTCGCGGCCGCGGGCGGTGCGCTCGTCGCGGTGCCGGCCATGACACTGGTGCTGGCCTGGGCGGTACGGATGGCCCACGAGGACGTACCCGTGCGGCGCCTCGGCCCGGCCGCCATGGGCGTGGTGTGGCCCGCGTGGACCGCCGGTCTCGTCCTCGCCTTCCCGCCGCTCTTCGGCCTCGGGCCGGAGCTGGGCGAACTCCTGTGGCTCGTCGCCGCAGCGGTCGTCGCGGCGAGGACGCTGCGCGCGGCCGCGTCCCCTAAGCTCGGCATCCGAAGGCGCTGGACCGTGGGTTTCATGGCGCGCTCGACCCTGGCGTTCGTGCTCCTGTTCGCCGCGATACCCATAGTCCCGGCGCTGGCCATGCGGGCCGCGCTCGGAGTATCCACGGTATATGTCCCACCGGCGCCGCCCGAGAAGGAGTGGCCGGTGCCGCCCGACCCGACGTGGTGATCGAATGAAGCCTCACGTCCTCATGATCTCCAAACCCGTCGTTCCGCCGTGGGACGACTCGGCCAAGAACATCGTGCGCGACCAGGTCTCGAAAGGCGGGCGCTACGCGTACCATGTCCTCACCGCACGCGGCGTCGCTCCGCCCGCGCCGGGCGTGATCTGCGAGCCCATCTACGGCGACGGCGGGACCTACGCGGCCGGCCTCAGGCAGAACCTGCGGGTCTTCACGCGGGCGCTGCGGCCGCGCGGCGCAAGCCTCTACCACTACTTCTTCGCCCCCAACCCGCTTACCTCGCGCATGGGCCGGCTTTTGCGGCTCACGTCGCGCGTGCCGTCCGTGCAGACGATCTGTTCGGCCCCGGCGTCCTTCGAACGGGCCGCGGGGCTGCTCTTCACCGACGTGGCCATCGTGCTGTCCGCGGACACCCTGCGACGGTTCGTGGCCGCGGGTGTGCCCGAATCGAAGCTGCGCCTGATCCGCCCCGGGATCCCCGCGCTCGCGCCGCTCGCCCCGGAGAGGAAGCGGGAGGTCCGGGAGGGCCACGGCCTCGGCCCGGGCCCGCTCGTGATCTTCCCCGGCGACTATGAGTTCTCCGACGCCGCGCGAACCGTGGAGGCCGCGGTGCCGCTCCTCGCCGCGGGCCGGCCCGACGTGACCGTGGTGTTCGCGTGCCGCATCAAGCGCGAGGCCTCACGGGCCATCGAGCAAGGCATCCGAGAGCGGCTCGAGGCGGCCGGGCACGGCGCGCGCGTCCGGTTCTTCCCCAAGGTCGCGGACATGCCCTCGCTGGCGGGCGCCGCGGACGTGGTGGTCATGCCGGCCGAAAGCCTGTATGCAAAGATGGATGCGCCGCTCGTGTTGCTCGAGGCCATGTCACAAGGCGTCCCGCTGGTGCTCGCGGACGTCCCGCCGCTCGACGAGATTCTGGCAATGGGCGCAGGGCTGGGGGTCAGACCCGGCGATCCTTCGGGCCTCACCGAGGCGATGTTGCGGCTCCTCGGGGACGAGGCGTGCAGGGCGGAAACGGGCGCCGCCGGGAGTCGCGCCGTGAGGGCGCATTTTTCAGCCGGCAGCATGGCCGCCGCGGTGGAGGCGATCTACGACGAGCTGCTCGGCGGGTGAGGAACATGAGGAACGAAGAGACCAAAACCTACTACGACGACTTTTCCAACTGGTACGAACGCGAGCGGCACCACGGCTACCACGCCATGATCGACGCGCTGGAGCTCGGCGTTGTGCGGCCGCTGGCGAGCGGACGCGACGCGCTCGAGGTGGGCTGCGGCACCGGCCTCATCATGAGAGGGCTTGAGGGGCGCGCCCACCGGCTCGTGGGGCTCGACCTGTCGCGGGGCATGCTGCGCGAGGCGCACGCGCGATCGTTCGAGGTGGTCCAGGGCACGGCCGACGCCCTCCCCTTTCCTGACGGCAGCTTCGACATCGTGTACTCGTTCAAGGTGCTCGCGCACGTGCCGCCCATCCGCGAGGCCATGGCGGAGATGGCACGCGTCCTGCGCCCGGGCGGGCGCATCGTGGCCGAGTTCTACAACGCGTGGAGCGTGCGTTTCCTGGCCAAGCGCCTCGCGCGTCCCGGCAGGATCTCGGAGAACCGCACCGAGGCCGAGGTCTACACGCGCTGGGACACGCCCGCGGACATCCTCTCGTACGCCCCTCCCGGCGTGACGCTCGAGGGCTGGCGCGGCGTGCGCGTGCTCACGCCGACAGCCAAGGTCTTTGCCGTGCCCGGCGCCGGGCTCGTGCTTCCGCGACTCGAAAAGCTCGCCGTGGAGTCGCCCCTCGCGCGGCTCGGCGGCTTCCTCGTCGCCGTCTTCCGCAAGAATTGAAAAGCCTATTTCGCGCGCGGCCGCCGGATCGGGTATGATTCCGCCGTGGCGGACGACACCCACATCCTGGTGGTGGACGACGAGCGCTCCATGCGCGAGATGGTCGCGATCATGCTCAAGCGCGCCGGCTACCACGTCACGCAAGCCTCCTCCGGGAAGGAGGCGGTCGCCCTCCTCGACGCGGGCGAACGGTTCGACATCGTCGTCACCGACCTCTTCATGGAGAACGTCGGCGGCATCGAGGTGCTCACCCGCGCCAAGGCCGCCTCGCCCGAGTGCGAGGTCATCCTGATCACCGCCTTCGGCACGGCCGAGTCCGCGGTCGAGGCCATGAAGAAGGGCGCCTACGACTACCTCGCGAAGCCGTTCAACGTGGATGAATTCCTCATCATTGTACGTCAGGCCATGGAGCGCCAGAACCTCATCCGGGACAACATCAGGCTGCGGGCGCGCGTGCAGGGACGGTTCAAGCTCGCGGACGTTGTGGGACGCTCGCCGGCCATGCAGCGCGTCATCGTCGTGGCGCGCAAGGTGGCCGATTCCACCGCGACGATCCTCGTGTCCGGCGAATCCGGCACGGGCAAGGAGGTCGTGGCCCGCGCCATCCACTTTAGCGGCCCGCGGTCCGGCGCCCCCTTCGTGGCCGTCAACTGCGGTGCCATGCCCGAGCAGCTCATGGAGTCCGAGCTCTTCGGCCACGAGCGCGGGTCGTTCACCGGCGCTTCCGAGGACAAGGACGGGCTGTTCAAGGCGGCGGACGGCGGCACGGTCTTCCTCGACGAGGTCGGGGAGCTGCCCATGGCGCTCCAGGTCAAGATGTTGCGCGTCCTGCAGGACCACACGATCCGCAAGGTGGGCGGCAGCAAGGAGTCGCACGTGGACGTGCGCGTCATCGCGGCCACCAACCGCAACCTCGAGGCCCAGGTGGCGGCAGGCCTGTTCAGGACCGACCTGTTCTACCGCCTCAACGTGATCCACATCCAGATCCCGCCGCTCAGGGAGCGACCGGAGGATATCCCGCCCCTCATCGAGCACATGGTCGCCAGGCTGGCGGCCGAGCGCGGAGCACGGCCGAACATCTCCCCGGACGCCATGCGCGCCCTGCTCTCCTACCACTACCCGGGAAACGTGCGCGAGCTCGCCAACATCCTGGAGCGCGCCGCGACCCTGGCCTCGTCGGACCGCATCACGCTCGACGACCTGCCGCCCGACATGGTCCGGCCCGCGCCCCAGACGAGCGGCCCCCTGCCCGAGAGCGGCGTCAACCTGGACGAAATCCTCGACAAGACCGAGCGCACGCTCATCGACAGGGCGCTTGAGCGGACCAAGGGCAACCGGACGCAGGCCGCGGCCCTGCTCGGCATCACGTTCAGGTCGCTCCGGTACCGGCTGAGCAAGCACGGTATCGCGGAAAACGATGGGCAAGAGACGTGACAAATTTTGTCATGCGCATGTCGTAAAAAGGCAGTCACAATGTAACTCCACTGTAGAAGAACGCGGCCGGTTCGGGAAATTCCACGTAATCAGACGGAAATAACCGACTCCGTGGCTCGGCACGGGGCTTGCTAAAAAGAAGTTTGAGGATGGAACGAACAACAACAGGGCAAAAAGGTTTCACGCTGATCGAAATGATGATTGTCGTCGCCATATTGGGAATCCTGGCCGCCGTGGCCATCGTCGCGTACAACAAGTACGTCGAGCGATCGCACAACGCAGAGGCCACGGGCATCCTGGCGGACATCCGGCTCAAGCAGGAAGCCTACCGCGCCACGTTCCACCAGTACGCGAACTTGAAGGACGCGGGGTGGGTCCCAAACGCGACCCCGGGCATCGCATCGAGAAACTGGCCCACGGACAAGGTCCAGTGGAACCAGCTCGGGGTCAGACCGGACAACGGCGTGTACTTCAGCTACTACGGCGAATCCGGGTTGCCGGGCGACGCACCGTCGGCGTTCAACGAGGCCGACTTCCCTCAGGACGCGGGCGGCCAGCGGATTTTCATGAACGATTTCTGGTACGGGGCCAAGGCCCTGCAGGATCTCAACGATGATGGAAAGTGCGCGGGATTCCAGATCACGACCGGAATCATGCAGATCCAGGAGATCAAGGACGGCAGCTGTCCGAGCTAGACGAGATGCGAACACCCGGGACAACCCCGGCAATAAAAGGAGAGAGCACATGGAAAAGAAGTCACTGGCAAAGCGCGGATTCACGTTGATCGAGCTCATGATCGTGGTGGCCATTCTCGGCATTCTCGCCGCGGTCGCCATCCCGGCGTTCATCAACTACATGAAGCGCTCCAAGACGTCCGAGGCGAGCATCAACATCAAGGCCATCTTCGAGGGCGCCGTGAGCTACTTCGACGGCGAGCACTCGGGCA
>JAQTNF010000002.1:416-80927 GCA_028713995.1 Deltaproteobacteria bacterium | reverse complement strand
AAATTCCAGCGTCACGGAATATCTATGTTTATCCTTTACTCCCAGGGGGATAGAGCACGCCTCTGTGGTCAGGATGATAAGGCACGAATATTGCTAAATATTTCTCCAGGCCTATCGAAACGGAGGAAAAACCGTGAGACACCCAAGGAAAGAGAAACACGGGTTCACGTTGATTGAGCTCATGATCATCGTCGCCATCCTCGGGGTTCTCGCCTCCATCGCGATCCCGGCCTATGTTGGGTACCTCAAACGCTCCAAGACCTCCGAGGTGAGCCTCAACCTCAAGAACATCTTCATGGGAGCGGTGACTTACTTCGACGGCGAGCACTCGGGCACGACCCTGGGCGCGACGTACACCCATTACCTGCCTTCGACCATCACCTCCACACCCTCAACCCCCGCGTCTGGAACCAAGTTCTCCGTCACGGCTCACGCCGCGGATTTTTCGACAAACCCGGGATGGCTCGCTCTCGGGTTCGGCCCGAACGAGAACTTCTATTATCAATACGATTGGTTCAGCGGGTGCGGCGATACACCGTGCGATGAGGGAGACCTGGCCTTCGCCGGGGCCCAGGGCAATCTGGACAACGACACCGATTTTTCCGATTTCCAGCGCATGGCTACGGTCGCCTCCGGACAGCTCACCTGCGGGCCGATCAAAATGACGGCCGAGCTCGAGTAAGGCGAGGAACCCGGTCCGACTACCGGCTGTTCCCCCACATATCGGCCGTGCTATCTTCCCGTCATGGTCGCACGCCTCTTCTGGTCCGCGTCGATTCTCGCGTTCGCGCTCGCGCTGTTCGTGTCCGCGTTCGGGCTTCGCAACCACGCCACCGCGATCCTGTCGACCGTGCAAAGCGACGAGGATCGCTACTACCTCCCGCCGCCCGGGTGGATCCGGTTCTTCTGTCTCGGCTACAACGAGGCCGCGGCCGACGTGATCTGGACCCGGACCATCGTGTACTTCGGGGGCGTCCTCAAGCGCGCGCTCACGGCGCAAAACAAGGCCGCGAAAGCGCAGGACGCGCACAAAGGGGCCGCGGGCGGCGACTTCACGACCAACTACGTGCGCGCCGTGGTCGACCTGGATCCGAGGTTCCGCGACGCCTACCGGTCCGGAGCCGGGCTCACCCTGTACGCCGGCGGCTCGGTGACCGAGCGGAACTGCAAACTGGCCATCGAGATCCTCGGCAAGGGCCTCGAGGTGTTCCCGGACGACGGGCAGATCGCGTTCAACCTGGGGTTCATCCACTACTACGAGATGGCCCCATTCCTGCCCAAGGATCCGGACAGCCCGATCCGCAGGTGGCACCGGATGGAGGGCGTGCGACTCATCCGCAGGGCGGCCATGATGCCGGACGCGCCCTCCTACGTATCCGCCCTGGCGGCGCCCCTCATGAAGCGCAACGGCATGGATGACATGGTCGTGACGCACCTCGAGAACATGCTGCTCCAGGAGACCGATCCGGGGATCCGCGCCACCCTCGCGCTGCAGCTGCGCAACGCCTCGGGCCGAGCGGCCGAGCGGGCCATCGCGCGCACCAACGAGCTGCAGGACGAGTGGAGGCGCGCGCTCCCGTTCGTCCCGTTCGACCTGTTCCTCGTCATCGACAGCCAGACCGAGCCGGTCGAGGGCGCGCTGAACCCGCTGTACATGACCGACGAGCTGCTGTCCGACCGGGCGGAGGGGATGTGAGCCGCGGACCGGAGGCAGACGCGGCCGACGGCGCGCCGCCCGAACCCACGGGTACGCGTATCGGACTCGCGATCGGCCTCGGCGCCGCGCTCGCCGCGACCCTTCCCGTGCTGGCCAACGGCCTCGTGTGGGACGACATCTATCTCATCTCGGACTTCGACCGGCTCGGGGACGGGCATCATCTCGGCGCGGCCATCACCTCGCCGTTCTGGGAGAACAGCGCCTACATGGGTCTGCCCCCGGCCCCATACTGGCGCCCCCTGACCAGCCTCTGCCTGTGGCTCGGCCGCGCGGTGTTCGGCCAGTCCTCGGCCGGCTTCCACGCCCTGTCCCTGCTTTCGCTCGCGGCCGCGTCCCTGGCGTTCTTCGTGCTCATCCGTCGCGTGCTCCTCCAACAGCGCGACCGCGCCGGCGCGGCGTGGGTCGCCCTCGTGTTCGCGGTGCACCCTCTTGGCGCCGAGGTGCTGTGCATGGTGGGGAATCTTTCGGACCACCTCGCGTTCGCCCTGATCGCGCTCGAGATCGTTCTGTTCGTCAACGTGCTGCGAGGCCGGCTTGATCCACGGTTCGCGATCACGGCGGGGGCGATCCTCGGCTTCCTGGCCTGCGCGGCCAAGGAGATCGGGGTCGTCTCGGCCCTCTCGCCACTGGCGGCGCTCCTGCTCTTGCGGGCCGCCGGGACGGAACCCTTGCGTCGCAGCACCCTGCCGGCGCTTTTCGCCGCATCGATCGTGCCGGTCGCGGCTTTTGTCGCACTGCGGGTGGAGGTGCTCGGAGCCGAGGCGGCCTTCCCCGGGATCGCCGGCCTGCCCCTCGCGGCCTTCATGGCCTTCGGGCAATCTCTCCTGCGGGCGATCGCCCCGCTCGAGACGGGCGCATGCGTGTCCGTCGCAACTCGCGATCCCGTCGCGCTGGCCCCGGGTGTTATCGGCCTTGGCCTGCTGGCCGTGGCTGCGTACGGGGCCGTCCGGATCGCGCGCCGGCCCACGTTCCAGCTGGTGGGCCTCCTCGTCGCGCTGGCGCTCCTGCTGCCGTCCCTGCTGACCGTGGTCCCCGCAGGTGGACAGATCCTCATTCCGACGCGCTACCTTCACCTGCCGCTCGCCGGGCTGCTGCTGGCCGCGCTGCCGGCCTTCTCTCGACGCGGGCACCTCGTCCAACGGATTGCTCCCCTCGCCGTGATCATGCTCGCCCTTTTGTCGTTCGTGCGCGTCCGCGAATGGCGTGACAGCCTGTCGTTCTGGACCGCGGAGCGCGATCACGATCCCGGATCAATGCTGGCCGCCGCCAACCTGGCCGTCGCCCTCGTCGGGATGCGATCCTTCGATGCGGCCGAGGACGTCCTCGACGCGACCGAGGCGATGCCGGGGCTTTCCGCCAGCTATCGTGCCCACGCCTCCTCGGTGCGAGCCGACATCGCCAGGGAGCGCGACCACGATCTGGAGCGGGCGAGCACGTTCCTCGTGAAGGCGCTCACACTCACGCCCAATAACCTGGACTACGTACTCTCTCTCGCCGACGCGCGAGCCGCCGCCGGACGTGCCGATCAGGCCGTGATCGTCCTCGAAAAGGCCCGCACGGCCCCGTGGTTCGACGGCCGCCAGAAAGCGGTCGTCACCGAACACCTCACGCGATTTCGCGAGGCCGCCGGTGGGAAATCCCGTACCCATCCGGCATCAAATCACGTAGATTGAACCGGGTGGGGCCGAAAATGGAGCGCGGCATGACGAAAGCAGGCGGCAACGAGGGGGGGCGAGGGATGGAACGGGTCTCGGACGAGCAGCACGAGAAGGACGAACAGGTCTTCTCGTCGTTCATCGAAACGGCGTCGCGGCCCCGCCGTGCGCGCGTCACCAAGCCGCAGATCCCGGGCTCGAGGGCTCTCACCCCGGGCCTGTCGCCCGACTACGATACGGACGATCAGGTGCCGGAGCTGATCGAGGAGTAGCGCCCGCCTTGCTCCTGTCGCATTTCGCTTGCCGCAAAGCCCGCTTCCTGTCGTAGAACATCGTTCGGGGAGGAGGAGAGGTCACATGGTCGACAACCTCGCGCTGGCCAACCCCTTGGGCCGGATCCTGGACAAGGACCGCAACGACTTCACGCGCGGCGACATCCTGCGCCTCGTGGCCCAGCTCGGAATCGAGCGGTTCACGTTCCACTACACGGGCGTGGACGGCCAGCTCAAGGAGCTCAAGCTCCCCTTCGGCAGCCTGGCGCGCGCGGAACGCGTCCTGGCCGCGGGCGAGCGGGTCGACGGCTCGTCCCTGTTCAAGGGGCTCGTCGACACGGCCAACTCGGATCTCTACGTGGTGCCGAGCTACAGGACCGCGTTCGTGAGCCCGTTCGACGCGCGCTCAATGAACTTCGTGTGCCGCTTCCTCGGCCGCGACGGCGCACCCGCGTCCTTCACGCCCGACAACGTCCTCGCCATCGCGCACGAACGGTTCAAGAAGCACACCGGTCTCGAGCTGCACGCCCTGGGCGAGCTCGAGTTCTTCATCGTCAGCGAGCGCGAGTCCGACTCCTACACGCCGCCGCGGCAGACCGGCTACCACGCGGCCGCGCCCTTCTTCAAGAGCGGCGACGTGGTGAACGAGATGGTGCGCCACATCGTCCAGATCACGGGCGCGGTGAAGTACGCGCACGCCGAGGTGGGCTTCATCGAATCGCTGCGATCGGATCGGGCCATGCTCGCCGGCCGCCAGGCGGAGCAGCACGAGATCGAATTCCTCACGAAGCCGATCGAGGAGATGGGAGACGACCTGGTGCTCGCGCGCTGGGTCATCCGCAACGTGGCCTTCCGCCACAAGATGCTGGCCACGTTCGCGCCCAAGATCGAGGAGGGCGTGGCCGGCAGCGGGCTCCACGTGCACATGGAGCTCGTCAAGGACGGCCGCAACGTGATGACCGACGGCTCGGGCAAGCTCTCGGGCGAGGCGTTCAAGCTCATCGGCGGGCTCGCCCACTACGCGTCGACCCTGTCCGCCTTCGGGAACACGGTGGCCTCCGCGTTCCTGCGCCTCGTGCCCAACCAGGAGGCGCCGACCCGCATCTGCTGGAGCGACGCGAACCGCTCGGCGCTCATCCGCGTGCCCCTCGGCTGGTCGACCACGTCCGATCTGGCGCGCGTGGTGAACCCCGCCGAGCCGGAGCGGTACACGGACGATCGCGGGGTGCAGACGGTCGAGATCCGCTCGCCGGACGGCTCGGCGCTGGTGCATCTGCTCCTGGCCGGCATCACGACCGCGGCCGAGCACGGCCTCACCGCGCCGGGGATGAAGGAGCTCGCGGAGAGGACGCGCATCACCGGGAACATCTTCACCGACCCCGGCCTCCTCACCAAGCTCGAGGCGCTGCCCGGGAGCTGCGTCGCGGCCGCGCGGCTCCTAGGCGAGCGCAGGGCCATGTACGAGGAACACGGCGTGTTCCCGCGCGAGGCCATCGACTACGTGATCAAGCTCCTCCTCAAGGAGGACGACGAATTCCTGAACCAGAACCTGTCGCTCATGCCCGCCGAGGAGCGGCTCACGGCGACGCGCAAGGTCATGCACAAGGACCTGGATCGGCATTGAGATGAGATACGCGATTTTGCTCGCATGCCTCCCCCTCGCCACGATCTCGTGCAGCGGCGGAGACGACGGCAACGCAGGTGACGGCGGCACGGGCTGCAGTGACGACGCCTGTCGCGCCGTATGCGCCGAGACCTACGCGACCGAGCTCGCCGAGAGCGCCATCAGCGGCATCGAGGCGGCCTGCCAGGGCTCGGGCGTGTGCTCGTGCACCTTCTACCCCTGCTACGAGGCGAGCTGCAGCTCGTTCTGCGCGAAGACGTACGGCATCGACGCCGGTGTCTGCGACCTCCTGACCTGTGAGTGCCTGTCCGGCGACGCGGGCTCCTGACCGCCTGCGACGCAAAATTCCTCATAGGCGATCACGCCCATCGAGCGGCGGCCCATGGGAAGGGCCGGAAACTGGAGACCGCCCGCGGGCGTTGGTACGATCCTCCCGTGGTGATCTCACGCGCATGCCTGTCCCTCGCCGCCGCGACCCTGCTCGCGGGCGCCACGGCGTTCGCCGATCCGCCGGCAGGAACGAGCACCGCCGCGGCGTCCGTTTCGCTCGGCACGCCCATGGACGGTCGCCTCGAGCGCGGCGTGGCGCTGCCGGCCCGCGGCGCGGGTTTTCGACTGCTGTCCGAGGCCCGCGCCCGCAAGGCGCGCTTCGGCGCGGCCGAGCTCGTGGGGCTGGTGGAGGAGGCCGCGGCCGCAGTCGTCCGCCGCCACCCCGGCTCCGTGCTGACCGTGGGTGATCTTTCGGCACGCAAGGGCGGTCGCATCGACCACCATGGCTCGCACCGCAGCGGCCGCGACGTGGACCTTCTCTTCTATCTGACGAACCGGGCCGGCAAGCCCGTGGTCTCGCCCGGGTTCGTGCCCGTGGACGGGAACGGCGTGTCCGTGACCCCGCCGCTTAAGTACGCGTTCGACGCGGGACGCAACTGGACGCTCGTGGCCGCGCTGCTTTCGTCCAAGCGGGCCGACGTGCAGTTCATCTTCGTGGCCGACCACGTCAGGGCCATGCTCCTCGCGGCCGCAGACAAGGCAAGGGCGCCCCGCTGGCTCGTGGCCCGCGCCGAGCAGGTGCTGCGCCAGCCGGGCAGGAAAGCTCACTGGGATCATTTCCACGTACGTATTCTGTGCCCCGGCGACGACCGGCCGGAGTGCCGCGATGTGGGGCCCCTGTGGTCGTGGGCGAAGTGAGGGCCGCATGATGGATTTTTCGGGCGTGCGCGGGTACCGGTCGTTCGGCTCGGGTCTCGACTGGCAGGGCAGGCTGGCCGGGCTCGGCAAGGGCGCCGTGATCGAGGACGGGGTGCGAATCTTCCATCCCGAAAACGTGACCGTCGGCGCGAGCGTCTACGTGGGCCACGGCGCCATCCTGGACGGATACCACGCGGGCCACGTGACAATCGGCGACGGCACGTGGATCGGCGCGGCCTGCTTCCTGCACGGGGCGGCCGGCATCGACATCGGTCGCGCGGTGGGCATGGGCCCGCACGTGGTGGTGCTCACGAGCGAGCACGAGCTCGATCAACCGGAGCTTCCCGTGCTCCATTCACCGCTCAGGTTCGCGGCCGTGCGCATCGGCGACGGGGCCGACATCGGCGCGGGCGCCGTCCTGCTGCCTGGCGTGTCGATCGGCGCGGGCGCGGTCGTGGGCGCCGGGTCCGTGGTGACCGCCGACGTGCCGGATAGGGCCATCGCCGCCGGAAACCCGGCCCGCATCCTGCGATACCGCTGAACGCCCTGCCCGTCTTGCGTTATGGTGTCCCCATGGCGGGTTCATTCGAACGCTGGGTCGTGAGCGCTTCCGCGTTCGGCGCCTTTGCCGTGCCGCTCGCCGCGAGCGTGCTCGCGGCCTCGCCCGAGCCCTACTGGCTCGACTCGCCCGAGTTCACGGCCGCGGCCCAGACGCTCGGCATCCCCCACCCGCCGGGCCACCCGCTGTACGTCATGCTCGTCAAGCCCTTCACCCTGCTGCCGCTCGGCGGAATCGCCTTCCGCGTTGCCCTGGCGTCGGCCGT
Organism: Deltaproteobacteria bacterium; assembly: GCA_028713995.1. Classification (GTDB taxonomy): domain Bacteria; phylum Myxococcota_A; class Polyangia; order JAAYKL01; family JAAYKL01; genus JAQTNF01. The sequence goes on along the minus strand of JAQTNF010000002.1, from coordinate 73,647 downwards.
GTTCGGGGCGCTCGCTTCGTTGCTCGTCTTCAAGCTCGCATTCGCCGTGCTCGGCCGCGCCACGCCCGAGCTGCCGCGCGCCGCGGGGGCCCTTTTCGCGCTCGTGGCCGCCCTGCTCGTGGCCGTGTCGCCGGGTTTCTGGTTCCAGTGCGTGAGGGCCGAGGTCTACTCGCTCGAGATCCTGCTCGTGCTCGCTGCGCTCACCCCGCTCGTGCTCTTCTGCCTCGACCCCGCTCCCGGCGACGACCGGCTCCTGCTCGTGGCCGCCTTCGCCTTCGGGCTCGGCCTCGCGAACCACCACTTCATCACGCTCGGCGCGCTGCCCGCGGCCGTACCCGTGTTCCTCGTGCTGTGGAAGACGCGCGGCGGCCGGGCCACGAGGCGCCTCATCGCGCGGCTCGCCGGCTTCGCGGCGGCCGGCCTCCTTCCGTATGCCTTCATTCCGATCCGATCCGCGGCGGGAGCGTCCGTGTCCCTGGGAGGCGTGCACTCGGTGGGGGATTTCCTGTGGGTGGTGAGCGCCAAGGTCTACCAGAAGGCCATGCAGCAGGAGTACGCGGCCGGGTTGCCCGACCGCTCGCTCGACGTGTTCTACTCCATGATGGGAGAGCTTGGGCCCGTGGTGGTCGTGGCGGCGCTCGCCGGCCTGTACCTGCTCCTGCGCAGGCCCGCGTCGCGGCTCGCCGGCGTGACGCTCGGCCTCGTGGCCGCGGTGACCCTGGTGCTGCGCGCCGTGATGGGCCTCGACCCCTTCAACCCGGACTACTACGGCTACATGCTCCCGGCCGTGGCCTGTCTCGGCATCGCGTTCGCCGCGCTCCCGGCCGCCATCGGGGAGGTCGTGAGCATCGTCGTGAAGGGCGGCCCGCTTCTCACCGGGGTGCTCGCCGCGGCCCTCGTGGCGGTTCCCGTGTTGCGAGGAAGGGACGCCCGCGCCAAGGTCGACCTGTCGGATTTTTGCGCCACGAGGCTCTACCTGGATCTGGCCCTCGAGGAGGCCCGGCCCGGCACGCTCGTGCTCACCAATTACTACAAGCTCTTCTTCGTGCTGTGGTCCGCGCGCTTCGTTGACGGCAGCCGCCCGGACGTGACCGTGGTCAACCCGGGCCTGCTCAGCTACCCCGGCTACCTGAGCTCCACGTTGCGCGCGCGGCCGGACCTGCGCGGCCTCGCCTGGTCCATGGTCGTGAACGGCAAGGTCTCGGAGCCGGTGCTGGCCGAGCTTGCGCTCGCGGGCCCCTTGCGCGTGGAGCCCGATCTCTCGCTCGACGAGCAGGCGCTGCGCTACCTCAAGCCCGACGGGCTCGTGTACGCCGCCTCCCCGGAGCCGCTCTCCTTGAGCGACGTGATCGAGGCCTCGAAGGCCCAGAGGCGGCGCTGGGAGCGCTTCTACGACGTGCTCGGCCCGGCGTGGAGCGAGCACGAGACCTGGCGCATGCTGAGCTGGAGCCACTACCTCGAGGCCCTGTTCCTCGCGCGCCGCGGCGATCGGGAGGGCGCGGCCGAAGCCGTGCGCATGGCTCTCGCCCTGGGCAACGACGCGCCGCAGCTCAAGGGGCTTGCCCGGGCCATCGCCTCGAAGAAGAAGGGGCCGGTCGACGTGACGCCATTCCTGCCGGGGGCCCCTTTGCGGTCCGAGGAGCCGCCTGCCGGGGACGTGCCGCGATAGAGATCAGAAGGGGAAGCTCAGGTCGAGCGCCAGCCGGGCGAGCGACGGCCGCGCGCCGAATCCGGAGGCGCTGCAGCTCGAGAAGAGCGGGTTGTTCCCGGGCTTGCCGAACTGTCGTGGCTCCTCGTCCCCGGCCTTGCTGCCGGTATCCGTGTCTCCCACGTCTCCGTCCCCGTCCGAATCCGAGTCGCTGTCCCCGTCCGTGTCCCCGTCCGAGTCCGTGTCCCCGTCCGAGTCCGTGTCCCCGTCCGCGTCCGTGTCCCCGTCCGAATCCGAGTCGCTGTCCGAGTCCGTGTCCCCGTCCGAGTCCGTGTCCCCGTCCGAATCCGAGTCGCTGTCCGAGTCCGTGTCCCCGTCCGAATCCGAGTCGCTGTCCGAGTCCGTGTCCGCATCCGACGCCGGCTCCATGCCGATGTACGCGGTCTGGTAGGAGTTGAGGTCGTATCCGGCCGGCGTCAGCGAGTTCACGTAGAAGTATCCGTCATAGTCGCCGCTCCAGCCCCAGTTGACGTGAAAATAGTTCGTACCCTGGTACCCGTCGAGCACGAAGGCGTGGCCGCCCTGCCCGGACGCGTCCGTGCCGCTGTAAACGATGGGACGACCGGCGTCGAGCTCACCGCACAGGAGCGCGTTCCAGTCGCCGCTGTAGTCGTCCTTGAAGGCCAGCTGGCCGCTGGTCTTGTATCCGAAATGGTCCTCGATGCCCGTCTCCATCACGTCGAAGGTGGCGCCCGAGCCGTCGACGCTGTACTCCATCTCCACGGCCACGCCCAGATGGTAGAGCAGCTGAGCGACGCTGGCGTTGTAGGTACTGAGCGAGTTGGGCATGGCCGCCCAGTTGTACGTCGTGGCGCCGAAGTTGGCGCTCTGCGTGCCGTAGGTCGCGTCGTTGTAGCTGTGCGAGCCCGTCCCCTGGGACGGATAGCTCCAGAACTTCATGACCTGCCCGACCGCGGTCGCGACACAGCCCGCGTACACGTGCCCGTCCGGTCCGGAGCCATCGGCCGGGCATTGGGCGTTGTAGTACGTATCTTGGTTCCATTTGGTCTTCAGGAGAGGAGTGACCGCCGGGAACGCCGGGAACGAGCGGAAGTCCCGGGCGAGAACTTGGTCCCACAGGGCGCGCGTGGCCGTGTTGTCCGCGCCGCGCTTGGCGAGGAGCGCGATCTGCCGCGACAGCTGGTCGAGCCAACCGCGCACCGCGGGATGGGTCACGTTCTCGACCGCGCGGCCGTCAATCGAGTAGCCGAGCACGGGTGGGGCGGCGTCGTCCGCAGCCACCAACGCGAAGCCCGCCGGAGACACGAACACGGTGTAGAGCGTGGGCGCCGCGGCGTTCCGATCCGCCACGATCCTGTCCACGCGCACCTCGCGGCCCGCGTAGCGCTCGAGCCAGATTTTCGCGATTGTTCCGGCTTCGGACGCCGGCACCGGAGCGGCCGCGGCCAGCGCTGGGATGAGCATGATCCCCAGGAAAGCGACGAGAAATTTTCTCATGGGCATTCCTCCCTAGTTGTCTAAGCGTAACCCCACGCGGCATTATTCTCAAGCGAAGCTGCTTTGCGAGCACCTTGAAGGCCGCGGCGGGTCGGCCTATAGTTTCGAAAAAGCGGCGCTCCTTTCGCGCCGGCCACGGAGGGAAAATGAAGACCATCCTGTTCGTTGCGGCAACCGTCGCGGTGTGTGTGCTCGCCCTGTCGTGCGGGCCGACCTACGTCCGCGGCTCGGAGAACCCGGAGCTCGACAAGTACGCGATGAGCACCGGGCTCGACAAGGTCGACCTCGAGAAGCTCTTCGACGAGAACGTGAAATCTCTCATGGAGTCGGCGGTGGTCGCGTCGTGGAAGGCCGAGCCCAGGCCGCCCATCGTCTCGATCTTCCCCATCGCCAACGAGACGAGCGAGCACATCCGCGACCAGCTCGACACGCTCTTGTCCAAGATGGAGACCAAGCTCGTCAACAGCGGCGTGGTGAGCGTTGTCGATCACGCGCAGCAGGACCAGCTCATCGCCGAGATCAAGAAGCAGCAGAGCGGGGCGTTCGACGAGGCGCAATCGGCCAAGGTCGGCCGCCAGCTCGGCGCCAGGTTCTTCGTCTCGGGCAAGGTCTACGATTCCACCGAGCGCGCCGAGGACGAGAAGCGCGTGCAGTACTTCCTGTTCATGAAGGTGGTCGAGGTCGAGACCGGGCTCGTGCGCTGGCAGAACGAGGCCAACCTCACCAAGGGCCTCGTCGACTAGCCGGCATGGCCGGGTTGCATCGAGGAGTCGCGCCCTGGGCGTGCCTGGCGGCGGTGGCGGCGCTCAGCGCATTGGGCTGCGCCGGCTACGCCGGTTCGGTGAAGGAGATGCGCACCGAGCTCCTCGCCGGCAACAAGGACAAGGCCCTCGGCATGGCCAACTCCGCGCTCGACGTGAAGGAGGCGGACGACGAGCCCGAGGACGTGAGCGGCGACAACGCGCTCCTGCTCGTGGAGCGGGCGACCATCAAGCAGGGCCTCTCGCGCTACGGCTCCTCGGCCGTGGATTTTCAGACCGCGGACAAGCACCTGGAGCTGCTCGACCTCAAGAACGACACGGCCGGCAACATCGGCAAGTTCCTCTTCTCGGACGACACCACGGTGTACAAGGCTCCCGCCTACGAGAAGCTGCTCCTCAGCACGCTCAACATGCTCAACTACCTGTCGCTGGGGGATCTCGAGAACGCGCGCGTCGAGGCGCGGCGGCTCGACGTCATGCGCAAGTACCTCGCGGACGAGAAGTCCGAGCAGGCCGCGGTGCTGGGCCTCGGCGGGTACCTGGCCGGGTTCGCGTTCGAAATGTCGGGGCGCGCCGAGCAGGCCCTCGGGTTCTACGATCAGGCTCTCGCCGACGGCGGCTATGCGTCCCTCACCGAGCCGATCCGTCGGCTCGCGGCGTGCACGTCGTTCCGCACGGAGCGGCTGCGGCAGCTCGTGGGAGAAGGCGGAGAGGCTGCTCCGGCCTGCGATCCCAACCCCAGGTCCAAGGGGACGGTGCTCGTGGTGGTGGGCACCGGGCTCGCGCCGCACAAGGAGGCCATGCGCATCCCCATCGGCGCGGCGCTGGTCCTCGCGGGCGCGGTCACGTTCGGCCCGAGCCTCGGCATGAGCGACAGGAACAAGGCCGGCGAGCTCGCGGCCAAGGGTCTGCTCACGTGGATCAACTTCCCGGTCATGGAGCGCACGCGCGACCGCTTCACTTACGCCCACGTGGGCCTCGACGGGAGACCGGCGCCCGTGGAGGAGGGCATGGACGTGACCGAGCGCGTCCTTGCGGCCTGGAACTCGATCAAGGGCACGCTCATGGTGGCGGCCATCACGCGCATGATCACGCGCGCCATCGCGGCCGAGGTCGTGCAGCGCGGCACCAAGGCCGGCGGCGCGGGCGGGGCCCTTTCCCTGCTCGCCGGGCTGGCCGTGGAGGGCACGATGATGGCGGCCGACACGCCGGACACACGCTCGTGGGTCACGCTGCCGTCCAAGGTGTTCGTGTCGCGCATGGACGTGACGCCCGGCAGGCACATCGTCTCTGTGGTGCTCGAGGGTCCCGGCGGGCGGCAGGTGATCGAGAAGACCGTGGACGTGAAGGGCGGCGGCTTCGCCGTGGTGTCGGTCGCGTCGATGCGGTAGCACGATCGGCCTTGGGCCACAGCCTTTCATGGAGGGAGATCATGAGATCACGACCTATCTTACTGGCCGCTGTCGTCCTGGTCGCTGTAGTCTCGACGACCTGCGCCCCGGCAGTCAGGCCACAACCTCGGTGGCAAACAACATTCCTCACTGTCCAGGCTGCTCCGGGAACCCCAGACATCGACCAGTTGGATTTGAAATGGCTTGAGTCAGAGCTTGTTCTCAGGGGCATCGTCGGGGATGCAGCAGGACCCGCCGTCATTACGGTGGAGTCTCTGAAGGGTGTCGATATCTCTGCCGGAGAAAAGTACTACTTCAAGGGATCTATCCTCTGGACCAAGACCGGGAAGAGCGCACCCCTCTTGGGCGAGGGACAATATCGGAGCGTCAGCGTCCCATATCTGGTCGGCCCGCGTGCTCGCGCCGATGCCATCAGGAAAGCGGTTTGTCTCGCGGCCGGAGCAGCCATCTGACAAGGAAGATCACCATGAAGAACTTTTGCATTTTTGCTGCCGCGCTTGCCGTCGTCGCCGCCATCTCGGCGAGTTGCGCTCCGGCTCTGCTACCGAAACCCGAGTGGAAGTCCACCAATGTCACGATCCGCGCCATCGAGCCTGGGGCTGACGTTTTCCCGATAGACGTGGAGTGGCTCAACGCGGAGCTTGTGAAGCGCGGAGCGCTCGCGGGCGGCAAGTCGTCTCTCGTCATCATTGTGCGGAGTCTCAAGGGCACTTGCGTCGGCAGTGGCGGAAACTTCTACTTCCGGGGAACATGTCAGGTGGATGCGGGGCCGGCGCTGCCCTGTGAGGCGCAGGGAACCGTGCACACCGCACTAGGATGGGCAACGGATCGGCTGTGCGCTCGAGCGCGCGCCGATGCCATGAGGAAGGCAACACTCGTGGCTCTTGGTTTGCCGCTCTAACTGGCCGGCTTTCTTCACGTGACGTTTTCGATCTCAAGGTGACCTCTAAACGGAGTCACGAGAATTTTCTCAGGTGGCCAGGAGTCTTTCTCTTGAGGAGCGGCATATGGTTTCGAGCAAGAGCGAGGGACGACTGCTGGGATGGTTACTTGATCGAGGATTCGATGAGTCTCAGGTCGAGAAGATTACGTTATCGTGTTGCAACTATCAGAGCATGTGCGAGGACGTCCTGGACCAACGGATCGAGAATCTGGTCGGCCTCGGGTTCCTTCCAGCGCAGATACCCAAGATGGTGACCGCGTTTCCTCCTCTTCTGTGCTACCTCCCCGAGCGGATCACGCACAACCTCGAAAGCCACAGAAAAATCGGGTGTGACTGGCCCCTGCTCCGCAAGGCCGCCTCCAAGCTGCCATCCTTGCTGGCCTATGGCCCAGATCTGTTGAAGCAGAAGCACGGCGCGATCACCGGCTACGGCTTTTCGCCTGAGCAGTTTGCCAGAATCTTTTCGGTTCAGCCGAGCAATGTCGGGCTATCGGTGGAAACGCTATCCTCGAAGCTGAACAACCTCGAGGCGCTCGGTTTCTCCAGGGCCGAGGTCATTGGGATGGTGTCGGCAATGCCCGTTCTCATCGGAATGGCGGAGACTTCACTCACGGAAAAAACCGCTTGTTTGGGTCGACAAATGCGGTTTCCCAACGGGTATTCCTTCGAGCTTGGCGACGGCGATATCAGGCGCATGTTGATCGCGAATCCCGGAATCCTGGCGGCGTCGCCTGACCGAATCAGGAAGAAGCTGCGAGTGTTCGTGATACTGACGGAAGGAAACAAAGAATTACTGATTCACTGGGCTCGCTACTGGCGGAACTCGCTGGAAAGGATCGTCGCTCGAGCGAGGTACCTACAGAAGATCGGGAACGAACCGAGAAGAAACGGGACGCTTTTCTGGAGCGCCACGAACTTCCGCAAGCGCTACGGAAGGGACATCGGAGCGGAAACCCGTCTACCTATCGTCGTAGGATGATCTGGTTCGTGGGCCCGGGCTCCGAGTGATTGTGGGAACAGATTCAACCACCTTGAAAGACCGGTGCACACCTGCCAGAATCTCTGGATAACGCAGGGCACGTCCGGCGACGGATCGCGCCCATTTAGGGTGGGAGGTTCATGATGAACGGAACAACAAGGAACACGGCCGGGCTTGTTCTCGGCCTCACGATCGTCGCGGGGATCCTGACCTCGTCGGCCACGGCCTTCGCGCTCGACGCGTACCAGGATCGGCGCGGGCTGTTCACGGGAATCGGCCTCGGCGGCGGCGCGGCGTTCCAGGGCGACGAGCAGGGCGGCGCCATGATGATCGACCTGCAGCTCGGCGGCGGCGCGACCAGGGACCTCACGTTCGATCTGGATCTCGACGTCTGGTTTCAGCTCATGGACACGCATGAGAACTGGATGATCACGCCCGGGCCGGAGCTCAACTACTTCATCACCGAAGGGCTGTTCGTGCGCGGCGGGTTGGGGCTCGCGCTCGTGTTCGTCACCGGCGACGAGGTCAAGGAGACCGTGCCGGGCGGCGGCAAGAGCTCGGAGAAGACCGACTTCACCCTGGGCGGCGATTTCTCGCTCGGTCTGGGCTACGAGTTCTTCGCGGGCGCGAACCTGGCGCTCGGCGGTGTGATCGAGGGCGACTACGTGGTGCTCAAGGGCGACGACGTGGGGAGCGTGAACTTCGGCATGGAGCTCAAGTACTACTGATGACGCGGCTCGCGGCCCCATGGCTCGCCATGGTCGCGCTCCTCGCCGCGTGCGACGGCCAGGCTCCTTCGCGCGCGTCGGGGCGCGCTTCGGAGCCGAACGGCCCGGGTGTGAGATACACCGTGCACGAGGGGATCGCGGTGCCCGAGGGCGTCGCGATCCCGCGGCCCGTGGTCGAGTCGCCCGGAGGCGAGATGGCGCCGGGTCCGGTCGCGTCGCCCGCGGCCGATCCGGGGCGCAAGGAAGATATCGTTTCGATCGACGACCGCGCCGGCCTCCTCTCAAAGGCGGGCTCGCTGCTCGCCTGTGGGAACGCGGCCGAGGCCGCGGGCTACGCCGACGTGATCCTCATCCGCAACCCGGACGACGCCGAAGCGCTCGAGCTCCGCGGCCGCGCGCTCGAGCGTTCCGGCGACAAGGAAGGCGCGACTCGCGATCTCGGCCGTTGCTGCCGGCTCCTTCGAGAGTCGTGCTGCGCCAAGGACCCAGGCGCCCCCTGAATGATCGTCGCTTACGGAACGTCCAACGATCGAGGAGGCGCGAGGTGAACATGAGGGAAATCCGTGCGTTGCCCGCGGCGGCCTTTGCGGCTCTCGCGCTGCTCGTGCCCATCACGTCCGCAGCGTCCGCGCCGGGCGGGTTCTCCGAGGACGAGATGAAGCTCGCGGCCGGACTGCTCGCGCGCCACGGCGTGGTGGTGCTCGCCGAGACGACACCGGAAGGCGGCCCCAAGGCCATGACCCTCGCTGTCCTCGTCAACGCGCCGCGCGAGGAGGTCTTCAAGGTCTTCGAGAACCCGGAGAACTTCTCGTTCCTCTCGAGCCTCTTCAAGGAAAACAAGGTCGAGGACTCGCACGGCAGCTCCAAGGCGTGGACGTGGGCGTCGCGCCACAAGCTCTTCAGCTTCACGGGCACCAACACCATCTCGCTCTTCCCGCCGCGCAGGGTCGACATACAGATCGTGAACAGCACGATCGGCAGCGGCACGTTCCGATTCGACCTGCGCGAGAGCGGCAAGGACCGCACGCTCCTCGTGCTGTCCGGGATCCTGGGCGTGAAGAGCTCCGATTGGATCATCCGTTACCTGCTCGGCGGCAACCCGGCCATGCAGCAGGCCATGAACGTGGCCATCGGCATCGTGGTCGTCAAGGGCGCCAAGGACATGGCCGAGCGCATGGTGCGGGGCAAGCCGCTCGGCAAGCGCCGCGTTGCGGGGCCCGCTGGCGGGGAGACGCGTCCCTGCCCGGCGCAGGAGCTCGTCGCGCTCGCGCCCTTGCTCGCGCGCGGGATGGTGGTGCTCGTCGACGAGAACAAGGGCGGCAGGCTGCGCCAGATCACGGCGGTGGAGTCCGTGGCCGCGCCGGCGGCAAGGGTGCTCGCGGCGGTCTCGACCCCGGAGCTCTATCCCAAAATGGTGAAGGCCATCTCCGACGTGAAGGTCGGGTCGAAGACGGACGAGGCCACGGAGTTCTCGTGGACGCTGGGCTTCTCGGTGTTCAACCTGTCGTCGAGGAACCGCATGACCCGGACCCCGGACGGCGTGGCCATCGACGGGCTGGACGGCGACTTCGCGGGCGCCAGGTGGCGGTGGCAGCTGGCCGGCGCGGACGCCGGGCACACCATCGTGGCCTACCACGGCTTCGTGAACATCGACGCCACGACCTACGTTCTCAAGATGAGCTTGAAGCGCGAGCCCTACCTGGAGCACGGCATCATGGCAGGCAGCAACATGGTCATGCTGCGCGCCGTCCGCAGGGCGGTGGAGGCCCGTTAGAACAGGTTGTCTCCTGCGGCCTTGTTCTGCTGCTTGGCCTTCTCCTCCTGCTCCTTGGCCTTCTGCTCGAGCTCCTTCATCTCCTTCTCCATCTGCGCCTGCTGCTTCTCCATGTAGGCCGCCTGCTCGATGGACGCCTGGGTGGTGCCCCGGGTCTGGAACTCGCCCTTGGCGACCTCCTTGCCCGCGCTGGTGGCGATGATGACGTAGGTGCGGTTGGCGTCGAAGTCGGGCCGGATCAGCTCGGTCGTGCCGGACAGGCTGCGCGAGTTGCGGTCCTGCGTATACTGCGTGTACGAGTTGACGAACTTGCGCTGTCCCTCGCCGCGGCCGTTCTCCACGTCGTAGAAGACCATCGTCACCTCGTAGTCGCCGAGCGGTTTCTTGAAGAACGCGATGGTCTCGAAGCGCCACGTGCGGTTCTTGTCCTCGTATACGATCTTGGCCGAGTTGGCCCGCAGGAACGAGATGAACGCGGACGGGCTCTTGAACCAACCGGGCGGCTTCTTGGTGAGAACGAGGATGCGGCCGGCGAACGCGTCCTCGGCCTGACCCGCCGCCACGCCGAGAGCGGCGCACAGCAACGCAACGGCGAGGGCGGTGATGACGAAGAAACCAATCGGCTTTCTCATCGAGGTCTTCTCCTTCCTTCGAAAACGCGGTTCGAGGCGTTCCTGGTATAAAACGAATATACACAAGTTGGACGGCGCGGGGGTGCGCGTATTCGCCTGCCTACCGACGAAAATTTGCCACCTGAACATTTGTTGTGGCATACTGCCGTGAGTCGATGTAACAATTCGGAATTATTGATAAAATGACAAACGGACAGGGTCGCGAGACGGATGACGTGATGGAGCGAGCGAGGCACCTCGCCGAGGAGGCGGAAGAGCGCCTCGACACGGGCCACGTGCTGCTCGCCCTGATTCGGGGCAAGGGGACCGCGGCCAGCCTGCTCAGGTTGCGCGGGCTGACCGAGCCCAAAATGCGCGAGGCCCTGCGCGGCCGCGACGCGGAGCCCAAGGAGTGCCTGCACAAGGTCGAGGCCAAGGCCGACGAGGTCGCGGCCTCGTTCGGCGCGCGTCGCGCGTCGGCCCTGCACGTGCTGGCCGCCGTGGCGACCGTCAAGCGGTGCGTGGCGTCCCAGGTGCTCGAGGATGCCGGGCTCAAGACCGACACCATCCGCAACCAGGCCCTACGCTGCCTGACCGGGGTCACCGAGGAGCACAGCGCGCGCGACGACGACTCGCCGCCGCGCATCGAGACGCGGGCCGAGGCTCTGCCCCTGTCGCAGCATCTGCGGAGCCTGACCGCGACCAAGCCGCCGCCCCGCGAGACCGAGCGCCCGCGCTCGGACGCCGAGCCCCGGCCCAAGCGGCCGCGCGCGCCCCGCTCGCACACCCCGCGGCAGGTGGGGCGCACGCTCGAGCAGGTCCAACAGAAGACGCGCGCCATCAGGCGCACGCCTGGCACGACACATGGAAACGACGTTCCGTTGTCGGCCGAGGCCGCGGAATTCGAGCCCGCGACGTGCGTGGCGCCCGAGCCTTCGCCGCGCGCCGAGGAGGCCCGCATGGCGCCGGCCTCGGAGTTCGAGCTCGCCCCGGACCGGTTCCCGACGCTCGCGAGCCTCGGCCGCAACCTGACACAGGAGGCGGCCCTCGGGCGGCTCGACGGCATCGTGGGGCGCGAGCGCGAGATGGAGCGCATGGCCGACGTGCTCGGCAAGCGCCGCGGCAACAGCCCGTGCCTCGTGGGCCCGCCCGGCGTGGGCAAGACCGCCATCGTGGAAGGCTTCGCACGCTCCCTCGCGTCCGACTCCATGCCCGGGCTCGCGCGGCTCGTGGTGGTCGAGGTGCGCCCGGGCGATCTCGTCGCCGGCACCAACCTGCGCGGCGCATTGGCCGAACGCCTCGCCGCCCTGCGCCACGAGGTCGCGGCCTCGGGCGGGCGCGTCGCGCTCTTCCTCGACGAGCTGCACTCCCTGCTCGGCTCGGGTGACGCGGCCGAGGCGGTCTGCGAGCTCAAGGCGGCCATGAGCCGCGGCGAGCTGCCGTGCATCGCGGCCACCACAGAGGAAGAATACGTGAAGCACGTGGAGGGCGATCCGGCGCTCGCGCGCTGCTTCACGCGCATCGACGTGGCCGAGCCCACCGAGGAGGAGGCGCTGCGCATCGTGCGCGGCGTGCAGGCCGCCTATGAGGAGCATCACCGGGTGGCCTACGGCGACGGCGCGCTCGAGGCGGCCGTGCGGCTCTCGGCGCGCTACATGCCGGATCGCGCCCTGCCCGACAAGGCCATCGCGGTCATGGACCTGGCCGGCGCTCGGGTGCGACGCGCGGGCGCGGCCGAGGTGAGGGCGCTCGACGTGGCGTCCGTGCTGGCCGAAGGCCTGGGCGTGCCGGTGGAGCGCCTCGCGGCGAACGACAAGGAGCGGCTGCTCGGGCTCGAAGGCGAGCTCGCGCACCGCGTGGTGGGCCACTCGCACGTGCTTTCCGCCATCGGCGAGACCCTGCGGCGCAACGCGGCCGGGTTCCGCTCGGGCCGTCCCATCGGATCGTTCCTGTTCCTCGGGCCCACGGGCGTAGGCAAGACCGAGACCGCCAAGGCCATCGCGGACCTGCTCTTCCCGGGCAGCGACTCCATGGTGAGGCTCGACATGTCCGAGTTCTCGGAGTCGCACGCCGTGGCGCGGCTCATCGGCGCGCCGCCGGGCTATGTGGGCCACGACGAGGGCGGCCAGCTCACCGAGGCCGTGCGCCGCAGACCGTACAGCCTCGTGCTGCTCGACGAGGTGGAGAAGGCGCACCGCGACGTGATCCAGGTGCTCTTGCAGGTGCTCGACGACGGGCGGCTCACGGACGGCAGGGGCCGCACCGTGGTCTTCGAGAACACGGTCATCGTGATGACGAGCAACCTGGGCTCGAACGCGGGACCCCGACGCCGGCGCATGGGCTTTGGCGCCGATGAGGACGCGGAGGCGGGCGCGGCCGAGGTGCGCGAGCTTGCCGACGCGGTCGTCGCCGCGGCGCGCGCGGCCTTGCCCGTGGAGCTGTGGAACCGCATCGACGAGCCGCTCGTGTTCGCGCCGCTTTCGCGATCAGAGGTGGCGGCCATCGCGCGCATGCTGCTTGGCCGCGTGGCGTCCCAGCTCGCGAGGGAGCAGGGCATCGCGCTCGAGACGGAAGAGTCCGCGGTCGCGGCGCTGGTCGAGGCGGGCGGGTTCGACGCGGAGCTCGGCGCACGCCCCATGCGGCGCACGATCCAACGCCTGGTGGAAGGCCAGGTGGCGCGGCTCGTGCTCACGGGCGAGGCCTCGCGCGGCGACACGGTGCGCGTGAAAGGCTCGGGCGCGCAGCTCGCGTTCGCCATCGACAAGGCCTCCTAACTCGCGCTGGCCACAAATGCCCGGTTTGTGCTAATGAGCACCCGCTCCCGTCAGGGCATTGGCGCGGGTTGGGTGTCATGAAATGTTCGAGACGCTGACCAAGGGATTCCGCAAGGCGAGAAACCGCTTCCAGGGTCTTGCCGAGATTGACGAGAAGCTCGTCGACGAGGCCCTGCGCGACATCCGGCTTTCTTTGCTCGAGGCCGACGTGGACCTCGCCCTCACCAAGGAGTTCCTCGCCAAGGTGCGCGAGAAGGCCGTGGGCGAGGTGGTGCGCACCGCCGTGCAAGGCAAGGGCAAGAAGATCCGCGTCTCGCCGGTCGATCACTTCGTGAAGATCTGCCAGGACGAGCTCACGGCCATGATGGGCCCGGTCGACACGGGGCTCGCCATGGCGCCCAAGGGCACGCCCACGGGCGTCATGATGGTGGGCTTGAACGGCGTGGGCAAGACCACCACCACGGCCAAGCTGGCCCGCTTCCTCGAGAAGAAGGGCATGAAGCCCATGCTCGTGGCGGCGGACGTGTACCGGCCCGCGGCCGTGGAGCAGCTCGAGGTGCTCGGCGAGCGCCTCGGCATCGCGGTGTACAAGGGCGCGGCGGGCGAGGGCCCGGTCAAGATCTGCGAGGACGCCATGCACGAGGCGCGCCGCCGCAGGCGCGACGTGGTGCTCTTCGACACGGCCGGCCGGCAGACCGTGGACGAGCCCCTCATGCAGGAGCTCTTCGACGTCAAGAAGACCGTCAAGCCCAAGAACATCTTCCTCGTGGCCGACGCCATGATCGGTCAGGACGCGGTCAAGACCGCGGCGGAGTTCCACTCGCGCCTCAACCTGTCGGGTGTGATCCTCACCAAGCTCGACGGCGACGCGCGCGGCGGCGCGGCCCTCTCCATCAAGGCCGCCACCGGAGCGCCCCTCAAGTTCCTCGGAATCGGCGAGGCGCTCGACAAGCTCGAGGAGTTCCGGCCCGAGGGGCTCGCCTCGCGCATCCTCGGCATGGGCGACGTGGTCGGGCTCGTCAAGGACTTCGAGGAGGTCATGGATGTGGAGAAGGCGGAGAAGGACGCCCGCCGCATGCTCCGCGGCGACTTCACCATGTTCGACTTCCTCGAGCAGATCCGCGCCATCAAGAAGATGGGCTCCTTGGGCGATCTGCTCGAAAAACTGCCCGGCTTCCAGGAGGCCATGCCCGAGGGCATGAACGTGGACGACCGGGAGCTCGGCAAGATCGAGTCCATGATCCAGTCGATGACGCCCAAGGAGCGGCTCGACGTGTCGGTCTTCGACGCGCAGCCCGGGCGTATCGACCGCGTGGCCAAGGGCTCGGGCCGCGTCCCCAAGGAGGTCAAGGATCTCATCGCCAGGTTCACCACGGTGCGCGACATGATGGGCAACATCGGCGCCCAGGCCGGCATGCTCTCGCGCATTCCGGGCATGAAGCAGCTCGCCATGGCCCGCAAGCTGAAGAGCGCAATGGGCGGCGCGCCGGGCCTGCCGGGAGTTCCCGGCCTGCCTGGGATGCCTGGAATGCCCGGGATGCCCATGGGGGGCCTCGCGAACGAGCTGCTCGAGGCGGCCGTGGCCGATCGGGGGGGATCCATGAAGCGCAAGCAGAGAACCGCGAGCGGCAAGGCCAAGGCCAAGGCCAAGCGCCAGATCGCGAAGAAGTCCAGGAAGAAGAGCCGTCGCTGAACGGGAGGTTCCAATGAAGAACGAACGAATGGGAGTGTACGGCGCCGCCATCCTCGCAGCCGCCCTCGCCGCGGCGTGCGTGGATCAGCCGTCGAGAACGACGCGCGACCAGAGCGAGGACGTGGCCAAGTTCATCAAGGCCGCGCCGCCCGCCAAGATCGAGCACCGGCTCGACGCCGACCTGGACGGCAAGATCGTCCTGCTCGGTTACGACGTCGACCGCGCCGAGGCCGATCCGGGCGACTCGGTGAGAGTCACGTGGTACTGGCAGGTCAAGGAGGCCCCGGGCTCGGGCTGGCGCCTGTTCACGCACCTGATGGACGACAAGGGCAGGTCCAAGGCCAACCGCGACCGGGCAGGCGAGATCCGCGTCCACTACCAGCCCGAGCACTGGCGCGTCGGCCAGTTCATCGAGGACATCCAGGTCGTGAAGATCCCCAACAAGTGGAGCTCGCCCGAAGCGGAGCTGCGCGTCGGCCTCTTCAAGGGCAAGGAGCGCATGACGATCCGCAACGGCCCCGACAAGGGCGAGAGCCGGGCGCGCGGTCCGCGCATCAAGATCGGCAAGCCAGTGGAGGTGGTCCTTCCCTCGATCAACGTGCCCTTCGTGACGAAACCGCCGGTCATCGATGGTGCGTTCGAGAACGAGGAGGCGTGGAAGGATGCGGCGCATATCGACGCCTTTGTGGAGACCTTGAGCGGCGCGCCCGCCAAGCGCGCGACCAAGGTGCTCGCCATGTGGGACAAGGAGAAGCTTTACCTGGCCGTGAAGGCCGACGACGACTTCCTGCAGAGCAAGTACACGAAGCACGACGAGGAGCTGTGGCACGAGGATGCCTTCGAGATGATGCTCGATCCGGGCGAGCCCAACAAGGACTACTTCGAGATCCAGACGAGCCCGGCCGGCATCGTTTTCGACTCGTACCTTCCTTCGTACCGCAAGAACCAGAACGAGTGGGAGAGCGGGCTCGTGGTCAAGGTGAAGCTCGACGGCAAGCTCAACGACCCGGCGGGCGAGGACAAGGGCTGGATCGCCGAGATGGCCCTGCCGTTCGCGTCGCTCAAGGCCGGTGGCACCATGCCGCCCGCGAACGGTGAGAAGTGGCGCGCCAACTTCTTCCGCGTGGATGCGACCAAGGACAAACCGCTTTACAGCGCTTGGTCCGCACCCATGCGCGGCGATTTCCACGCCCTCGACCGGTTCGGCACGCTCGTGTTCGTCGGTGGGCCCGAGGCCAAGCCCGAGGCCAAGCTCGAGAAGGCCAAGCCCGAGACAGCACCCAAGGCCAAGCCGTGAGCATCCCGTTGCCCGCAGCGCGCATCGTCGCCCTCGCCCTCGCGGTGGGCCTCGTGTGCGCCTCGGTCGTCGCCCAGGCCCGACAGAGAAAGCACCCGAAGATCGTGACGCCTCCGCCGGCAACGGCGGCCACATCGGAAGAGGATGCCGCCCAGGCTTCCACCGACACCGCCAAGAAGAGCTTCGTGGCCGGGAGCGAGCACTACGCGGCCGGCAGGTACGCGGAGGCCGCGGCGGAGTTCCAAAAAGCCTACGATCTCACCCGATCCCCCGAGATCCTCTACAACATCGGCCGCTGTCACGAGGAGCTCAAGGACGAGAAGCAGGCCATCTCAGACTACGAGACCTACCTCTCGCTCGCGCCGGCGGCGCCCGACGTCGCAGACGTGAAGCAGCGCATTGAAGGCTGCAAGGAGCGTGAGAAGCAGCAAGAGATCGCGCAGGAGCAGGCCAGGAAGGACGCGGAAGAGAAGGCCGCCGAGGACAAGGCGCGTCAGGAGGTCGAGGCCAGGAAAAAGGCCGAGGCCGCGGCGTGGGCGAAGGCCGTGCGACTTGGCGGGGAACTGGGCGTGGGCGTGCCGCTCACCGGCGACGCGACCAGCATGAACCTGCCGGTCGAGATCTTCCTGCACTACCCGGTGCTCGACTGGCTCTACGTCACGGGTGTGCTCGACTACACGAGCTATTTCAACGACGAGAAGCCTCTCGATCCGCTTTACAACATCGGTCTTGCCGTGGGCGCGACGGGGCTTTTCCCCCTGAACCTGCTACTTGCTGCCAAGGCGACAGTCGGTCTCGGCGTTGCCGAGGTTATCTGCTCCCACGAAAAGGTGACATGGATACCGATCAGGGCCGGCGGTGGTCTCGAGATCCGGGTCACCGATTCCTTCCGAGTCGTGGTTGACGCCCTGGTCGCAGTGGGGCCCGTGTTCAATCCGACCAGCAAGGCAAAGAACAAGCTCACGAATCCTGGCGTTCAGACCGATCTGCAGCTCAAGGCCGGCGTGGAGTACGTCTTCAATTGACGGTCGATCTCGCCGAGCGCGTCTTCATCGGACTGGGCGGCAACCTCGGCGACCGGCGCGCGACGCTCGAGTCGGCCCTGCGCTGGATGGCGGATCATCCGTGCATCGATGTGGTGCAAAGCACCCCGCTCGTCGAGACCGAGCCGTGGGGCGTGGCCGATCAACCTCGTTTCCTGAACGCCGTGGCCGAGATCCGCACGAACCTCGAACCAGGGCCTTTGCTCGTCGCATTGCAGTCGGCGGAACGTCTTCTCGGCCGCACACCCAACGGTTTGCGGTGGGGTCCGCGCACCATCGACCTCGACATCCTTCTTTTCGGCACGCGTATCATCGAGACGGACGCTCTCGTGGTGCCCCATCCTTGCCTGGTCGGGCGCGCCTTTGTGCTCGAGGCGCTCCTTTCCCTCGATTCGGAGCTGATCCATCCCGTGTCCGGTATGCCGCTTGCCACCTATCTGAAAGACCCCTTGACGCGTTGAGCGCTGACTCATCACATCCGGCAATTACGAAACATAGGTTTCATTCATGAAAAATAATTTTCACTTAAAAAATATTATTGGGAGGAAGAAAGAAAGTTGTCGAACCTCCATTGCGGTGCTATACATTTCCTTGCCGAGCAATCGGCCCTATGAACAGTGCCGATTGAATCGCATGGGGTAGATGTACAAAAAAGAGAAAAAAATCAGAGTGTTAAGGAAGGAGAAACAGACATGAACCCAGGTGCCGAGGCGACCAACGATCCGATCGTCCAGGTGGAAGAGCTCGCACAGGAGCTGATGCGGCAGCTCGACCTCTTGAGCGGCAGCAAGATCCAGGAAGACATTTCTTATGGACAATACAAGGTGATTTCCGTGATCCACAACCAGGGTCCCATCTCGGTGGGCAACCTGGGCCGGCTCGTGGGCTCGGCGCAGAGCACCACGTCGGAGATGGTGGCGCGGCTCACCAAGTCCGGGCTCGTCACCAAGGTCCGCGGCCCGTACGATGGCCGGGTCGTGATGGTGGAGCTGACCGACCAGGGACGGCAGCTCATGCGCCGCCGCCGCAAGAGAGTGCGCGAGGCCTACCAGATCCTGTTCAACAAACTGAGCCAGAGCGAACAGGATTCCTTCACCTCCTCCTTACGCAAGCTGAACGATCTGCTGGCCAAGGCCGAAGACTGAAGGCAGCAATCGCCTCGCGCGAGCCTGTATCGCCCGATCCTACAGCCTCCAGATCGGCCCCAGGTCGAGCAGCAGCACGAGCCCGCGCGCCGGGCCGTTCACTGCGGAGCCGTGGTATCGGTACGCGGAGTCGAAGACGTTCTCAAGCGCTATGGACAGAAGGAAGAGGTCGCCCCGGCGGTAGCCCGCCCGCAGGTCCATCACCGCGAAGCCCGGCGTGCCGCCCTCGGGGATGCGCGCATCCGACAGGTCCGCGATCGCCAGCCGATCCTGGGCCGCGGCCCAGCGCAGGGAGGCGCCCGCCGATAACCCGCCCGCATGCCGCCACAGAAGCTCGACCGTGCCGTTGAGGGGCGGGATGCGCGAGAGCGGCACGCGCTCGTCGTACGGCAGCGAGGGATCGCTCGGCGGGTCGCCCATGTTGGGACCCTCTCCCCAGGTCCACGCGGCCGTGAGGCGCGTCTCGAAGCCGGCCGGCAGAAATGCTCCGAGGTACGCCTCCACCCCATGGATCTCCGAGACGTCGTCCGCGTTCACGAGCATGAGGCGCGTCCAGGAGCTCTCGCACTGAGGCGTGTCGGGGGGACAATCCGCGACCGACATGGGGCGCTTGACGACCGCGCCGTCGATGAGCGTGCGAAAGAGCCACAGCTCGGCCGTGACCTTGCCCGTCACGCGCGCGCCGACCTCGTAGGTGTCCGCGGTCTCGGGCTCGAGCTTCGGGTTCTCGAACTGGAAGCCCGGTCCGGTCTGCTGTCTGGCCGTCAGGTCGTCCAGGTTGGGCGCACGGAACGAGCGGTCGTAGTTGCCGAGCAGCGAAAGCCACTTTGCCGCCTTGACCTCGAGCCCGGCGTGCCCCACCACCGGCGCCCACGCCCGCGACACGCCGTCACCGCCGGTTTCGGGTACGGCCGGCGCGCGGGCCGCGATCCACGAGACGCGTCCGCCGCCGCGCAGCACGAAACGCTCGAGCAGGTCGGCGGAGAGGTCAAGGAACGCGCCGCCGTAGGTGTAGCGCGAGCCGTCCACGTACTGGCCCCGATCGAGCTCGCGTGTGTAGCCCACGTCGGTGAACGTGATCCACGACGCTGAGCTCACCATGTCGTGGTAGGTGTCGACCCCGTAGTCGAACGTGAAGCCGAGCCAGCGTGCGGCCGCGGCCCGCTGCGTCCGCGCGGCGACGGTGACGCCCACCGTGTCGACCATGTCCCTGCCGATGTTCTCCACGCCGCTCGACGGCCTCTCGCGGGTGCGCCGCTCGCGCTGGTTCTGCCACGACAGCGTGGCGCGAAAACCGTCGAGGCCCGCGAGATGCGGCTCGCCCTCCCAGGCCCCGTAGACGAGCGTGCGGAACTGCTCGTCGTACCTCAAGCACTCGTCCCATGGAGCGTACGCCGCGGGACACTGGTCCGTGCGCGGCGCGTCGTACTCACGGTAGGCGTATGCCGCCACCGTGGCGCGCTGCGCGGATGAGATGCGGTAGAGCGCGCGCCCGTCCGCGGTCAGCTCGTCGAAGCCGGTGCCGAGTTGGGTGCGGCCGTCGTCCGCGAAGCGCGGCACCATGGCCGGCTCGCCGCTCGAAAGCCCGCGCACGGGCCCCCCGCTTTCGAGCAGCCCCACGTTGCGTCCCCCAAAGCCGCCGTAGAACGCGAACGGCTCGCCGAGGGTGAGGTTGGTCGCGAGGCGACCGCCCTCCTCTTCATCCGCGGACGCCGCTCGCAGGACGAGGTGCGGATCCCACGTGGCGAGATCGGTCGCGCCCGGGGCCCGCGGCGCGGGCTCGATGGGCATGGCCAGGATGGCGCCGCCCAGGGCGTCCGAGCCCCATCTGGTGGAGGCGCCGCCGCGCTCCACCTCGATCGAATCGATGGTCTGTGAGTCGAGCGTGAAGAAGTACTGGTTCGGCCCCTGCCGGTAGGTGCCGTTGTTGAGGCGGATGCCGTCGAAAAGGAGCAGAGTCTGCTGGCCCGTCAGCCCGCGGATGAAGGCCGAGCCTTGCCCATGCGCGGTCTGCTGCACGAACACGCCGGGCTCGTAACGCAGGGCGTCCGGCGCCGAACGCGGCAGCCGCCGCTCCATATCGTCGCGCGTGACCCGGCTGCGGGCGCGCTCCTCGTCGAGGCGCGGCGTGGGCGGCCTTCCCGCGGTGACGATGGTCTCGTAGATCGGCAGGTCCTCGACAAGCGCCGCGTCCGTGCCGCCGTCGGCCGGCTCCGCGTCCTCGGCAAAGGCCGGGCTCGCGAGGACGAGGAGACAGAAGGCGGCGGCGCGCGGTCGGATCACGGGCAGGGATAGGTGGCGTCGATGGCCGCGGTCGCGCCCGCGACATCCACATCGGCGGCGTCCCGCGCGACCTCGTCCATGAGCAGATCCGCCTCGCCGGCGTCCCGCGCCCGCGTCTCGCGGTCGAGCAGCGGCACGACCACGCGCAGCCATTCGAGCGCCGCGCGCCGGTGGTCGCCCTTGGCACAGTCGAGCTCCGCGAGCTTCTGGCGCGCCAGGATCGCCATGCCGCGCACGAGCGCCGTGTCGAGCTGGCCGCGAGCCCGTTCCTGCATGGCCGTGTCCGCAGCCGGCACGGCCTCGTCCAGGTCGCGCCAGCAGCGCACGGCCAGCACGCCGTCGTAGGTCCGGTCGTGGGTCTCAGGCGCCCATTCATCGATCTCGGCCGCGAGGCCGATGGGCGCGTCACGTTCCCGCCCGCCGCAGTAGTACGCCCAGGAGCTGTCGCAGTCCTTGGGCGTCTCGGCGCACGTGGTGGCCTCCTTGTATATCGACACGTAGAAGAACCACTGCAAGGCGGCCTCGATGCGCGCCGCGTTGACGATCACGTCCTTCCCTTCCGAGCCGTCGGCGAACGCCGCGATCAGGGCGGGTTGCAGTGTTGCCGGCCCCACGCAGTAGTCCGGGTACTGTTCCGGCACGCCCTCGTCCTCGCAGCTCAAGGTGTCCGGCGCATCGTAGTGCGGGTCAAAGCGCCGCACCACGCGCGAGTCGAGGCCCTCGTCGGCCTCATAGAGCACGCGGGCGTCGAGGAAGTCGCTCGCCGCGGGCTCGGCTTTGCGCCACAGGAGATCGCCGATGTCCTCGTAGGCCTGCACGCGAGCGATGCTCGACACGCTCGCCTCGATCTCATGATAGGTGTCGTCGTCCGAGATGCACGCTTCCCAGGAGTCGTCGGCCGAACCATTCTCGCGCGGCATGTAGTCGGTGGCCGCGGGCGTGCAGCCCGACACGTCCTCGTCGTACGTCACGGCGCCCGGCGGGCACTGCGCCCCGGCGTCAAACCCGGAATCCGCGTCCGTGTCCGAATCGGCGTCGCTCCCCCCATCCCCGTTGGTCTTGGGATCGTCCTCGCCGCAGGCCGCGCCGAACAGGCACGTCGCCAGGAGCATCATGGCGAACATCGTTCTCATGGCAGCATCTCCTTTGAGCTCTTTGCGTGCTTCTTTCTCGACCAATACAGGTACACCGGCACCCCGCTCGCGGCAATGACGAGGCCCAGCGCCGACGGCGCGGGCTTGTCGAGGAGGACGAGCGCCGCGATCCAGGCATAGGAGACGACGAAGACGAACGGCGTCACCGGGTATCCGAACGTTCGGTAGGGCCGCGGTGCGCCCGGCCGCCGCACGCGCAGCACCACGAGCGCCACGCCGGCCGCGGCGGAGGTGAGCAGCATGACGAACACCACGTAGGACAGGATCTGCTCGAACGTGCCGAGCAGCACGAGCAGCATGGAGAGCGCGCCTTGCGCCCAGATGCCGAGGTGCGGCGTGCGAAAGCGCGGGTGTACCCTCTTGAACAAGGGCCAGAACACCCCGTCTTCGGCCATGGCGTAGGTCACGCGCGCGCCGGTGAGGATCGTGCCGTTCACGCACGTGGCGATGGCGAGGAGAATCGTGACGGTGACAGCGAGCGAGACGTGGGGCCCGAGGAGCAGGGCCGAGGCGCGCGCCGCCACGTTCGGCTCGCCTTTCATGGCCGAAAGCGGCAGCGCGTACAGGTAGAACACGTTGAGCGCCACGTAGAGCACGGTCACGACGAGCGTGCCGAGGAACATGGAGAGCGGCACGTTGCGCTCGGGGCGCTTCACCTCGCTCGCCACGTAGGCCGACGCGAACCAGCCGCTGTACGTGAAGATCACGGCGATCATGGCCGGCCCGGTGAAGGCCCGGAACGAGAAGGGCGCATCCGACGTTGCGAAGTGGGAGAGGTCGCCCTTGCCGCTCGCGAGCCCGAGCGCCACGAGGCCGGCGATGAGCGCGATGCTGGCGATGGTCATCACGTCCTGGGCCGCTCCCGCCCACTTGACGCCGCGCACGTTGATGGCCGACAGCACGGCGATGGTCCCGAGCGCGAAGGCCGTCTTTCCCCATGCGCCGCCGAGCGGGACGACGTCGCCCGCGTAGCCCGCGAGCGCGATGGCGAGCGCCGCGATGGAGCCCGGGTTCACCACCAGGAAGGCGAGCCAGCCGAGCACGAACCCGGCCCACGGCCCGTAGGCCTCCTTGAGGAACTGGTAGTCGCCGCCCGCGCGCGGGAACATGCCGCCCATCTCGGCGTAGGTGAGCGCCCCCGCCAGCGTGAGCGCGCCCCCCACGATCCACACCAGCACGAACGCCGCTCCCTGCGGGAGCTCGGCCGCGAGGAACCCGCTCGTGGTGAAGATCCCGGCGCCGACCACGCTGCCCACTACCAGCATGAGCGCGTTCATGAGGCCGAGCTTGGGTGCGAGGCTCATGGCCCGTCCCTTCAAGGCTCAGTGGCCCAAGTAGAGCATCAGGGTGCGCGCGGCGTCCTTGCGATCGAACGGCACGCCCTTGAGCTCCTGCCTTAAGCCGATGCCCTCGAAGGTCTGCTCCAGGAACGCCTGGAAGCTCTCGCAGGTCTCGATGACGTGGTGCAGGCGCTGGACTTCGAGCACATCGCCGTCGCGCAGGCGGTCCACGAGGCCCATGAACTTGTCGAACTCCTCGTAGTCGGAGTGGCGCAGGAGCTGGTAGCCCATCGACTTGAAGTAGCCCACGAACTCCCGCACGAACCTGAAGGTGTTGAGCCCGGCCCACTGATCGGCGGCGTTCGCCGAGCCCTTGGCCTTGGCGATGAAGGCGCGCAGGATCTGCTGGAACATCCAGATGTCGCGGCGCAGGCTCTCCGAGCGCAGGTGCAGCGAGGCGTAGCTCTCGAAGAGGGCGTCGCCGTCGATCTCCGAGTCGAATTCGCTCGCAAGGAGCAAGACCGAGCTCTGCAAGAACCCGCGCAGCGCCTGCACGGACCCGGTCAGCGCGTCGACGAACGCCTCGGGGCTCTCGGCCGCGCCGACCATGGGGAGCTGCTGCTCGTAGACCTTTCGCTGCTCCATCCGCAGCTGGTTTCCCATGGAGCCGAGCACCTGGCGCAGCGACTTGAGCTTCTCGAAGCCGGCCGTGATATCGGGGTAGGCGTCTTCGAGGAAGCTGGCGTCCATGTGCTCGAAGATCTTGCCGAAGCCCGTTGATATCCACGCCGCCACCTCGCGGCGCAGGAAGATCTGCAACGCGCGCGCGTCGGAGCGAAAGACCGCGAGCAGCGCGTACACGGTCAGGTGCCCCTCGGGCTCGCGCGCCTCCTCGGTGACGAGATCGAGGTAGCGCAGGAGGCGGAACAGGGCGAGGAAGGTGAGCGCGGCCACGCGCCGCGCCGGGTCGATGGGGATGCGGCGCAGCACGTCGAGCACCTCCACCGACTTGAGCCTGTCGAACTCGGCGCGGAACTCGAGCGCCGCGAGGGGGTCGAAGTAGCTTGACCGGTGGATCTCCCGCTCGCCGAGCTGGACGAACGAGGAGAAGAGCTTGTACGACGCGTTCCCGGTCCGCGCGAGACCGTCGCCCACCTCGGCCAGGTTCTCGAACGCGTCGCATAAAAGCTTGAGGCTCTGCTCCGGCGTGTCCTGGTCGAGCGACTTTTTGACGAGCTTCACGCGCGCCCCGTCCTGGGAGAGGACGCTCGACAGGTAGCGCTGGAAGACGCGGGCGCGTCCGTCTCCGCCGAGCAGGACGTGGCCGGACTCGCTCACCCGCAGCGCCGCCGCGCGCGCCACCATGAGCTCAATTTTGAAATCGCGGGTCGAAAGGGGCTCGCCGCGGCGCGACGGGCCCGCGTGGTTCATGGGGTTGCCGTAGCAGACGAAACCCTTGAGCAGCATCTCGAAGGTGAAGAGCGTCTTCTCCTTGTGCTCCCAGGGAAGGTTCTCGAACCATGCCGTGCGCGCCTGCGCCTGCTCCTTGTGCAACCAGCGGGAGCCCTCGATGAGCTCCCGGTAGTAGTCCCCGTCGTCGGTC
Source organism: Deltaproteobacteria bacterium (assembly GCA_028713995.1). Classification (GTDB taxonomy): domain Bacteria; phylum Myxococcota_A; class Polyangia; order JAAYKL01; family JAAYKL01; genus JAQTNF01. The sequence goes on along the minus strand of JAQTNF010000002.1, from coordinate 49,001 downwards.
TGACGCAGGAGCGGCAGGGGTTTCTCGGCGCTCACAGGAGCCTCCGCTGGCCCGGCTCGGGCATGGGCACGCCGAGGTGCGCGTACGCCTTCTGCGTGGCGACCCGGCCGCGCGGCGTGCGCTTCAGGTAGCCGCCCTGGATGAGGAACGGCTCGTACACGTCCTCGAGCGTATCGCTCGGCTCGGCCACGGCCACGGCGATGGTCTCGATGCCCACGGGCCCGCCGTCGAACTTCTCGATGATCGTGGAGAGGATGCGCCGGTCCATCTCGTCGAAGCCCGCCTCGTCCACCTCGAGGCGCTCGAGCGCGAACCTGGCGGCCTCCACGTCGACGACACCCGTGCCGCGCACCTCGGCGAAGTCGCGCACGCGCCGCAGGAGCCGGTTCGCGATGCGCGGCGTGCCGCGGGCCCGGCGCGCGATCTCGGCGGCGCCCTCCCTCTCGACCGGGACGCCGAGCAGGCCCGCCGAGCGCACGACGATGCGCTCGAGGTCCTCGGGCGGGTAGTAGTCGAGGCGGATGGTCACGCCGAAGCGCGAGAGCAGCGGCGACGTGAGCAGGCCCGTGCGCGTCGTGGCCCCCACGAGCGTGAAGGGATGCAGGGGCAACCTGTAAGCCGCCGCGTGCGGCCCGTCGCCCGCGATGATGTCGATCTCGAACTCCTCGATGGCCGGGTAGAGGTTCTCCTCCACGATGGGGCTCAAGCGGTGGATCTCGTCGATGAAGAGCACGTCCCTGGGCGCGAGCTTGGTGAGCAGCGCCGCGAGCGCGCCCTTGTGCTCGATGGCCGGGCCGGACGACGTGTGGATCGTGACGCCCATCTCCTTGGCGATGATGTGGGCGAGCGTGGTCTTGCCGAGCCCGGGCGGACCGCAGAAGAGCACGTGGTCGAGGGGCTCGCCGCGGCGGCGCGCGGCCTCGATGTACACGCTCAGGTTCTCGCGGTGGTGGGTCTGGCCCACGTAATCTTCGAGGCGCTCCGGCCGCAGGGCGATGTCGTAGCGCGAGTCCTCCTCCTTCGCGCCCGCGTCGATGGGGCCGCGGTCCTTCGTATCCTCGCTCATCTCGCGGCTCCGCCCTGGAGGCGCCCGAGCGCGCTGCGCAGCAGGTCCTCGAAACGCATGTCCTTGCCCGCCTCGGGCTCGAGCTCGGCCACCACGCGCTCCACCTGCGCCGGCTTGAAGCCCAGGTTCTTGAGCGCAAAGGAGAGCTCGCCGAGCCGCCCGCCGGGCGTCGCGCCGCCCTCCTCGCCCGCGGCGACGAGCTTGCCGCCCAGCTCCAGGATGATGCGCTCGGCGGTCTTCTTGCCGATGCCCGGGATGGCCGAGAGCCTGCGCGTGTCGGCCGCGTCCACGGCGCGCGCGAGCTCGCTGCCGGACAGGGCGCCGAGCACCGCGAGGGCGATCTTGGGGCCCACGCCGCTCACCTTGAGCATGGCGCGGAAGGCGGCCCGGTCGCGGCGGCTCGCGAACCCGAAGAGCCTAAGCTCGTCCTCGCGCACGTGGGTGTGGATCCACAAGGTGGCGCGGTCGCCCATGGGCGGCAGGGCGGCCAGCGTTCCGAGCGGAACGGACACGTCGTACCCCACGCCGCCCGCGTCCACGAGGACCCCGTCAGGCCCCTTGTCCGCGATCACGCCCTCGAGCCTCCCGATCATGCGTCCAGCATACCTTCGCCGGCGGCAAGGAACAAGGCTCCGCGGCCGAAGGACGGGCTCACCGCGCCTTGATGTAGCGCACTCCCGCGAGGCCTTCGAAATCCGCGTCCTGCGTCCACACCTCGGCGTCGTAAGCTCTGGCCGTCGCGAGCACCACGCTGTCGGCGAGTGGGAGGCCGTGCTCGATCCCGAGCCGCGCCGCGAGCAGCGCGATGCGGTCGTCGAGGGCGATCACGCGTCCGCGCTCCATCGCCGCCATTGCCGTGATGGCCTCGTGCTCCGTGCGGGCGAGGAGCAGGCGCTTGCAGACCTCGAGCAGGCAGATGGACGGGACGATGAGCTGCGGCTCGTCCTCGATGGCGGGTGCGAAGAAGTCGGCGTTGCGGCCGTCGGCGAAGTACTCGAGCCAACCGCAGGAATCCACGACGTTCATGCGCGATCCGTCTCTCTGTCGACGTTGGTGTCGATGCCGCGGACAAAGCCGCGGAGCTCCTGCACCGGACGCACGCGCACGAGCTCGATGCGGTCGCCGTAGAGGAACACCTGCATCCGGTCTCCAGGGGTAAGCCCGACCTCCCGGCGCACGTCCATGGGAATCACGATCTGGTACTTGGGCGACACGGTGACTTCCATTTTCCGCCTCCTATCGATGCGGCAATCGTATTACAACATAGCCATCGATGCCCTAACTGTCCACACTTGTCCTAAATGCTGCTGGCCCCTCATCGGCGATACGAACGGAATTCCTAAACAATACCAGTGTGATCCACGTGGGTGGCATCGCACCGACGCCTCCCGATCATCGGCGTGATGACCTTGAGCGGTTCCGGTGGCCGCGTCGAGCCCTCGGCGCGATGAGCCCGATCGCGGTGTCCAAGGCGCACGCTCGTGTGCGGCGCGAGTTGCTCCGCAATCCCAACGGGTCAATCTATGCTGCGGTTTTCGCGCTCCAGGGCCTCGCCGGGAAATAGGCAATAGGCAGTGCCTGACCCCATTCCCTGTGACCCCATTCCCTGACCATTCCCCATTTGGAACAACCGACATGCCGAAGGCAAAAAAACGGTTAACGCCTATGCTCCCCATCCCTCCCTGACTGCGTCGCATGTAAAAGAGTTCTAATAGAGAAATGGAACGACATTGAATATAACAAGAGCATCTGCGGAATTGTTTGTTATTGTTATTTCATGTCCACTCGCGTCCAATACCATTCCGTTAGTGGCCAATGTAGTTTTCTGGAAAAAATTGGAGGGATTGGCGGCGTTTGCGTGAACAAAACCATAGACAAACACGGCGCTATTCGCGGTATTTGCGGCAGTCACAAAATACGTTCCCCACCCTGTTCCTGATACACTGGTATCAAATATTACAGCTGTGGCCCCATTCACAATACTCACTCCCCCTGTAAATCCTTTGTATGAATGTGCTTGTACTGTGTTCGCAGTCGCTTGGTTTGCTGAAATATTTATTGATCCATCATTGATTGGATCTTGTTTCCCATTGAATACGTTCCAGTCAGCGCTCGACAGATAGCCGTCTGCTGATGCACTGGCTTGTGCTATTGAGATGTTGGGAGAACTTCCTCCACTGGAAGACAGTGGCGCAGAGGCGCTGACTGCGGTAACGATGTCAGTCTCGGCTAGGTCTCCAATTTGTTTGCATTCAAATGCAAACGGCTCTGCGGCCAACCTGCTTCGCCCCATGGTCTCTGCGTCCACTTGGAGCTCCAACCACAACTCATCGGCCGCTATCAGAACCAACGAATCGAGCGCGGTGACCTCGCCGAGATAGACCGTAAAAAAACCGTTGTCGACATTCACCTGACTCGCTCCGGTCCGCGCCTCGAACCACAGCTCATTTCCGTCTGTGGCCGCGTCATAGATGGCGAACCGCATATCCACGGCGCCGTTGATGGCTATGCCATCAGGATCAGTAAGCACTCCCTGGACCGGCAAGAGGTCCGGAACAGTCGCCATCGCGCGAGTCGCACAACAAAGCCCAAACACAGAAGCAAATATGTTGAAAACTGCTCTTTTCATCGCAACCTCCCTGGTTACTGCTGAACAATGACCGCGCCGCCCCCAAGACGAACGCGATAGTTGGTGCTTGAAAAATTGGCCACGGGCGTTCCGCCCATGGATAAACTACAACGATACGAGGACGACACGAAAACCCCGCCACCGGAAGACACGCTGAACAGCGCCTGATACTCTGCGGTATCGGTGTCGCTGTCTGTATCCGTGTCCGAATCCGCGTCCGTGTCGCCATCGGTATCTGTGTCCGTATCGGTATCCGTGTCCCCGTCCGTATCGGTATCTCCGTCCGAGTCCGTGTCCGCGTCGCCGTCCGTGTCGCCGCCAGATCCCGTGTCCACGTTCGTGTCCGTGTCTCCGTCGCCGTCGGAGTCGGCATCGCTGTCTGAGCCGGTGTCCGTGCCTGTATCGGAGTCGCCCGTCATCTTGAGATCCTCGAACAGCGCGCAGCCGGAGAACAGCACGACCAGCAACACAGCGATGTTCCGTGCCATCAGCGCGTCCCCTTGTCCCCCACGCGCGCCGGGTTGCCAGAAGAGGCTTCGGCGTCGTGCGGCGGCTTCCTGAGATCCTCCGGCGGGTAAACGATCGCGCCCCCGAGCAGGGCCGCGATCCGCGCAAGCTCCTCGGGAGTCGCCCTTTTGAAGCCCTTCTTGCGCGCCACCGCGCTCTTCGCGGCGCGCGACCACTCCACCCTCCACCGCGTCGAACCGTTCGGCGTTCCCTTGATCGACCATGTTCCTACTCCTCGTCCTCGAACAGCTCCGGCGGCGCCGCGACGCGCTCCGGGCTTTCGGTGTCGAACTCGGCGCCGAGGACCGAGGTGTCCAGGTAGAGACGCAGCGCCATCAGAACCTCCCTCCCACCGCGACGCCGGCCCCGCCTGGAGCGGCCCACGCCGACGCCTTGGGCGCGTCCTCGTCCGAGTACACGCTGAAATCCGTGAACCCGGCCACGATCGCGGTCGTCACGGCCGCCGCGCCCGCGAGCCCGATGAATGCGATCCCCGTTGTCTGGAACCGCCTAGCCTCGGCCATGTCTCCGTTCGTTTTGATGTCGTTCTTCCGGCTGTCCACCGCGAAGTTCATACCCACGGCCACAGCCCCGAACGCGCCGGTCGTTCCCAGGCCGGTCCAGAACCAGAGCGGGCTCAGCCCCTTCGAGGCCTCACCTTTCGCAACCTCTCCCCCCTTGTCGACCTCGGGGGCCTGATCTCCTCTCCCCGATTCGGGGAGGGTTTGGGGGAGAGGTTTCGTCTCTGTCTGTGGGAGAGGCCCGGCCTTGGGCTCCGGCGCCTCGATCTCCATCACCGATCCGCCACGCACCGACTGCCTCGTTGCGAGCAGCTCCTGGCCGTCCTTCACGAGCCGGATGTCGTGCTCCACTCCGGCCGTCACCGCGATGTCCGAGCCGAGCGGCGCGCGGCCGCGCTCCTCGCCGTCGATGAGCACCTGCGTGCCGGCGGGCGCCTTGACCTTCACCCCGCCCACCATCCTGCGCATGCGGTCGAGCTCAGCGAGCACCTTGTCTCGACGCTCCGGCGGCACGTCGTCCCCGCCCTGGCCCAGGTAGCTCTCGAACGCCTCGATGGCCTGGCCATAGTGTTTGAGCGCGGCCTCGCACTGGCCGATGTTGTAGAGCATCTTCCAGGTCGGCTTGAGCCGGTTCGCCTCCTTGAAGCTCGCGAGCGCTTCCTCGAAGCGTTCGGCCTTGAAGCCATCGACTCCCGCGTGGAACGCGGCCTTGGCCTTTTCGTCCGTGGACTCGGCGAAGGCCCGCGGCCCGGCGAGCGCGATCACGAGCGCGAAGAGCACGGCTGCGCGCATCCGGTTTCCTCCTGTCGTCGCGAGTGACGTTGCGAAAATGAGCCTATTCCGTTCGCCGTTTCCGGGCAAGCGCCGACGAGGCCGGGAGCGCGTCCTGGGGGGGTCTACTGCGCGTCGCGCCGCACGAAAACGATCTGGCTCGCCGCGACCTTGCCGGTGTGCCGCGCGACGACCGCGATCTGGTTCGCGCCAGGCTCAAGGGGCAGGTCGGCCGCGAAGTCAAGGCGCAGGGCGCCCTTGCCCGCGGGCTTGTAGAAGACCTTCTTGTCGCCCACGAACACGAACACGTCGCGCAGCCCCGACGGGTGCTCCGCCGTGCCCTCGATCCGGACGCCGGCCTCTTTCGTGCGCCGCACGAGCGGTCCGTTCACGGTTATGACCGGCGGCTCGACCAGCACCGGCGTGAAGCTCGTCCCCGCCACGCCGCCCGGCTTCGTGTCCGCCGCCGCGATCCAGGCGCTCCTGTCCTTGCCGAGCGCGATGCGGAAGAAGTCCCCGGATCTCGCCGAAACGGCGAACGAGGCCTTGGCAGGCGCAGTGGCCACGACCGGGCTCGCTCCGACCGGGCTTTCCCTCACCGCAGCGGGCGACGGCCCTGCGACCGTGACGCTCCCGGAGGCGGGGTCCGGCGCCGGCCGGCCCGCGGCGACCTCCACGCGGATGTCCTGCTCGAGAAGGGAGCTCGTCATGGGGAAGCGGCGCGTGGGGATCCAGTCCTCGACGGAGAAGCGCAGCTCCGAGGCGCCGTTGTACGTCTGTCCCGAGAACCTCAGCTTGAACAGGCCGCTCGCGCTCTTTCCCGGCCCGAGCCGCCCGAGGTCGAACCGCCCCTGCACCACGTCGGTGCCCGGCTTGGCCGAAAGATCGGCCTCCGCGTCCACCGTGGATCCGCGGCCCACGTTGGTCACGGTCACGTGCACGATCGCGGTCTCGCCCGCCTCCACGAAACCGTTGCGGTTGCCCTCGTCCTCGATCTGCCATGAGTAGGCGATGCGCGGCTGGGGACGCTCGCCGATCGCGATCGGGATCGAAGCGGGCTTCGGCACCGGCCCCGCGTCGGCCTCGAACGAGATCGTGACGGGATCCTCGCGGGGTGTGGCGAGCAGCGGGATCTCCACCGGCAGCGTCCACGTCTTGGTTCCGCCCGCGCCCACGAACCCGAAGACCAGCTCGTGGCCTGCGACGAGAGGGTTGTCGCTGGCCGTTACGCCGCGCAGCCTGTAGATGGGCGAGGTCGTGCCGTTGGTCACGGTCGCCGCGATCTTGAGGGTCCGGCCCGGAACGGCCGTGCCTTCGGCCTTGACGCGGACGGTCACCGCGCGCCCGCCCGTTTCGTCGCCCGCGGCCTGCGCCTTCGCGCCTACGGGCGCCGGCCTCCAGTCGATCCCGAGCTTCCTGAGCTCGGTGCGCACGGCCTCGTCGCGCTCGGCCGCCCCGCGCTCGAGGATCGCGCGCGCCGTGAGAAGCATCTCGTCGGCCATGGTTCCGGTCGTCTCTTCCACGATCTTCCGCGCGAGCTCGGTCTCGTACCTCTCGGCGAACGGGCGCCGGTCCGGATCGTCCGAGGTGCACCGCTGCATGCCCTCCCGATCCTTCTGCCGTTCGGCCGCCGGCACGAGCACCGTGGCGGTGAGGGACCCCGGGCGCGCCGCTCGCTCCCGGGTGTTGGGCCGATCGAGGTGCCGTTGCAGGTCGGCCTCGGAGAAGCGCCCGACGTCCGGGATCACGTCCATGTCCTCGCGGTCGATGGAGAGCGGAGCCACGGCCAGATCGGGCGCCACGCCCACGGCCTGGATCGACATGTCGCCGGGGATGAGATACTGGCCCGACGTCAGCTTGAGCGCCCCGCCGCCGGGCATGGGCTGAACCATCTGCACCGAGCCCTTCCCGAACGTGGTCTGGCCCACGAGCAGCGCGCGGCTGTGGTTTCGCAGGGCGCCCGCGATGATCTCCGCAGCCGAGGCCGACTGGTTGTCGACGAGGACCACGAGCGGGTAGCGCGGCTCCGTGCCCTCGGGCGCGGCGTTGTGCACCGAGCGATCGGCCTCGGTCCGTCCGGCCGTGGTCACGATGGTGCCGGCGGCGAGGAAGGTGTCCGCGATCTTGACCGCCACGTCGAGCAGCCCGCCGGGATTGCCCCGCAGGTCCAGGATCAGTCCCTTCATGCCCTTCCCGTGGAGCTCGGCGAGCGCCCGGCCGAACTCGGCCACGCTGTTGCTCTGGAACGCGTCGAGGGCGATGTAGCCGGCCTTGTTGCCCAGCATCTTCCACTTGACGCTGTCGATCGCGATGATCTGGCGCGCCATCTCGTAGTCCTCGGCCCCGCCGCCTTGATGCTTGACGAAGATGCGCACCTTGGAGCCCGGAGCGCCGCGCAGCCGGTCGGCGGCCTCGGACGTTGTGATGTTCAGCGTGGACTCGTTGCCGATCTTGACGATCTGATCGCCTGGCTTGAGCCCCGCCTTGGCGGCGGGCGTCCCCGGAAAGACCTCGACCACCGTCAGGTTGCCGTCGCAGGGCGGCCGCCTGTCCGTGGTGATCTTGATGCCCAGGCCGCCGAACTCGCCCTGCGTGCCCATGCGCAGCTCCTCGTAGAGATCGGGGGGCAGCAGGTTGGAGTGCGGATCGAGCGTGGACAAAAGGCCGTTGGCCGCGTTGTACTCGAGGTCGAGCAGGTTGACCTCGTTCCTGTCGAGCCTCTCCTCGAGAAAGGCGAAGATCTTGTGGAAGGCCGTCGAGAGCGCCCAGGGGCTCGTCACGTCCCTAATGTCGAACGTCTTCTCGGAATCGGCGACCTTGACCGTGAGCGACTCGCGCTTCGTGTCGTAGGTGACGAGGACCTCGGCCACCATCTTCTGGACCACGTCCAGGGCGGCCTCGAGCATCTTGGGCGGGTCGATGCGCGTCGGATCGTAGTAGTACTCGAGCACCGAAAGGATGACGCGATCCATCACCTCGGCTTTGGACAGATCATGCTTTGCGCCGCGATCGGGCGCGACCGCCGACAGCGACATGGGACAAAGCAGCACCGCCAGCAGTGCGGCGCGGGCGAGACGGCGACGAGTTTTCATGCGCGCGACCTCTCTTCCTTGGGGCGACAAGCGCAAACAGTGTGGCCCGTCGTCTCCTTGACGTCAACTCGGTGGCTGACGTACGAGACAGCTTTGGCCCGCCTGAAAGCGAGGATGGCGGAACTGGCAGACGCGCTGGATTTAGGTTCCAGTGTCTTTCGACGTGGGGGTTCGAGTCCCCCTCCTCGCACCGCTGAGGCACCATGGGTTTCCTGCGAGAACACAGCCGGCGCCTGACCTTTCAGATCGTCGTCATCGCCGCGCTCGTCGTCGTCCACTCGTTGCTCGGGCCGCTCCTGCGATCCCCGCACCATACGAACGTCGTCTACAACCACTTCGCCTACATCCCCATCGTGCTCGCCTGCCTGTGGTGGGGCAAGCGCGGGGCCTTCGTCGTGGTTGCGCCCACCCTCGAGATCGTCCTCTTTCACCGCTTCGACCTGACGTCGAACGCTCTGTGGAGCGATGTCGTGCGCGTGGTCTTCTTCCTGGCGGTCGCGCTCGTCACCGGCTGGCTCGCTGATCGGGTCAAGTCCGAGCACAAGGCCGCGGTCAGGTCCGAGGAGATCTACAAGCTGCTCACGGACAAGTCGCTGACCGGCATCATCGTCTACCGCGACGGCCTCATCCTCTTCGCCAACCCGCGCATGGCCTCCATCCTCGGCCACGCCGATCCCGCGGCCGACATCTTGGGCAAGACGATCTGGGATTTCATCTATGCCGGAGACCGCGAGAAGGTGCGTTCCTTCGTCGAGAAGCGGGCCAGCGGCGAAGCGGACGACCTGCACTACGAGCTGCGCCTCCTGCGCCGCGGCGGAAAGATCATGTGGGCCGAGATCGGGAGCTTCGCCATTGATTACGAGGGTGCGCCCGCCGTGCTCGTCAACATCTACGACATCACCGAGAAGAAGGAGGCCGAGGAGAAGCGCAAGGAGCTCTCGGTGCTCACGCGCGAGCAGGAGGCCCAGCTCGTGCATTCGACGCGCCTCGCGGAGCTCGGCGAGATGGCCGCGGCGGTGGCGCACGAGCTCAACCAGCCGCTGACCGGCATCCGCAACTATGCAAAGAACGCCTCCTACATGCTCGAGGAGAAGCTCGGCACCGAGGAGGAGGTCAAGGGCAACCTGCGCCTCATCTCGGAGCAGGTGGCGCGCGCGTCGAAGATCATCAACCAGATGCGCGAGCTGACCCGCAGGACCGACAGCCACTTCGCGCCGCTCAACCTGAACGCGGTCCTGCGCGAGAGCATCGACTTCCTCCTGCCGCAGCTCAAGCTCTCGGGCGTGGAGCTCAGGCTCACCCTCGCCGACGGGCTGCCCGACGTGATGGGGGACAAGGTGCGGCTCGAGCAGGTCTTCCTGAACATCATCACCAACGCCCGCCAGGCCATGGAGGAGGTCCCGGAGCGCGTGCTCACGATCCGGACCGGCCGCGACCCCGGGGCAAAAGACGGGCTCATGGTCGAGATCGATGATACCGGGCCCGGATTTTCCGAGGCGGTGGCCGGCAAGCTCTTCACGCCGTTCTTCAGCACCAAGAAGCCGGGCCACGGGACCGGGCTCGGCCTCTCCATCTCCTTGAGCATCCTCAAGGAGCACCAGGGCGGGCTCAAGGCCTCCTGCGAGGTCGGCAAGGGGGCCAGGTTCGTGGTGCGTCTGCCGGCGGCGGACGCCCACGCGGAGGCGAACGGCTGACATGCACAGGCAGGGCAACAAGAAGACCACCGTGGTCGTCATCGACGACGACGAGGCCGCGCGCGTCTCCATCGGGCAGATGCTGCGCCTGCGCAGCTACGACGTGAAGCTCTTCTCCTCGGCCGAGGCGGCCTTGGCCTGGCCCGAGCTCCCGGACGCGGACTGCGTCGTCACGGACGTGAAGATGCCGGGGATGGACGGCGAGGAGCTCCTCGGCGAGATCCTGCGCCGCGGCTACCCGCCGCCGGTCATCATGATCACCGGCCACGGCGACATTTCCATGGCCGTGCGCTGCCTCAAAGCCGGCGTCTACGACTTCGTGGAGAAGCCGTTCGAGGACGCGGTGCTCCTGGCCTCGGTGCGGCGCGCGGTGGAGAAGACCGCGCTGCGGCGTGAGAGCGAGGATCTCAAGCGGCGGCTCACCTTGTACCCGCACGACGAGGACGAGCGCTTCGGCATGATCGCCAAGAGCCGTGTCATGCAGGACGTGTTCGCGCAGATCGAGGTCGTGGCGCGCTCGGACGCGCCCGTCCTCGTCCACGGCGAGACCGGCGTGGGCAAGGAGCTCGTGGCCCGCGGCATCCATGAGCAGAGCCCGAGGGCCAAGGGCCCGTTCGTGGCGGTCAACGCCGGCGCTCTGCCCGAGAACATGCTCGAGAGCGAGCTCTTCGGCCACGCCAGAGGTGCGTTCACCGGCGCCGATTCGGCGCGCGACGGCAAGATGGTCATCGCGTCGGGCGGAACGCTCCTCCTCGACGAGGTGGAGAGCATCTCGGTCAAGGCCCAGCTCCAGTCCCTGCGCGTGCTCGACGACGGACAGGTCTACCCGCTCGGCATGGACACGCCGCGCTCGGTCAACGTCCGCCTGTTGGCCACCACCAAGGTCGACCTCCAGGAGCAGGTGCGGCTCGGGCGCATGCGCGAGGACTTCTTCCACCGGATCGTGGTCCTCTCGATCCACATCCCGCCGCTTCGGGAGCGCGTCGAGGATATCCCGCTCCTCGCCTCCCACTTTCTCAAGCTCGCGGCCGCCCGAAACGGCATCCCGGTGCCCAAGGTGCCGGAGCAGACGCTGGGCGCCATGCTGCGCCACTCCTGGCCGGGCAACGTGCGCGAGCTCAAGCACGCCGTGGAACGCATGGTCATCACCTCCCGCGACGGGATCACGGGCCCGTTCTCGGCCGAGGAGGACTTCAACTCCTCTCGGCTCCTGTCGCTGCCGAGCAGCCCCGGGCGCCTGCACGACGAGCTCCTGGCCACCGAGAAACGCATCATCGAGGCCGTGCTGCGCGAGACGGGCGGCGAGATCAACACCACCTCCATGACCCTCGGCATCTCGCGCCGGGCGCTCTACGAGCGCATGAAGAAGTACGGATTGAACAAGGACGATTTTCGGGAATAATGAGCCTTTCTGGAGCTGATGCCGTATTTTTGTCTCCGCCCGGCCCATGTCGTATACTTCCATACAGAACCCCTCAAGGAGGAAGCGTCATGCCTTACTGCGGACCGAACCGGAGGGTGCACGCGGTCTTCGTGACCAGGCACCGGGAGTATCACGTGCGGGCGGGGGTCTGCGTCGCGGTCCGCGACCTCGGGACTTTGACCTGGATCTCCAATCACGCGGCCATGGGCCTGTGCCTCGAGCAGGAGCCGGAGGGCACGCGGCTCGTGGGGAGGCCGCTCGTGATGTGGGGTGCTGATCGGAAGATCGAGACCTCGAACGTGACCGATATCTTCCGTCCCAACCGCAACGTCGTCCAGATGTACGGGATCGTGAAGGCCCTGCGCCACGATTGAGGCTCACCCGCGGTCTTCGAGGCTCGCCAGCAACTCGCCGTACTCCGGATCGATCCCCAACGTCGCAAGAACCTCGCGAAGCCTGCGGAAATGGATCTCGAAGAGCGCCTCGCCCTCGCCCGGCCCGGCTCGGCAGAAGCATGCCCGGCACCCGAAGGCACGGCAACCACGAGCCGCGCACGCGTCCCCGTCCAGGTAGGGACACGCGCCGTCGTCCCGCACCTCGCGTGAGCCCGCGCCATCCACAAGGAACGCGAGCTCCACGTCGGTCAGCCACAGCTCGTGCCCGTACTCGCGAAACCTGCAGCAGGAGCCGCAGGCCGAGCATTCCCAGCCGCGCCGCGACGTCTCGCGATCGAGCTCATCGTACAGCGCCGCGAGGGCTTGGCGGATTCGGGTGTCGAGCGGATTCACAGGACGAGGCAGGGGCGAAGGGAGGCGACCCACGGGGATGCGCGCCTACTTGCGCGCGACCATGTCCTCGAGCTCCTTGACGTGGTCGCCGGAGAGCGTGGTCAGCTTGCCGGCCTCGAAAGCCGCCTTGATGTCGGCCAGCGTGTAGTACTTGGGCACCACGCGGCTGAGCTCCGGCAGGGAGGCGAAGACGTTGCCGTAGGCGTCCAGGGAGTGGATGCCCGGCGGGAGCTTGATCTCGGTGCCGCCGCCGCGCTGTTCCTTGGAGCTGATACCGCGGTTCATTTTTTCTGCTTTTGCCATGGTTCTTCCTTGTTCGTCAGGGGAGGCCGACGCCTCGGGCGGCGCCGTTCAGACGAAGGTCCGTCCAGCTACTTCGGGTTCACCAGGACCGGGGTCTTCATCGAGCAGATGAGGCACTTCCATCCGGTGTTCTTGTAACCGGTATCCGTATCCGAGTCGCTGTCCGTATCCGAGTCTGTATCGCCGTCCGTATCCGAGTCGCCGTCCGTATCCGAGTCGGTGTCGCCATCCGCATCGGAATCGCTGTCGGAGTCGCTGTCGGAGTCGCTGTCACTGTCCGTGCCAGTGTCCGTGCCGCCGTCAGGATACCCGGTGTCGTCATCGCCGCGCCCCGACGAAGAATTATTGGTGCAGGACGCCACCCCGACCACGAGACCGAGAACCCCGAGCGCGAGCATGAGTTTTGACATGATGTTATCCTCCATCAACTGGTTCTCATATTTGTACGAAATTCGGACGGAAAAGCAAGGGCAAAAGTTCGGCGCCGGTCGCTCTGGCCGCGAGTTCGGTCTCGATTCCACTCAATTCAGGAACGCGAGGAACGGGATGGTTCGGCCCGGACCGGCCGAGAACAGGAGGCCGTCCGACGATCCGGTCCAGAAGATCCGGCCCACGATGGCGAGCCAGCCGAGGCCGAGCATCAGGCGGACCTGGTTCCAGTATCGATCGGCCCGGCCGGTCTTGAGCCGAATGAACAACGCCGCGAGCAGGAGCGGGCCAAGCCAGCGCGAGAGCAGACAGGTGGCGTACACCGCGCCTGTCACCATCAACGCGCGGATGAGCAGGAGCGTGCCGCGCTCGCCCAGGCGCACGGCCGTGGTGCGCACGCCCGAGCGGGCGTCCTCGTCGTAGTCGCGGATGACCTGAATCGACTCGAACACCGCCGACGAGAGCCCGAGCTGCCCGATGAGGCACCAGCCGAGCACGCTGTCGAGCGGGAACCCCACGAGCGGCATGGTGAGCCCCCACACGATCATGGCCAGGACATCCAGGTACGGGGCGTGCTTGAGCTTCCATGAGTACAGCCAGCAGATGCCCGCCCCGGTGACGAGCGCGACGACGAGCCCCGGGCTCCATGCCAATCCGGCTGCCGCCAGGATCGCCGCGAGGACAATCTGCGCCCACAGGGCCGCGCGCATGTGCGCCTTGAGGAAGGCCACCTTGGCGTGATCCTTGTTGGGCGAGGCCAGGTCCTGGTCGACGTCGAAATAGTCGTTGGTGAGGTACGCGAGCACGTTGAGGAGGCCGCCGAACGCCAGGCGCACTCCCGCGTCGAGAAAGTCCATGCGCAGGGCGAGCATGATGCTGCCCGCCGCGGCCAGATTGGCCATCTCGAGCCTTCGCAGGCGGAAGAAAGCCACGTCGAAAAGGATCTTGAGGGCAGCGTACATGCTTGGCCGCAGTATTACATCGCGGCCGGTGCGACCTCAACCGGTTTCGGCCCGCCCGGAGCGCGGGCGAAGGGCAGATAGGCCAGCACCACGAGGGCGTAGCCCATAAGCGCGAAGAGGAACACGCCGCGGAAGCCGAAGACCAGGCTGAGCGGCAGGGCGGCGAGCGAGCCCGTCACCGAGGCGAACCCGTTCACCGCGATGGCCCACGGCACGAGCGCCTCGGATCGTGCGCCGGCGAGGCGCAGGCCCACCGGGAAGAACCATCCCATGAAGAACCCCGCGGGCGCGAGGGCCAGGGCCGCGGCGATGAAGCGCCCCCAGTCGGGCAGGTGGAAGAGCCGCTCGAACAAGGCCCCGGCGCCGAACGCGTAAAGGAACGCCACCACGACGAGCCCGCCGAGGGCGAACAGGAGGCGGCGCGAGTCCTTCCAGCCCACGAGATCCGAGACGCGGCTGCCCACGCCGGACGAGCTCAGGATGGCGGCCAGCACCACGCTGACCGCGGCGCCGGGCGTGCCCACGAACACGATCACGCGGTGGATGAGGCCCACCTCGAGGAGCATGAAGCACGCGCCCAGGCCGAAGAAGTAAGCGAGCACCGACGCGAGCGGGCGGGCGCCGACGCGGCTGCGCCGCTTCACCGAGAAGACGGGAAGAAAGATGAGCGCGAGCGACGCGACGAAAATGACGCCCGAGGACGCCACGAGCAGGTCGAGCACCGGATGCGCCGCGTTCCCGCGCCTGTAGCTGTTCGCCCACATGCCGAGCATGTAGTACGGGTGGTCGTCCGTGGGCACCACGAACGAGCTTCCCAGGCCGGAGAGCGCCTGCGTCTCGCGGCCTGCGGACATCTCTTTGAAGAAACGCTCGTAGCGCTCGGAGGGCGTCCTTCCTCGCGGATAGAGCATCTGCACCGGGTCGGAGAGCTTCACGCCGACGGCGTCGTAGTGCGGGATGCGCACGCCCGTGGGCTCAAGGCGATCCTCGATGCGCGCGAGCCCGGCCAACTCGGCGGCGGTGAACGGGCGCTTGCTCACCACGATGCCGGCCATGTAGCTCTGGTGCAGGGCCGCGATGTTGGCCGTCGGCCGCGCAACGCCCAGGCGCCGCAGGGCCTGCGCCGCGATCGCGGACAGGTTCATGGCCTCGTCGCCGAAGCGCATGACCGAGAGGATGCCGTCCCGGTCGAGCACGTTCAGGAAATCGGTGAACGCCTCGACCGTGTAGAGATAGTCCTCGGCCGTCACCATGGACCCGGCCGAGTGCATGGTCATGGTGTCCACGCCGCTCATCTGGAGCACGTCGTAGCGCTCGGAAGTGCGCTTGGCGAAGCTGCGGCCGTCCGCGTTGACGAGCCGGACGCGGTCCTTCTTCTGCGGCCACGCGGCGAACGCGGCGTAAGGCCCGCCGACGGCCCGTACCGTGCTGCCCGAGATCTCGACGGCCGTGATCTTCCTCGCCCCGAAGTGCAGCGCCGTGTCCACGTCCGTGCCGCCGCCCGCGCCGATGACGAGCACCTTGTCCGGGTGCGGCCGCAGGTAATAGGCAGCGCCGTACATGCTGCGCTCGAAGACGTCCGCGGCCCAGCCGGGCTTGCCCGTGTCCTTGAGCAGCATGGTCATGGCCCCGCCGTCGATGGTGATCATGCGGTACTCGGTGGGCTCACTCAAGGAGAGGTGCGGCATGCTGTGACGCAGCACGTCGATGCGCCCGACCGGATCCCACTCGGTCCATTCGCGCACGGGCTTTGGGGTGCCGCGCGCCTCGTCGAGCACCTCGTACAAGGTGAGGTACTCGTTGGAGTCTGGCTGAAAGGGCAGGATGGTCCGGGCAAAGGGCAGGCCCGCGGCGATGAGCGCCGCCATGCCGAGCGCGATCCACTTGAGCCGGGTCGCCGTGCCGGCGAGGAAGACGAGGCCGGCCACGGTCGCGGCGAGCGCGCCCAGGAACACGAGCGTCTCGGCGCCGAGCGGGCGCAGGAGCGGGATGACGAGCACGCAGCCCGCCGCGGCACCGAGCAGGTTCCAGAAGTAGAGGCGCCCCACGCGGGCCAGCTCCGACTCGAGGAGGAGCGCGGTGACGAGCCCGGCCAGGAAGTACGGGACGATGCACGGCAAGAGCGCCAGCACGGTGTAGCCCAGGTTCACGTTCAAGGTGCCGGTCTGCATGACGTCGCTCGAGACGCGCGCGAACAGGGCGTTGACGAGAAGCATGGAAGCGGCGAGCGCCAGGCACGCGATGCCCACGCGGCGCGGCAGATCGTCGCGATTCGAACGCGGCCGGAGCGCGAGCAGGGTGGCGCCGAGGCCGAAGCCCAGCATGGCGAGCGAGATGGCCGAGTAGGCGATGACCGGGTGGAGCGAGAACGAGAAAATGCGAATCTGCACCACCTCGTAGCACAGGGTCACCGCCGAGACGATGGCGATCCCGGCGACGACGGCGCGTTTGCTCATCGGCATGACTGGTGTGCGTAACAAATTATGTTGGCGTTTGGCAAGCCGCGTGCCAGACTTCCGCGCTGTGTTGAACGTCGGCGTCTTCCTCATGTCCGCCGCGGTGCTGCTCTACGAGATGGCACAGGTCCGGGCCTTTGCCTACTCGCTGCCGCCCCTGCTCGCGTACACCGGCATCAGCCTGGGCATGGCCGGTTTCGGGATCGGGGCCATGATCCTGTCGCTCGCCCCGGCCCTTTGCCGCGCGAACCCGCGCCGCTCCCTGGCCCTCCTGGCCGTGCTCGAAGCCGTTGCCATGGTGGGCGCGAACGCGCTTTTCGCGCGCGTGTCGTGGGACGTGGTCTTGGCCGGGGGCGACGGGATCATCGCGCTCGTGCTCGAGATCCTGCTTCCGTGCACCGCGCCCTACGTGCTGGCCGGCCTCTTCTTCGCCGTGGTGTTCTCGGCGGGCGCGGAGCGGATCGGTCGGATCTATTTCTTCAACATGGCCGGGTCGGGCCTCGGCGCCGTGCTCATCGTGCTGCTCATCGGGCCGTTGGGCGCACAACGGGTCATCCTGCTCTCGGCCCTGGCTGCGGCCCTCGGCGGAGCGCTCCTCGCCGCGCCCGGAAGCCGCGCCGTGGCCCTCACGGGCGCCTCGCTCGCCGTCGCAGCGTCGGCTCTGCTGCCGGTCGCTCCCGGGCTCCTGCCGTTCACGGTCGACCCGCGAGACGCCATCGGCCTCGGCATGCTCGACGCGGCCCGCGACAAGCAGCCGCAGTGGACGCGCGAGTTCGACGAATGGAACCTGGTGGCGCGCATCGAGGTGTGGGACCAGCCGGGGAAGGCGCGCCTGCGCACGCCAGAAACGGCAGACTACAAGGTGGTGGCCGTGGACGCGGGCGCCACCACCCTCCTCATCGAGGATCAGGGCCGGCGCGGCTGGGGCAAGGGGCTGTTCGAGGACTCGATCTACGGGCTCGCCTACCGCGTCAAGGGCGCCCCCAAGGACGTGCTCGTCATCGGCGCCGGCGGCGGCACGGACATCCAGACGGCCCTGCACTGGGGCGCGCGGCGCGTGGTGGGCGTGGAGATCAACTCGAGCACGATCCGCGCCGTACAGGGGCCGTTCGCGCATTTCGTGGGCTGGCCGCTCGAGCAAGAGCGCGTGTCGCTCGTGCACGGCGACGGCCGCAGCTACGTGAAGGGCACGGACCTACGCTTCGACGTGATCCAGATGTCGGGGGTGGACACGCTCACCGTGCACGCCACGGGCTCCTTCAACATGGTGGAGGAGTACCTCTACACGATCAACGCGTTCGAGGACTACCTGCGCGCGCTCAAGCCCGACGGCGTGCTGGCCGTGGTGCGCTTCGGTGCCGAGCACCTGCGGCTGACGGCGATCGCGTCCGAGGCCCTCATGCGTCTCGGCGTCAAGGAGCCGTCGCGGCACGTGGCCGCGTTCAAGCAGAGCGGCGCCGCGGCCGTGCTCGTCAAGCGCGCGCCGTTCGAAGTGGCCGAGGTGGAGTCGCTCGCCGTCGCGGCCATGCGCGAGGCCCCGAGCGGCGTGTCCATGCCGCCGTGGGAGCGCTGGGGCCTGCACATCGACGCGCCCTTGAGCATCGTGCATCTCACGGGCGGCACGGTGAACCCCATGTTCGAGCGGTATTTCAGGGCCGTGGCGGGCGGCGAGGCCGCGCGGCGCGCACAGGCGGAGCTCATGTCCCTGCCCACGGACGACAAGCCGTACTACCTGCTCTCGGGCTGGCTGTCGGGCCAGATCCGCGTGCCGATGCAGGACAACATCGTGCTGCTCAAGGCGTTCTGGCTGGGCACGATCCTGCTCGCGCTCGCCCTCATCGTGGCGCCCGTGGCGATCCTGCGCCGACGCCTTGGCGAGGAGCGGCCGCTTGCGTTCGTGCTGCCGTATTTCTTCCTCGTGGGCGTGGCCTACATGCTGCTCGAGATCGGCATCATGAACCGCTTCTCCATCTTCGTGGGCTCGCCCGGCGCGTCCACGGCGGTCGTGCTCGCCGGACTGCTCGTCTCGTCCGGCGCGGGCAGCTTCCTCACCGATCGCTTCCGCCGCGGGCCGCTGCCGGCCCTCGGACTCCTCGTCGCGTCCGCGGTCCTCGTCTTCGCCGTATCACCCCTCGCCTTCGACGCGGCGGTCGCGGCGGGCGCCGGGCTCTTTTCGCGCGGCCTGCTCGCGGCCCTGCTCGTGGCGCCGCTCGGTCTCGCCATGGGGTTCTTCTTTCCGTCCGGCCTGCGCGCGCTCCTCGGACGCGAAGGGGGCGAGCGGCTCGTGCCGTGGGCCGTGTCGGTGAACGGCTTCGCCTCGGTGCTCGGCTCGGTCGCCGCGCTGCCGCTGAGCATCTTCCTCGGGTTCAAGGCGCTCGCCGCGATCGCGGTCGCGGCTTACGGCCTCGCGGCCCTGTCCCTCGCGCTCTTCGCCCGCAAGGCGGGATAAGGGGCCCACGCGCGGTCTGCTCCACGCTCGGCGATGTGGCCGGGGATTACCCGTTCATGATAAACTGTTTCAAGAAGTCGAACGGATGGCCGCTGGGAGCGCCGTCCCGGGGAGGAAATGCGATGAGTTCCGATATCAGAGCCGCGGATCTCTGGCCGATCATACAGAAGCTCACGCACGACGAGCAGGTTCGCCTGGCCAGACTCGCACTCGGAGCGGCTTCCCTCGGCGGCGACTCGGACGTAGCCGCTTACCGGACGGCACCGCCGTCGGCGGAAGAGTTCCGGTGCGACGAAGACGCGCTCGCCTGGGAAGGCGAGGGGTGGGAAGACGTCGATGCGCAGGGGTGAGATCCGCTGGTACACGTTCGGTGCGCCGGACAAGCGACGGCCGGTTCTCCTGCTCACTCGCAACGCGGTCATAGACTCGCTGAACGAGATCATCGTTGCTCCTGCAACCAGGACCATCCGCGGAATCGCCAGCGAGGTGATGCTGACACCGGATGACGGGATGTTCGTCGCGTGCGCGCTGAATCTCGATCACGTTGGGCTCGCGCAGCGGTCCCGTCTCGGCGCGTTGATCACCGAGCTCCCGGCCGGCCGTTGGCCCGAGGTGGAACACGCTCTGCTCGTGGCGTGCGGCTTCTCGCCACCCCCTCGCCAAGAGTGAGCCTCCGCCCATGAAACCTCCCGGCGCTACCTGCTCGGCGACTCGGCCATGTTGGCGCAGCTCAGCTCCTCGAGCAGCTCGCGCAAGCGACTCTCGGGAAACCAGTGACCGCGAAGGACCACGCCCGCTCGCCATCAAGTCGTGTGCGCCGGTGGGCGATGGCGGGCCCGCACGCGTCGATCTGGTGCCGGGACCCGGACATCCTTGCTGAACCGGGGGCTATCGAATGCTGTAACGCTCTCGTTGGTCGAACAAAGTAACGTCACTGTACCCACGGCGAATTCGAGCGCTGTGTCGAACACCGGCCGGGAGGAAGTAGTTGTCGCCCCGGCGCAGCACTTTCCACTCGCCTTCAACCATGAGCTCCACTTCACCATCCAGTACGACGCCCCACTGGGCCTCATGAGAGTGCTCGGGGACCTCAACGTCGCGGGTGAAATGCATGAACACGAGCTGTTGGTTGCCGGCTTGTACGAGGTGTGATTCCGCTCCTTCCAGTCCAAGATCAGCGGCTGGATGTCGCGCAATGATTTCTGGGAAATTCGCCATTCGTTCCTCCTTGTCGATTTGGACCGAACTCACCGGCTTGGTCGCCCC
This sequence comes from Deltaproteobacteria bacterium, assembly GCA_028713995.1. Taxonomy (GTDB): domain Bacteria; phylum Myxococcota_A; class Polyangia; order JAAYKL01; family JAAYKL01; genus JAQTNF01. The sequence continues at coordinate 28,645 of JAQTNF010000002.1, read as the reverse complement.
ATTCTAATACCCGTTCACGACAACGAAGTTGCGCGAGTGGGGGGCGGGCACGCGGATGAAGCCCACGGGATCCTTGGGGAGCGGCTCCTTCACGATCCTGCAGTCGGGCTTGCACACGAGCGTCTCCAGGTAGTGGAAGCGCAGCACCACGTCCGTCTTGGGATCGGTCCGCGCCACCTCGATGCGATTCATGGACGCGCGCACGCGCCCATGGTTCTGCGCGAAGTAGGACACCGGCAGCTTGGACTTGTACAGGCGGTGGCGCATGTCGGTCGGGTTCCCGGGGTGCGCCACGTAGCCCGCCGGCTCGTACAGATCCGGGTGGTTTTCGAACTTGGGCTTCGCGTGCGTCACGATGATCCACTTCACGGCGTAGTCGATGAGGTACTGCCGGATCTCCTCCTTGGGCAGGTCGCCCTCGTCGTTTCTGCGAAACAGGTTGGCCGCGGAGTGCTGCAAATTGATCTCGCGGAACCCGCCGAGGACCTGCGCGCGCGTACGCCACGAGAGGTGCTCGCCCAGGATCCACCACTCCACGAGGATGCGGCCCTGGCCGTCGTAGGCCTTGTCCACCCAGGCCGCCACCTCCGAGAAGTCCTTGTAAAGAGGCTGGTGGCGGAACTCCATGTGCCTGGGGTATCCCAAGCTTCCGAACACGATCGGGTTGTCGATCTCGCCCTTGTCTTCGGTGAGATCCTTGGGCAAGGGAAGGAGCTCCGGCACGAAGTAGAGCACGTCGCGCAGGAGGTGCGGAACCGCCGCCACGAGCACGAGCCCGAACGCCACGTAGGCGAGGCGCGGGAGCCTGCGCAGCACGCCGCTCTTCCAGATGCGCTCCACGAGCAGCGCGGCCGGGATCACGGTCAGGAACATGGCCGGCAGCGCGTGCCGGTACGGCTGCACCTGCGAGAAGACGAGGCTGTAGCCGCCGAGGTAGGTGATGCCGAGCAGCGCGGCGAGGCCCACGACGAAGGGCAGGAACCGGTCGTCCTTCTCCTTGCGCCACAGGACGAGCATCACGATCGCCGCGGCGAGCGCCAGGAACCTGAAGCCCGTGCGGTTGCCGATGACCCCCGTGACCTTGGGCTCCTGTACGAGGCCCATGTAGTCGGTGAGCAAAAACGAGAGCGTGCTCTGGCAGTAGAAGGCCGAGTTGAGGATGTAGTGCCAGAAGCGCAACGCCGTCACGAGCCAGTAGGAGTTGACCGCCAGCACGAACGCCGCGGTCGCGAGGATCGCAGCGTGGCGCTTCCAGTCGAGGCGCTTGAAGGCGCGCGCGTAGAGCGCGATCATGGGGAACGCCAGCATCATGAAGGTGTAGGGGTGGACGAGGTGGCCCCAGGCCATGAGCGGCGCCGCGAGGCCGATATGCCACCACTTCCCATCCTTGATGAAACGGTAGAAGAGCGCCAACGGCAGCACAAACGCATAGGCCGCGATGGCGTACGAGATCATGCCCACGAACCAGCACCAGTGGGGCAGCGCGTCGAAGAACCAGATGGCCGTGCCGAGCAGGGTGGCGAGCAGCGAGGGCCATTTGCCGGCGCCGAAGAGCCGCGCCGAGAAGAACATGACGAGCGGCACCATGAGGTGCCCGAACAGGACGAACAGGTTGTGGCCGAGCGGCCGCGGCACGCCCAGACGCCACAGGGCGTAGGTCCACAGCTCCCAGCCCTTGTTGTCCGCGTCGAAGATGGTGCCGTTCGGGAACCCGGCAAGCAGCTGCACGTCGTACGCCCAGGCCTTGCCCCAGCCCTTCAACGCCTCTGTGACGCGCCAGTTCTGCTCGATATGGGTGTCGTAGTCGAGCCAGGCGATCGGGTCCTTGCCCAACGCGATGGACGGGCGCTCGTAGTAGAACGTGAGCCCGATATGCACGGCGACCACGAGAACGAGCGCAATAGGGAAACCGAAGCGGCGGAAGAATGCAGCCCTGCGCGAGACGGGAGCCGGTTCTCGGGGAGGCGGATGCTGTTCGTCCATGATGCCGATTTTCTTATCGTGTCTTGGAAAACGACGCAACGGTGGGCGCCGGGGGGTAAAGTACGGTAGAGTTCCGTTGATGGCCGTGCCGGCAAAGGCAATCGCGTGGTGGGTCGCGGCGTTCGCGCTCGTGGCGGCGTGCGCCCTCATCGCATGGGCGCTCACCCGCGGCAGCGTCATTCCGGGCGACATGTTCGGCATCGACAAGGCGACCGTGACGACGGTGAACCGCAAGGCGGCGCTCGGCGCGGGCAAGCGCCCGGACCTGCCCAACATCTACCTGGTTTCAGTCGACACCGAGCGGGCCGACCACACGAGCGCCTACGGCACCAAGGAGAAGAGCACGCCCTTCCTCGATGAGCTTGCAAAGGACGGGATCCTCTTTCGCAATGTGGTCGCTCCGGGGCCGTGGACCGTGCCATCCATGTACTCGCTCATCACCGGCGTGTACCCGAGCGAGCACGGCATCGTCTCCGGCGACGAGCAGAATCGCGGGATCACGGGCCAGCCGGTCCTGCCCGACGAGGCGACCACTCTCGCCGAGCTGCTCCACGCGCGCGGCTACTCCACCTTCGGCGTGAACACCAACCTGCACCTGGCCGCCAAGCTCGGCTTCGCGCAGGGCTTCGATGCGTTCGCCGGCACGTCGTTCCAGGATCTGCCGTTCACGAACCTCGTCGTGCGCGCCTGGAAGGACGTCATCCTGAGGAGCGCGCCCTTCTTCCTGTGGACCCATTACTTCGACCCGCACCAGCCGTACGTGCTGCACAAGCCCTGGTTTCAGGAGTGGAACAAGAGCCGCTACCCGGACTACGCCGCCCTCTTCGCGGACACGGCCCTCGACGCGCTCGGCATCCGCACGGCTGTGCCCCAGGCGGCGGGGCTGCCGCTGTTCGCCAAGTTCGCGCTGGTCAAGGGCGCCATGGACAAGGTGAGGGGAGCCGCGCGAGGGTCGCCCCTGCCCGATCCCAAGGTCAGCCCCGAGATGTCCGGGCAGTCCATGGCGTTCCTGCGGGCCGCTTACATGAGCGAGATCCGCGCGGACGACCTCGAGATCCAGAATCTGTGCGCCGGACTCGGTCTCGACAGGAACACGATCATCGTCTACGTCGCGGACCACGGCGAGGAGTTCCTCGAGCACGGCGACTTCGGCCACCGCGCCGGTACGCACCTCTACCAGGAGCTGCTGCACATCCCCATGGTGATCGTGCTGCCGGATCGGACCGGCGCGGGCAAGGTGGTCGACACGGCCGTATCGCTCGTCGACGTGATGCCCACGCTGCTGGACCTGGCCGGGACCCCGATCCCGGCGAGCCTGTCCGGCCGAAGCCTCGCGCCCCTCATCCGCGGCGGCGCGCTCGCGCCGCGGCCGCTCTTCTCAGAGGTGGTGAGGTACGACTCCACGGCCCGGGCCATCGTCGAATATCCCTGGAAATACATCTGGAACTTCACGTCGAAGACGGGCGAGCTCTACAACCTCACCGCGGACCCCGCCGAGAAGAACGACCTCTCCGGCTTTGAGGCGCAAAGGGCCGCTGACATGAGGGCCCGGCTCCTCGCGTGGGCACAGTCGGCCAGGCCGAGATGGCGTGTGGGCCCGAGCACCGCCCTCGCGCCCGACGAGATCGAGCGGCTCAAGGCCATGGGCTACCTGCGTTGAGCCCGGCTCGCCCTCCATGGTATGCACGTTTCGTCATAGGAGGCCTTGAAACATGAAACCCCCGCTCTGGCTCAAAGCGCTCGTCATCGCTCTCGCCATCGGCGTGGCGATGGAAACGGCCTTCCTCCTGTGGCTCGGCGGCCGCGTGGCCGGCGTGTGGCTGCGCCTCACCAACGCGGAACAGGCGATCGAGGATCTCGGAGGTCCGTCCGGCGCCGGCTCCCTCACCCAGCGCCTCGCGGACATCGAGTCCGACCTCACCGCGCTCAAGGGCGCGCGCGAGGCGTGCGAGGACAAGCTCGCCGCGGTGAACGCGCGGCTCACGGGTCTCCTCGGCCACATGGCGGGGAACGGCGACGGCGCGGCCCAGGCCGAGAGCATCGAGGCGCTCATCGACGAGAGGCTGCAGCAGCGGACGGCCATGGGTCCGGGCGGGCAGAGACGCTGGAAACCCACCCTCGAGGAGCTGGCGGAGCGGCTGCAGCTCACGGATCGCCAGCGCGTCCAGCTCGGCGAGGTCATCGACCGCTCCAAGGACGACATCTACAACCTGCTCGCGACGCAGCGCGCCGACGGAACCTCCGTGCTCGACGAGGTCATCGCCGCGGTCAAGGACCCCACGAACCTGCGCAAGAAGGGGCGGCGTCTCCTGTCCGAGATCAACACGCAGAAGGTGCCAGGCGCGGACCAGACCTATCTCGCCGCCCTGGTGGATATCCAGGCGCGCGCCGCCGACACCATCCAGAGCTCCATGTCCAAGAATCAGATCGAGGCCATGCGCGGCATGAACGTGAACCTGTGGGGCGTGAACACCGGGTACACGCCGTTCGCGGACCTCATGCGCCAGATACGCGAGGGGCAGCGCTGACCGCGCCCGGCTGCGGGCCTTGCACCCGCGGTATGACATCGCTGTCGCGGTTGAATGCCCGGACGTGGTCTTTCGTCCAAGATCATCGGCCTTGCGCCGCCCCCGACGACACCCGATATTGCGGGCTTTTTCGACAAGGAACGGACCCCGAGACGCATCGCGACCGCGCTGGCATTCCCCTTGCTTCATTGAGAAATGCGCACAGCGGGATTTGGACAGCACCGGAGAAAGGGGCCGATCATGCACAGGCATGTCCTCGTGTCGATTGCGACTTCCCTCCTGGCCGTCGGAGCGTGTGGGAGCGGAGATGTGGGCAGCGCCGGCGACGACGACTCCCCGATCGGCGAGTCGCCGACCGGCACCACGCTCGAACCTGTGGATGGCACCGGAAGCGGCGGCTACGTGGCCGTCGACGAGACCTGCGAGAAGACCGATTCGTCCGACTACCTGGCGCGCTTCTCCACGCCCATGTTCCGCGACGCGGTCGTGAGCGGCGACGTTGCGTACCTGGTGGACGGCAACATGCTGTGGATCCTGTCGATCTTCGACGCGTCCGAGCCCGAGCGCCTCTCGCTCCTGCGCCTGCCGGGCCGCCCCCTCTCGATCGCCCTCGGCCCCGGCGACAGGCTGCTCGTGGCCGCGGGCGATGAAGGGCTCCTGGTCGTGGACGCGGCGAATCCGGCCGCCCCCAAGGTGGTGGCCGATCTCCCGCTTCCGGGCACGGCCCTCGGCGTGGCCGTGGAAGGATCCGTGGCGTACGCGGCGCTCGGCGACGCGGGGCTGGCCGTGGTGGACGTGTCCGATCCGCTCGCGCCGGTCCTCGCCGGGATCGTGAACGTGCCCGGGTTCGCGGTCTCGGTGGACGTGGACGGCCAGACCGCTTACGTGGCCGCGTGCGCCAGCCTCAACATCGTGGACGTGTCCGAGCCGGACGCGCCAACGCTCGTCGCGGCGTATTGGGTGCCCGAGGGGCACGCCAAGTCTGTCTTCGCGGCGGGGACCGACGTCTTCGTGGCGGGCGGCGAGGCCCTCTTCGCCTTCGACGCGTCCGATCCCGCGGCGGTCCTGTGGACCGGCTACTACGCCGAGCCCGGGACGCCCGGGTTCTACGTCAACGCGGTCGAGGTGCGAGACGACGTGGCTTACATCGCGGCGGGCGACGAGTCCGTGCGCTCCATCGATCTCACGCGGCTCTCCCAGACGTCCACGTACCTGCCGCCGGCCGAGGGCGACGGGCCTCCCGACCTCGACGGGCCGCTCAACGCGCCCGAGGCGAACATGGACCCCATCGACTCGGTCAGCGGGGACCCCATCAACGTTCACCTCGCCGGCAACCTGCTCCTCGTGCTCGGCAACTTCCGCTGGGTGGGCGAGCGGCTCGTGCGCATCCTCAGCGTGCCGCTCCCGGGCGAGATGTTCGAGGTGGGCTCGTACGTGCAGCCCAACGACACCCTGGGGCTCGCGCCGCTCGGCGCCGACATGGTGGTGCACGGGAGCGACGGACGAGAATCCCTGGTCTCGGCGAACGGGACCGCGATCGACACGTTCAGCCTGCCGTCCGACGTGCGGAAGTCGGCCGAGATGGGCGGCCGTCTGTACATGCTGCTCGACAACGGGCAGGTGTTCCGCTACTCGTCGGGCTCCCTCGAGACCGTGATCACGGGCAACATCTACGACATCGCCCTCAACGACCCGACCGGCTACGCCGCGGACTTTTCGGACAATGCGCTCTACGCGTTCCGCCCCGGCGCCTCGGACGGGGCGACGAAGCTCGGCACGTACATCGACGACGACGCGTTCCTGGGCTACGCGCGCCTCCTCCACGCAAACGGCCGCGTGCTGGCCTACGACTGGGCGCTCGGCGACCTGCACGTGATCGACTTCCGGAACGAAGGCGCGCCCATGCCCGTTTCCGTGACCCCGCTCGGGCTGTGCGAGGCCTACGACATCGCCGACTTCTACTCGGGCCGCAAGCTCGTCCGCTCGCGTCTCGCGCCGGCCGGCGACGATGCGGTGCTCCTGTGCCCGTGCGACGAAGAGGGTCTGTCCTCCCTGCGCTTCCTCGACCTCTCCGACCCGGCCCATCCGGTCGTGTCCAAAGAATACGGGTTGCCCGAGGGCCGTTACGTGGACGCGGTTGTGAAGGACAACAAGGTCTACGCGCTCATGTTCGACAACAACGCCTACCGCTCGGCGCTCGCGCGGCTCGAGGGCGGCAAGTGGGTCATGCGCCTGTTCGACGGCCACGCCAACGGCATGTGGGTCGGCGACGGCACGGTCGTGGTCGCGGACGGAGACGTGGGGCTCAGGTGGTTCGGCGAGACCGCGGACGGGTTCAAAGAGTACCTGCCCATGGACCTGTAAAGGAGGACCGGACATGACACTCCTCAAGAGAACCGTCGAGCTCGTGGTCCTGTTCGCGAGCTGCTTTTTGAGCCTGGCCACGTTCGGGCCCGGACCGGATTTCTCGGATGATGATGATGACGGCTGGTACGTGGACACGGACGAGACGTGGGTGGTGGAGAACGTCTTCGACGGCCAGACCGCCGTGCCCCGGGATCACGTCATCCGGCTCACCATCGGCTACAGGGACTTCGCGGGCTTCGAGGCCGAGACGTACTCGGACGAGGTGAAGGAGCTCACCGCGACCGAGCTCGCGAAGATCACCTTGCGGCCCAGGAACGTTCCGGCGCCGCCCGTGGACTTCGAAGTGAAGATCAACGGGACGACATCGGTCATCGAGCACGATGCGTTCGCGCCGAACACCGAATACGTGCTCGACCTCACGGGGATCGGGAACCTGGCGGTGGAGCGCATCATCCCCAAGCCGCTCGGGTTCTCGACCACGGCGGGTCCGCGGGTGACAGGCCTGTGGCGCAGCGACGACACGCTCATCATCGCCTTTTCCGAGCGCATGGATCCGGCCACGCTTTCGCTCGCGAGCGACTCGGTCGACGTGCTCTGGGAGAAGGACGGCGACCTGCACTCGATCGCGTCCGAGCTCAACCTGGCCGACTTCGCCTGGAAGACCGACGGGTTCCTCTTCTTCGCGGCGTCGATGACCCCGTTCGACGAGGCGTGGATCAAGGTCGATAGGAGCGTGAGCGGCGAGAGCGGAGGGCTCCTCGACGGAGACAAGGACGGCGTCCCGGGCGAGGCGGGCGACGACTTCGTGCAACAGGTCTCCTATTCGACGCTGCCCTCGTGCTTCACGCGCGCCGACATCCCGGCTCCGTGCGTGACCGAGGACACGGGCGATCTCAACCAGGAGTGGAGCACCGACTGGTAGGAGCGGACATGGCGCGAAAGACGCGGGACGGGACGGTTGCGACATGGGGAGCGATCCCGCTTCCCGTGTCCGAGCTCCTGCACCCGGCGGCCGTCGTGGCCATGATCACGCTCGGCGTGAACGATCACCTGCTCAAGGGCTCGGGGCTCCTGCCCGGATGGCTCACGGGCAAGCTGAGCGACCTTTCGGGCATGATCTTCTTCCCCCTGCTGCTCACGGCGCTCACGGACACGGCGCTCTTCGCCGCGAGCCTCGTCCTCGCCGCCTTCGGGCGGGATGCAGGGCTCGACTTCCGGCTGCGCAAGTGGAAGCTCGCGGTCGCGTGCGCGCTCACGGGCGCCGTGTTCGCCGCCATCAAGGTCTCTCATGCCGCCGCGGGCGCCTGCGTGGACGCGCTCGGCGCGCTCGGGTTCCCGTCGCACGCGTGGTGCGATCCCACGGATCTTACGGCCCTCGCCCTCCTGCCCGTATCCTTCCTCATCGGCGCGAGCCGCATCGAGCGCCAAATACCTTGAAGCCGCAACGGTCCTCTGAGATCATGTGACCCGCTCGCAACCAGCCGCACCACGGCGAGGAGGGAACCGGAGCATGTCCATGCAAGGGAGGTTCGAGGTGTCCTCACACAGGGTGGCCAAGTTCATCGCCATCGCCATCGCCATCTTCATCCTGCTCATCCTGGGGTTCGCGAGCACCTACATCGTGGAGCCGGGGCACCGCGGCGTCCTCGTCACCATGGGCAAGGTGTCCCCGGGTTTCAGGCAGGAGGGCTTCGGGTTCAAGTCGCCCTTCATAACGACGGTGGTCCCGGTGTCCATCCGCCAGCAGACAAGGGAGATGAAGGCCGAGTGCTACTCGTCGGACCTCCAGCAGATCAGCATGGGTCTCAACGTGCTCTACCGCATCCCCGAGTCGTCGGTGGTCAAGATCTACCAGGAGTACTCGGGCGAGCCGTTCGAGAGCCTCATCTACCCGCGCGTGTCCGAGGCCATCAAGGAGGTCACAGCGCTGCAGAGCGCCGAGATGATCGTGAAGAAGCGCGAGGAGATCAAGACCAAGGCGCTCGCCGCCGCCAAGCTGAAGGTGGGCAGCCTGCTCACGCTCGAGGACATCGTGCTCGCCAACATGGCGCTCACCAAGGAGCTCGAGCAGGCCATCGAGGCCAAGATGGTGCAGGAGCAGGAGGCGGCGAAGGCCAAGTTCATCCAGCAGAAGACCGAGATCGAGGCCAACACCGCGGTCATCCGCGCCAAGGGCGAGGCCGAGGCCATCCGCATCCGCGGCCAGGCGCTCAAGGAGACGCCGAACCTGATCGAGCTGCAGATCGTCGAGAAATGGGACGGGCACTCGCCGCTCGTCGTGGGCGGGGGCAAGGGTGCAAACATCCTCCTGCCGCTCAAGGACACCGCGGTCACACCATGAGCGACTCCATCCGCCGCGTCCTCATCGTGATTCTCGTGCTGGGCGTCGTGGTCGCGCTCTTCCGCTTCTTCCCGTTCGCCATGGTGTTCGTCGAGGGCGCGGCCTTGAGCATAAGGCGCTTCTGGTGGGTGGCCCTGCTGCTCGCGCTCGCGATCATGCTGTGGTGGGCGTTCGCCCCGCGCTCCTCGTCGAAGGACGACAGGGACGATCGCCGCGGCCCGCCGCAGTAGCGCTCGGGCGTCCTGCCGGACCTTTGATCGGGGGCGCCCTCACCCGCGCAGGAGCGCCTCGAGCCCGGCCTCGCCGAGGATCTTCACGCCCTGCGCGCGCGCCTTGTCGAGCTTGGCCTTGCCGACCTTGTCGCCCGCGACCAGATGGGTCGTTCCCTTCCTGACGCCGTCGTGCACCTCGCCGCCCGCGGCGCGGATCTCCTCGTGCACCTGCGCCCGGGGGCGTGAGAGGGTGCCCGTGACGCAGAACGAGAGCCCCGCGAGCGGGCCGGAGACGGGCGCGGCTGGCCTGGCCTTGGGGTCGAGCCCCAGGTCGAGGAACTTGCGCACCACGGCCATGACGTGTTCGTCGGCGAGCGCCTCGGCCACGGATTGCGCGATCTTGGGCCCGATGCCGCGTACTTCCGAGAGCGCCTCGCGTTCGGTCGCGGGATCGGCCGCGGCAAGACCCGAGAGCGTGCCGAAGCGCTCTGACAGCTTCGCGGCCGCCACCTCGCCCACGAGCGGGATGCCGAGCCCGAAGATGAGGCGGTCGAGCGGGCGCGTCCGGCTCTCGGCGATGGCGTCTACGAGGTTTTGAGCGCTCTTTGCGGCCATGCGCGGCAGGGGCTCGACCTGCTCCACGGAGAGCGCGTACAGGTCGGCCGGGTCGCGCACGAGCCCTTCGTCCACGAGCTCATCCGCGAGGGACGGACCCAGGTGGTCGATGTCCATGGCCCCGCGCGTGGTGAAGTGCAGGAGCGCGGCCTTGCGCTGTCCCGGGCACGCGAGCCTGTTCGTGCAGCGCCAGCGTGCCTCGCCCTCGCCTCGCGCCGCGCGGCCGCCGCACGCCGGACACGTCGCGGGCATCTCGAACGGTTCGCCCCGGCGCACGCCCTCTGCCTCGGCCACGGCGACCACCTGTGGGATGATCTCGCCGGCCTTCTCGATCACGACCAGATCGCCCACGCGGATATCCTTCTCGCGAATCTCATCCTCGTTGTGGAGCGACGCGCGCGACACGTTGGTGCCGGCGAGCGCCACGGGTTCGAGCACGGCCACGGGCGTGAGCGCACCGGTGCGGCCCACCTGCACCACGATGTCGAGGAGGCGCGTCGTGGCGCGCTCGGCCTCGAACTTGAACGCCACGGCCCACCTGGGGAAGCGCGAGGTGGAGCCGAGCCTCTTTCGCGCGCCGAGGTCGTCGACCTTGATCACCGCGCCATCGATGTCGAAGGGCAGGCCCGCGCGGGCCGCGCCGAACGACTCCACGGCCGCGAGCACCTCGTCGGCGGACGCGCACATGCGCTCGAGGCGATGGGACGGCAGGCCCTGGGACGCGATGAAGCGCAGGCACTCGAGGTGCGAGGCGAACGCGTCCGGCGCGAGCACGAGCTCGTACAGGAACACGCGCAAGGGGCGCCCGGCGGTGATCGAAGGGTCGAGCAGGCGAAGGGAGCCCGCCGCCGCGTTGCGCGGGTTGGCGAACGGCGCTTCGCCCGCGACCTCGCGCTCCGCGTTGACCGCCTCGAGCGCGGCCCGGTCGATGAGCACCTCGCCGCGCACCACCACCTCGCCGCGGCACGGGATCCCGAGGGGCAAGGAGCGGATGGTGCGCGCATTGTTCGTCACGTCCTCGCCCTCCACGCCGTCGCCTCGCGTGGCGGCCAGGACGAGCGCGCCCTCGCGGTACACGAGCTCGAGGGACGCGCCGTCGAGCTTGGGCTCCACCACGAAGCGCGGAAAGCCGCCGAGCGCGGTCTCGACGCGGGAGAGGAACGCGAGCAGATCGTCGCGGCTGTAGGTGTTGTCGAGGCTGCCCATGCGTGTGACGTGCTTCACCCGTGCGAACCCGGCCTGGGGCGTGCCTCCCACTCGCTGCGTGGGCGAGCTCGCGGTCCGAAGCGACGGACGGGCCTCCTCGAGGGCCTTGAGCTCCGCGAAGAGCCGGTCGTACTCCCGGTCGGTCACGATCGGGGCGTTCTCCACGTAGTAGCGGCGGTCGTGCTCCGCGATCTCGCGGATGAGCGCGGCGTGCCTCGCGGCCTCGTCTCGCGGCGCCTTGGACATGGGACGAGAATATCAGAACGTGCCAGAGACGGAAGCTCCCGCGGCCGGGGCCGCGCCGCCGGGGGAGGGCTCCACGGTCGGCGTCACCGTCACGGTGGGCTCCACGGGCGCCATGGACGAGCGCACTTCGCCGGGCCGCCCTGTGGCGAGGAGGTACGTGGCGAGCGCGAGGAACGGCAGTCCGAGCGCGATGGACGCGATGCCGATGTTGCGGTGGAAGCGGCGCTGGTCCGCGGGCGTGTCCGCGCCGCCCTGCACCACGATGGACGAGATGCCGCCCGCGGTGAAGATGCCGCCCACGAAGGTGAGCGGCAGCACGAGCTTCCACGGCGTCTCGCGGCCGAGCGTAGCGTGCAGCTGCACCTGCTCGCCGCTCGTGATCGTCATCTCGGCCTGCATCTCGGCCATCTCGTCGTGGACGAACATGACCTTGTACGTACCCGGCGGCAGGGCGATGCGGCAGGGCGTGTAGCAGGTTTTTTTTTCGTCGATGAGCACGCGGGAGTGATCCGGCACCGAGGTGAGCAGTGCCGCGCCCATGGCCCGCACGCCCGCCATCTCCATGGCCGCGGCCTCGAGCGCCGGGTCGCGCGGTCCGGACCTCGGCTGCGCGGTCGCTCCCGCGTCCGGTTCCCGCGGCCCCGCGTCCGCAGGTCCGCCGTCGTCGGCGCGCGCCGCGGTCGCCGCTACAACGAGCGTGAAGCACGCGATGAAGAGCGCTTTGGCCGTCCTCGTCATCGGCCGACAGTATAATCGTATGCGCCGCTCAGTGCACGAGCTTGACCGCGAGCGCGGACAGGAACCCGGCCAGGGTCGAGAGCCCGGCCACCGGGCCGCCGCCCATCTCGAACGCCTCGGGCAGCATGGTCTCGGCGATCATGGTCAGCATGGCGCCGCCGGCCAGGCCCTCGATGGCGTGCACCCACAGCGACGGCTCCCCATGCCCCTGGCCCGGGAACAGCGCCGCGCCGGCGAACGCCGCGATCCCGCCCATCACGCACAAGGAGCCCCACATGGTAAGGACGCGCGCGCGGCTCATGCCGGCCGAACGCATGGTGACCGCGCTCGACATGGCCTCGGGGAAGTTGGCCAGGAACACGCCGGCCACGAAGGCGAGGCTCATGGGCTGCCCGCCCGCAGCGCTCGCGACCGCGAGCATGCCGATGACGAGCGACTCCGGGACCCCGTCGAGGATGGCGCCGAGCCAGATGGCGAGCGCCACCTCGCTCTTTCGGCCGTGCCCCTCGGCCTCGGCCCGGATATCCTCCCGGGTCGGATCCGCGAGCTGGGCGTCGAGGTGCGACGCGGCGCTGCGCTCCCAGCGTCTCGCCTCTTCCGGATCGACCGCGCCCCGGCCCTCGAGCTCGCGCAGCCGCTCCCCGACCAGTCCCTGCACGGCAGCCCGCAGCTTGGCCGAGCTCCCGAGCAGCCGGTTGAGGTCCTCCTTTCCGAGGACCGACAGGCTGACCCTCGTGGCCGCGATGGCAGTGGCCGTGCGCGGATCGTTCGAGAGAAGCGCGATCTCGCCGAACACGTCGCCCGCATGCAATGTGGCGATGTGGACGCGCTCCTCGCCCGCGCCGCGCCTCAAGATGTCCACCTTGCCCGAGTCCACGAAATAGAGCCGGTCGCCACGATCGCCTTCCTCGAACACCACGCTCCCGGACTCGAGCACGCGCGTCTCGACGCACGGGATGAGCCGGATCACCTCCTCCGGAGGCAGCGCCTGCAGGATCTTGACGCGGGAGAGGCCCGCAAGGAGCCGGCGCGCGCGTTTGCGCTGCTCACGCACCACGTGCCTGCGCAGGAGCGCACCGCGCCGCAGGAACGCGCCGCGACCGTTGAGGATGTGGTTCAGCCACTGGAACAGGAGCCCGCCCGCGATCGCGCCCGCCGCCACCGCGATCACGATCTCGCGCTCCACCACCACGCCGCCTTCGTCGCTCGCCGTGTGGAGCGCCCCGGCGAAGAGCTCCACGGCCAGGGCGAAGAGCAGGGCGCCGGCGCCGAAGGCGGTCACCGAGGACACGAGCTTGCGCGGCGGGCGGACGTACGCGCCGACGAGCGCGCCGAGCGGCAGCGACACGGCCGCGACGATCCCCCACAGGGCCGCCATGCCGCATAAAGGGAGGTTCATGACGGCCTTTCTATCACGTCAGGTAGCTCAAGAGCAGCATGACGTTGAGGGCCGATACGACCCCTCCGACGAGCAGCAGGGTGGCGGTGTGGAGCCGCGTGTTCACGTGCTCGCCCATCACCTTGCGCGAGGACGTGAGGCGGATTTGAAGGAAGATCGTCCACGGCAATTGGATGCTGAGGCACATCTGGCTCAGGATCAGGATGCGCAGCGGATCGCCCACGAAGCACACCGCGACCGCGGCCGTAAACAGGGTGAGGCCGGCGCCGAGCCTCGAGTGCCAGTCGCGGATGTCGTAGGGCTCCTTGAAGACCCCGGCCAGGATCGAGCCGCCCGCCATGCCGGCCGTGAGCGCCGACGCGATCCCCGCCAGGAGGAGCGCGACGCCGAACATCGCGGCCGCGCCCTTGCCGAGCAACGGCTCGAGCATCTCGTGGGCCTGCCCGAGATCGGTGACGCGCACGCCCGCGTCGTGGAAGGTGGCGGCCGCGAGCAGGATCATGGCGCTGTTGATGGCGAAGCCCACGATCATGGAGAAGAGCGTGTCGAGGAACCCGTATTTGAGCTGCCGCTCGCGCACGGCCGCGTCGGCCAGGTTCCATTGCCGGCTCTGGACGATCTCCGAGTGCAAAAAGAGGTTGTGCGGCATGACGACCGCGCCCAGGACGCTCATCGCGATGGGCATGGCGCCCTCGGAGATGCGCGGGACGACCCAACCGACCGCGGCCCGCGGCCAGTCCACATGCACGAGGGCGAGCTCGAAGACGAACGAGAGGCCCACCAGGGACACGAAGCCGATGATGATCTTCTCGATGCGGCGGTACGTGCTCGCGAAGAGCATCCACGATACGACCGCGGCCGAGAGGATCGCGCCCGCCGGGATGGGGAGCCCGAGGAGGAGGTTCAAGGCGACCGCGGCGCCCAGGATCTCGGCGAGCGCCGTGGCCATGGCCGCGAGGAGCGCGGATGCGAGCAGCGGGCGCGATACGGCCTTCTTCAGGTGAACGGTGGCCGCCTCGGACAGGCACAGGCCCGTGGCGATGCCCAGGTGCGCCGCGTTGTGTTGCAGGAGCACGAGCATGATCGTTGACAGCGTGACGAGCCACAGGAGCCCGTAGCCATAGTGGGAGCCGGCGGCCAGGTTCGAGGCCCAGTTGCCCGGATCGATGAAGCCCACGGTCACGAGCAGGCCGGGGCCTACGTACTTGACGATCTCGAGGGCCGTGAGGCGCGGCCTCTCCCTGTCGCCGAAGAACGTTTTCAGCCTGGCAAGAAACAAGAGGACTCCTCCCCGCCCGACTCCAACGGTCAGGTCGCGGCCGCGATCCCGCCCGCCGCGGACACGTACATGCCGCAGTTCGAGCCGATCTCGTTCTCCCCAAGCTCCCCGATGCTCAAGATCGTATCGAACCCCGTTGCCCGGAAGCGCGCCGCCACGGCCTCGCACCCCCGCGGATCGGCCGGATCGAGGAGGCCGACGAGGCCCGAGCGCCCGGCCGCGGCCGCGGGGTTGATGGGCGTGAGCTTGACGAGGAAGAGTCGCGGAGCGAAGACCTGCGCGAGCGCGCCGGGATCGAGGGGGGCGCCGCGGGCCGGGGCGAAGTTGAGCGTGACCTTGCGGTCGCCTCGCGCGGTGAAGCGCTCGCCGAAGCGGGCCATCTCGGAAAAGCTCCACGTGCGCGCGGGCACCAGGTCGCGGCGGGCGCGCTCGCAGGTCGAGTGCAGCGAGAACTGGAGCTGGAACAGGCCCGGCGCGTAGAGCTCGCGCTTCACGGCGAGAAGATCCTCGAAGAAGCGGTCGCGGCCAAAGGGCGCGATGGTCGAGATGCTCGGCATGATCTTCGGCCCCTCGAAGCGCTCGGGCAGGCGGCGCAGCACCTCGATCACCGCATCGTTGAAGGCCGGGTCTCCCATGCGCGCGAACTGGATCTTGAGCCGCCGCACGCCGACAGGGCCCTCGGGATGGCGGCGCCTCACCAGGAAGTCGACCTGGGACAGGATCTCGTCGGCCGAGAGCCTGCCGCGGTACTCGCCGCCCGCGTCGCAGATGGGGCAGCGCACGGGGCACCCCTTGAGCGTGGACACGATGAGGACCCACTTGTCCTCGCGCGGCACGGGCGGCTGGATCGACTCGGCGAACTCGATGCGCGCGCCGTCCTCGAGCCTTCCGACGAAGACCCGGGCGAGCGCGTCGTCGCCTTGGCTGTGGATCACGTCCATCTTCACGTCCATCGGTCCGACGCTGTGCGAACCGCCTCGGCCGCCGCCAAAAGGCCGTCTCCCACGGCCGTGCCCGCCTGTCCGAGCGAGCCCAGGCGAGCGTCGCCGGCAATAAACAAGCCCGGGAGCCGAGTCAAGATCGGGCCGCGCCCGGCCGCGTCCGGCAAGGAGACGAGCGCCGGGGCCGCGCTCCTGCGCCCGACCGCGACGAGGATCGCGTCCGACAGGAGCTCTTCGCTCCCGCCGCCCGATTGCATGGTGAGGCGCGCCCGGCGGCCCGCGGGTGCGAGCGCGACGGCCCTCGTCCCTGTCGTCATCGCGATGCGCGGCTCGGCCGCGACGAGATCGAGCAGGCGGCCCCGCACCCGCAACGCCCCGCCTCGCACAGCGATCGTCACGCGCGCCCCGGCGCCTGCCAGCGTGAGGGCGGAGTCGCACGCCGCCTCGCCTCCCCCGATCACGACGATCTCCGACGGCCGCGGCAAGGCCTCGAGCAGATCTCGCACCTCGTAGAACACGAGGCTTCCCGCAAGGGCGTCCTCGCCGTCGACGCCGAGCGGCAAGGGGATGGTGCCCGGCGCCAGGATCACGGCCCGCGCGGTCACGATCCCGCCGTCGGTCCGCACCGCGAGCCCTTCATCGCTTTGTTCGACGCCCAACACCGCGGCGCGCTCCACCGCCACGCCGAAGCGGGCGAGGTGGCTGCGAAGGAGCTCGGCGAAGGCCGGGCCCGGCAACGGCGCGAGCCCGGGGTAGTTCTCGATGCAATGACCATTCTCCACGAGCCCACCGCCTCGGCCGCGGCGATCGACGAGCAACGGGCGGACGCCCAGGCGCGCGCACTGCACCGCGGCGGCGCACCCGGCCGGGCCGGCCCCGACGACGACTATTCTTTCGCGCTGCAAAGCTCCAGGATCTCCCGCGTGCCCATGGGCACGGCCACGCCGTCGCTGAGGCCGAGGATCGCGCCCGTGTGCAGGGCCTCGCTGCTCGAAGCGGTGGCGTCCACCGCCAGGTAGACCTCGAATCCGCGGCAGAACGCGGCCCGCGCCGTGGTGTCGCAGCACATGTGGGTGAGCACGCCGGTCACGAGCACCTGCTTCGCGCCGGACGCGCGCAGGATCGAGCCGAGCCGCGTGCCCCAGAAGGCGTCGTAGGTGGTCTTGCGGACGATCCGCTCGCCGCGCTGCGGGCGCAGATCGCCGACGATCTCCGAGTCCGGCTCCCCGAGGCGGATGTGGTCGGAGAAGAACCGACCGAGCATGCCGAGGTCATGGGCGCCCGCGTGGCAGTGGCGCGTGAACACGACGGGCGCGCCGAGCCCGCGCCAGGCAGCGACGAGCGCCGCGACGCGCGGGGTGATCACGGCCGCGGCCGGCAAAAAGCAGCGCCCGCGCGGATCGGCGAAGTAGCGCAGCATGTCGACGACGAGCAGGGCGCACCTCGACGGATCGAGCCTCAACCACGGCCGCGGGGCGACGTTGCGCCGCACGTCCGCGAGCCACCTTCCGGCCCGCCTTTCGAGCGTCCCTGCCGTCACGTACGCTTCGCTCCTCTTGACCATGCCCGCGCCTCCCGCGCCGACGCATCTTACCGCGCCCTGGCCCCTCGCCAATAGCGGATCGCCGCGCGCAGCGTCGCGAGGCTTGCCGCGGTCCCGGCGACGAGCGCGGCCGGACCCAGGGCGGCGACGGCGGGCAAAAGCCCGTGCGCCTGCATGAGGGATTCCCCGGCGCGGCCGAGCAGGTGATAGGCGAGGAAGAGCGCGGCGGCCGCGGCCACGGCCAGGCCCCGCCGCCTCCACGCTCCGCCGAACGCCAGCAGGATCGACACGATGGACAGCACGCCGAAGCCGATCGGACCGGCCACGCGGCGCCACAGGGCGTAGGACCACCCCGTATCGGTGAAGCCGGGAGACCTCGGCCCGAGGAGCCTCGCGGTCGGGATTGCCATCTCCACGGGCAAAAAGCCGAGGCGCGCGGCGAGCTCGTCGCCCACGGGCACGCGGGCCTCGAGCGTGCCGAAGCTCATCGCGGACGGCCGCGAGCCCGGACCGGACGAGACGAACGCGGTGCCGCGGCGCGCGGCAAGGACGAGCGACTCCGAGCGGACGTCGAAACCCACGCGGGCCTCCTCGGCCGCCACGCGCACGACACGGCCGGGCTCGCGCGCGTCCTCGATCAGCACCCCCCGGTAGACGTCGCCCTCGCGCGCGTCCGCGAAGAGCGCAAGACCCGGCGCCGGCGCGTAGAAGCGGCCCGGTTCGAGCCGGCCGGCAAGGGCGCGTCCGCCGAGCCGCGCGATGAGCGCGCGAAGCTCCGTGTGGGAGGCCGGGGCCGCCGCGAGCCATATCCACGCGCTCAAGGATGCGACCGGAATCGCGAGCAGCGCAGGTCCCGCGAGCGCCGCCGTTCGCGCAACGCCCGCGGAGTCGAGCGCGGTGAGCTCCCCGTCCGCGGACATGCGGCCCGCCACGGCAAAGACGGCCACGGCAAAGGCGGGCGTGAGGGCCCACCCGAGGACGGGGACCGCCAGGAGGAGGAGGGCGCGCCCGGTCTCGGCCAGGCCCGCCCCGGCGCCCGCGAACACCGGCGCCACCCTAAGCAGCTGGGTGACGAGGAAGATCAGGATCGCGCCTCCCAGGGCCAGGGCGAACCACGGCAGGAGCTGGCGGCCGATATATGTCGTGAGCCGGGTCAATTGCGCCTTCCGCCTGCGCCCCGAAACATCTTCTCGTCATCGGCCCGGGCCTCTGGTATGAAGCGTCGGTTCGGAGAAGAAAGGAGACCGCTCATGGGCGCAAGGGAGACCATAAACGAGATCGTTGCTCTCGACGACAAGATTGCCAAGCTGCGCGAGCAGTTCGCCACGTTCTCGGGCAGCGAGCGCGCCTCGGTGCTCGGCGAGATTTTCAAAGAGGAGATCCGGAAGCTCGGCGACAGGGACGCCCTCAAGCCCAAGCTCTTCAGGGTCATCGAGATGCTGAGCGAGCTCGACGTCTCCGACGCCCCGCGCATCCTGGGCCAGGGGCTCGAGCACGACAACCCGGATCTGCGCATGCTGTGCGCCGACGGCCTCGTGGAGATCGGCGGGGACGGCATCGACCGGCTCATGCCCCTCGTGGAGGAGGCGCTTTCGAGCGGCGGGCCCAAGGCCGAGGAGATGCCTTTCGTGGTGGCCGAGCTCGACGATCCCAAGGTGGGCAAGATCCTGATGCGCTTCCTCGAGCTCAAGGACATCAACGCCGTGGCTGCGGCCATCCAGGCGCTCGCGGAGCGCTGCGAGGCGTCCGCGCTTCCGTCCTTGAAGAAGCTCGAGAAGGACAAGCGCATGGTCACTTACGACGACGGCTGCGACGAGGGCGAGCAGTGCACCATCGGCGAGCTGGCCAAGGACGCGATCGAGATGATCGAGAGCGAGGAGGAGGAGTAGGCATGAAGCGCGATTTCCTTTCCGAGACCGATTTCTCGAGCGAGGAGATCAGGTCTGCGCTCGCGCTCGCCATCGAGGTGAAGGCGAAGACGAAGCGCGGGCAATGCCCGACCCCCATGAAGGGCATGGTCGCGGCCCTCATCTTCCACAAGCCTTCGCTCCGTACGCGCTGCTCGTTCGAGGTCGGCGTGCGCCAGCTCGGCGGCGGCACGGTCTACATCACCGACGCCGAGATTGAGCTCGGCAAGCGCGAGTCGATCCACGACGTGGCTCTGGTCATGTCGCGCTACTTCGACGTGATCTGCATCCGCACGTTCGGCCACGCGAGCGTCGAGGAGCTGGCGCGGCATGCCTCGGTGCCGGTGGTCAACATGCTCACGGACCTCCTGCACCCGTGCCAGCTCATGGGCGACATGCAGACCATCCTGGAGCACAAGGGCCGCATCGACGGGCTTTCGGTCACGTACCTCGGCGACGGCAACAACCTGGCAAACTCCTGGATCAACATGGCCTCGCGCATCCCCATGAAGCTGCGCATCGGCACGTCGCCCGACACCATGCCCGACGCGAAGATCCTGGCCGCGGCCAAGAAGGCCGGGCTCTCGGAGATCAGCGTCGTTCACGACCCGGTCGCGGCGGTCGACGGCGCGGACGTGATCTACACCGACGTGTGGGCGTCCATGGGCCAGAAGGACAAGGCGGCCGAGAAGCAGAAGGCCCTGCAGGCGTTCCAGATCAACGCGGCCCTCGTGGCCAAGGCCAAGAAGGACGCCATCGTCATGCACTGCCTGCCCGCCGAGCGCGGCCGCGAGATCACCGACGAGGTGATGGACGGCCCGCAGTCCGTGGTCTTCGACCAGGCCGAGAACCGCCTCCACGCCCAGAAGGCCGTGCTCATCAAGCTGCTGGCGTAAGGCACCCCTCCCCGGCATCCCTGGCGACTTGACGGCGGTGACGCTCGCGCCTTCGCCTCGACGCCGAGGCCATCAGGCTCTTTCGCGAGCGCCACGGGCTCCTCTCTGCGCCGGAGATCCGCGGGATCCGCGAGCGCTTCGGGCTCACCCAGGCCGGGCTCGCGCGCCTGCTGCGCCTCGGGGCCAACACCATCTCGCGCTGGGAAGCCGGGCGCAACGTGCAGACCGGCGCCATGGACGTGCTCCTGCGCCTGGTCCGCGACGTGCCCGGCAGCCTCGCCTACCTGCGCGACCACGCCGCGTGATCCGGAAGAGCCCGAAACCTACAGGATCACCTTCTGCACGTCGCGGAAGGCGGGGTGCTTGGAGCCGCGCAGGCCCTCGAACGCGAACATCTCCACCGACCCGATCACGCCCCCTGAGCGGCGCACGCGGAAGACCGCCTCGGCCTTGTGCTCGGGGTTTCGCGAGCCGACCGCCTCGGCGACGTAGAAGGGCATGATGCCGCGGTCGAGCGCGTCGAGCGCGGTCTGCATCACGCACACGTGGCCCTCGATGCCCACGAGGATGAGCGTCTTCGTCTCGAGCTTCTCGACCGCCGCGGCGAAGGCCGGCTCGCCGAAGCACGAGAACGCCACCTTCTCGATGGGCCTGTAGGCTCCGAACGCGTCGAGCGCGGCCCTGACCTCGGGGATGGTGGGCCCGAGCCCCTTCACGTACTGCTCGGTGACGAGGATCGGCAGGCCCATGTGGCCCGCGACCTCGATGGCCTGCAAGGAGCCCTTGAGCACTTCCTCTCTGCCGGAGATGGAGGGCCACAGCTTGTCCTGGATGTCGACCACGAGCAGGGCCGCGGTCTTGGGGTCGTACAGGTTGGTCATCGTCGTTCCTCCTTGGATCGCACGAGCGGCAGTCTGAGCGCGCCCGGCGCGAGGATGGAGTCTACCACGAGCTGCGTCACGTGGTACGCCACGGCCACGAGCGGGCCCAGCGGCAGCGCCGGGAAGTAGCCCTTCCAGAGCATCATGGCCACGGGCAGGGTCTTCTGCGACGAGCACAGGACAAAGGCCACGCGCTGGCCCGGATCGCGCGCGGCGAGGCGCGCCACGATCGCGTTGACCACGAGGAGCCCGGCGTGCAGCACGAGCACGAGCGCGACCACCCGTGCGAGGAGCACCCCGCCGCGTCCGGCCATGGCCGCGAGCCCGGCCGCGCCGCCGGTCCAGATGTAGGAGAGGATCACGATCTGCGAGGCGACCGAGAGCTTGCGCGCGTGGAGAGCGGCCCATTTTGCGAGCCAGCGCCGCGCCACTTGCGCCGCGAGCAGGGGCAGCACGATCTTGCACGCCATGTCCGCGATCATCGAGGGCGCGTCGATGTCCACGACCGCGCCGCCCAGCACCAGGAATACGAGGGGCGTGAGCACCACCGAGAGCAGGGTGTTCACCACGGTCATGACCATGGCCAGCGCCGTGTCGCCGCCCGCGACCTCGGTGAGCACCACGGCCGTGGCGAGCGTGGAGCCGTTGGCCGCGCACACGAGCACCGCGAGCGAGTCCTCGGGCGAGCCGAGGCCGAGAACGCGCGCGAGGGCCAGCGACGCGAGCGGCGCGAGCGCGAAGGCGGCCACGAGCGACAGCACGACGAGGTCGATCCTGCGCCAGGCGCGCCGGAAACGATCCGCGCCGAGCTTGAGCGAACCCAAGAACACGACCAGCACCACACCCGCGTCGGTGAGGTGCAGGCCCGGCAGCGAGAGGGCCGCCTCGGGCAGGAGCGCGGACAGGACGAGCACCGCCGGGATGGCCGCCGCGAGCCAGTAGCGCGTCGCGAGATCCGTTCGCCGTGCCCTGTCCACGGAGCCGCTCACTCGGGAAAGAGGTCGAGCCCGGTCTCGCCCCAGCCGCGCCTGAACCAGTCGGAGAGCACGTCCTCGGCCCGTTTGCCGCGCGGCGAGAACCCGGTTCGCGGTTCCTGCGTCTCGTCGTAGGGATCCGAAAAATACTTCCACACGAACAGCCCGCCGAACCAGGGCCGCGGGGCGAACGCCTCGAGCACGGCCTCGAAGGCCTCGGCCTGGTAGTCCTCGTCGTAGGAGAGGTCGTCGCAGTGCTCGGGCCACTCCCACGGGGCGAGCGACGCGTCCGAGGCGCTCTTGGTCCCGAGCTCCATGAAGATCACGGGGCGGTTCCAGAAGAGGGCCAGCCCGGCCAGCTCGTCCGCCCGCCTCCGCGCGCGCTCGCGCATGACCTCGAAGCGGTCGCCGGGCTTCCCCGCGAGCGGCCAGAACGCGTTCAGCCCGATGGCGTCGAGCGCGTCCCAGAACTCCACGTCGGCCACCTCGTCCCAGTTGGCCGAGTAGGTGACAGGGCCCGAGTAGGCGGATCGCACCTTGGCTATGACCCGCCGCCACGCCGCGGGCCGCGCGTTCGTCGAGCTCTTGAACTCCACGCCGATCGAGAACAGGTCGGCGTGCAGCTCCTGCGCCAGGCGCGCGAACCTGAGGACGAAGCGCTCGTACGACCGGAACCAGTCGGCCCAGCGCTGCTCGTCGCCCGGGTCTATCTCGCCGCGCCACTGCCCGGACATGACGTACACGTGCGGGATGATGGCGACCTTGAGACCCAGGGCGCGCGCCTGGGCCGCGGCCTCGCGCAGCATCTTCTCGTTCGTGGCCGCGGGGATCTCGAAGTCGTGCAGCACGTCCGTATCCTCGAGATCGTCGAGGCGCCCGAAGGGCGTGAGCGACACCCACGTGGCTCCCAGGTCCGCGGCCTCGGCGAGGGCGATGGCGCTCCTTTCGGTGCCGTATCCAACCGGCCCGAGCCGCTGGTCCTCGATGGGCGCGAGCGTGACGCCCCGGATGCGATCGTCCGGGCCGGGATCGAGCGGCAGGACGGCCAGCGTCGCGGCCAGTAAAGCGACGGCGGGCACCACGGCCTAGCCCTGTTTTCCGGCCCGCAGGGCTTCGACCATGGCGCGCTGCTCGTCGTTTTCGGCGATCTCCGCGGCCCGCGCCAGGTAACGGTCCACGAGCGCCGGCTCGGCCTTGGCGAGCCCGAGGAGACGCGCCGACTCCAGATTGTAGAGGAAGTGGCGGGCCGTATCGTAGCCGGTCGCCAGGTGGCGGTGGATGTCGGCCGCGTCGTTGAACGCACCGGCCTCCTCGTGCAGGCGCGCGAGGACCACCCCGGCCTCGGGATCGAACTGGTCGTGCTCCCCCTGGGACGCCTGGTGCTCGAGCACCGAGGCGAGCGTGCGTATGGCCTCCTGCTTGAGCCCCATGGCCGCGTAGGTGAAGCCCAATTCCCTCACGACCCTGAAGTCGGGCCGCAGCTGCCCCATGAGCTCGATGGCCCGCTCGAGGGCCACGACCGAGCGCTCGTGCTCCTTGCGGCCGCGCAGGAACACGCCGTAGTTCAGGTAGACCGAGTAGTCGGTGGGTGCGAGCCGCGTGGTCTTCAGGATCTCCTCCTTGGCGTCGTCGAAGCGCTCGAGCGCGGCGAGGGCCCGGGCCTTCAAGGCGCACGCCTTGATCTCCAGCTCCACCTCCAGCTCCGACTCGTCTTCCTCCTCCTCCTCCTCGAACGAGCCCAGGAATTGATCCAGCGCCTCCACGGCCTTTTCGTGCTCGCCGGCCGCGACCAGCTCCTGGCCCAGCTCGAACCAGGCATAGCGCGGCTCCACCTCCAGCTCCGGCGCGTCGAGGACGCCGCGGATGAGCGCGGCCGCGCGGGCATGGTCGCCGTCGTGGGCCGTAAGCAGGGCCTCCCTGAACGGCTCCGGCATGGCCGCGTATTCGTCGGCCTGACCCTCGGTCCAGGCGCCGGCGAGGACCGCGATCAACTCGTCCTCGGAGAGCTCGTCGATCTCGCCCAGGAGGTTGCGCGCCTTCATGGCCTCGATCTTCTTGCGCCGCTCCTCGACCTCGGCCCGCGTCTCGGGCGTGTCCAGGATCTCGCGCACCTCGGCGAGGCTCGCGAGGGCCAGGTCCAGGTCGCCATCGGCCGCGAGCCTTTCCGCCTCCGCGATCTTGGCCTTGGCAAGCCTCGAGCGGCACTCCCCGATCCGGGCGCGCACCGCGTCCGCGTCGGCTTGTGACGCGTCCCTGGCCTTGGCGAGGGCGCGCTCGTAGGCCAGCTTGGCCTCCCCGAGCCTGCCCTCGACGAAGAAGGAGTCGGCCTCCTTCCTGTTGTCCTCGAACGTTCCGCCGAAGAGGTTCTTGAAGAATGACATGGCACGTCTTTAACTCGAAAACCGCGCGCGTGGAAAGGTCCGTCGGCCACGGCCGCCTTGCGTGGGTTGCGGATTGAATTTTCTCCGTGCGATGGTAGTGTTTCGCCACAATGCCGCTGTAGAAAACGTCGCTCTCAGCCGGCGGTTTCAAAGGCCGCCACACGGAGGATTCATGGGCGTCATCGCGTTGGTTCTCGGCATCCTCGGCCTGGTCGTGTTCGATTGGCTCGGGTTCGTTCTCGCCGGTTCGTTCATGATCGTCGGAGGCGCCGCGAGCGCCATCAGCGGCGACGTCTCGGTTCCGGTCTGGCCGGTCGTGGTCTTCGCGTGGGGCATGGGCGTGGTCCTGCCGCTCGTGTCGGTCGTCTTCGGAATCCTCGCCATGCGGCAGCCGACGGGCAAGGGCCTGGGAATCGCAGGGCTCGTCATCGGCGGCGTCGCCACGATCATCGGCGTGATCCTGGCGCTCGTCCTCCAGTTCGGCGCGTCCGCCGGCAACGAGTACATCGAGCAGAACAAGGGGCAGCTCGACGTCCTGACGAAATCGATGAACGATCCTGCGACCCAGAAGCAGATCCAGCAGATCCAGCAGGCCCTGCGGCAGATTCCCACGGCTCCGCCCGCGGCTTTGCCGCCGAATCCGGCTCCGGCCCCGGGTGCTCCGCCCGCCCCTCCCCCGGCCGCGCCGCCGGCCGCGCCCCCGCCCCCGCCCGCTCCACCGGCCCAGTAGCCTCCCCGGAATTCAATCGCCTTGACGGTGGATCGGCCCATCGGGCATCCTGAAGGCATCGTCTCCTTAAGCGCGCGGCGCGTTGTTTCGAAAGGGAGAGACCATGGGCATGGCCGCTTTGGTTCTCGGCATCCTCGGCATCGTGCTCTGCTGGATCCCGTTCGCGGGCTGGGCGGGCATCCTGCTGGCCCTCGCGGGCGCGGTCCTCGGCGTCCTCACCTTGCGCAAGGGGCTCAAGGACGACAAGTGGATGGCCATCGCCAGCCTGCCGATCGGCGTCGTGGCCATCGCGTACGGCCTGTTCATCCAGATCTCGTGGATCAGGGGAGCGCAGTACGTTGGAGAGCAATACAACCAGGTGGGCCAGATCCTGGACGACGCCAAGGTCAAGCAGACCCTGGAGCAGCTCCAGAAGGACGCCCAGAAGGCCGCGGTCGAGGCCGCCCGGCAGCAGCAGCCCGCCTCGTCAGCACCGGTCGCAGCCCCGCCTGCGGTCCCGCCCGCCCAATGACGCCCTGCTCCGTTGATTC
The DNA here is from genome assembly GCA_028713995.1 of Deltaproteobacteria bacterium. Lineage (GTDB taxonomy): Bacteria > Myxococcota_A > Polyangia > JAAYKL01 > JAAYKL01 > JAQTNF01. The sequence continues at coordinate 2,948 of JAQTNF010000002.1, read as the reverse complement.
CGACGGCCGTTCGCGCCGCGTGAATGCCGCGCGCAGGGCCGCGTCAAACACATAACCAAAACCACAAGCTTGTTTGTGGGTTGTCAGGAGGAAGAGATGTTGCGTCGAATTCATTCAAAGGCCCTCTTTGTCCCGTTCTGCCTTTTGCTCGGTTGCGGAGGCAAGGCCCCGGATCAGGCCGACGGCGGAACGGACGGCAATGATGCGTGCAAGCCGGGCTTCTCCATACAGTGCGCGTGCTCGGGAGACGGGGTGGGAATGCAGCCGTGCAAGGCCGACGGCAGCGGCTTCGGCCCGTGTGAATGCGACACCGGGACGGACGCGGATTCCGACTCCGACACGGATGCCGATTCCGACTCCGACACGGATGCCGATTCCGACGCGGACATGGACGCGGATGGGGATGCGGATGCGGACTCTGACGCCGATTCCGATGCCGATTCCGACGCGGACTCGGATTCTGACTCCGACTCCGATTCGGACTCGTTCAGCGACACGACGACGTCCTGCATCTACGACTGTTACATCAAGGGGCTGTGTCAGGGAGCGGGCGGGATCCACCACCCGGACATGGATGCGGACTGCGGCGCCTACTACGTCTGCTGCGAGTTCCCGCCGGGCACGGACACGTCGAGCGACACCGTGACCGACACCTCGGGCGTGATCTGCGACTACTCGCCGCCCGTGTCGTGCTCGGAAATCGGCGCGGACACGGACGCGCAGTACGTCGGCTGCTGCTACGGCGACGTCATCTACTGGTGCCAGAGCGGCGCGTTCGAGACGAAAGACTGCGCGGAATCCTCCCAGACGTGCGGCCTCTCGGGCCAGGTCATGTATTGCGTCTGAGAGTCCTTGCTACCTGTGCACCTGCTTCATGAAGGCGTCCATCTCGGGCAGCCCGCCCTGCATGACCAGGTAGCCGTCGATGGGCTCGCGCTCGGTGATCTCGTGGTTCACGGGCGAGAGCATGAGCCTCTTCACCTCGGCCGGATCCTGGGTCTGGCCGAGCACCCAGCCGAGCTTCACGTAGGCCACCTCGGGCAGCATGTTGGCCGCCGGCACCACGCCGAAGCTCATCATGTCGCGGCCCGTGTCGTAGACGAACATCTGCACGTAGCCCCACAGGGTCTGCACGGTCATGAACAGGTGGATGCCCTTCTCGTGGGCCTTGCGCAGCGCGGGGTACAGCGGCTTGTTGACGTGGCCGAGGCCCGTGCCGGCGATGACGATGCCCTTGTAGCCGTGGTCGATCATGGCCTCGAGCACGTCGGGCTTCATGTTGGGGTAGTAGTAGAGGATGGCCACGGCCTCGTCGAAGACCGCCTTGAGCGTCATGTCGCGGCCCTCGCGCCGTCGCTTGTAGTCCTCGGTGAGCATCTCCACGCGGCCCGGCCACACGCGGGCCATGGGCCGGTCGCCGATGGTGCGGAACGTGGAGCGGTACGACGAGTGCATCTTGCGCACACGCGTGCCCCGGTGGAGCAGGTCGTACTCGTCCGAGGTGGGGCCGAACATGCACACCATGACCTCGGCCGCGGGCCCTACGGTCACGGCCGTGGCCGCGTTGCGCAGGTTGAGAGCGGCGTCCGACGAGGGCCGGTCCGACGAGCGTTGCGAGCCCACGATGACCACCGGAACGGGCAGGTCCTGGCACATGAAGCTCAGGATCGCGGACGTGTAGTGCATGGTGTCGGTCCCGTGGCCGATGATGATGCCGTCCGCGCCCTCCTCGATCGCCTTCTTGATCTCCGTCGCCGTGCCCATCCAGTGCTCGGGGCCGATGTTCTCGGAGAACACGCCGTAGAGCTTCTTGGTCCTCATGTTGCAGATGTCGGCCAGCTCGGGCACCGCGCCGAAGAGCTCGCCCGGCGAGAAGGCCGGGATCACCGCGCCGGTCCGGTAGTCGAGGCGGCTCGCGATGGTGCCGCCCGTGCCGAGCAGGGTCACGTTCTTCTTCTTGGGATCGTAGGGGAACTCCTTCTCCGGGATCTTGTAGTGGGCCTCCTTGACCGAGCGGGCGGTGATCGTCTGCACGTCCGCGGCGCGCAGGCCCACGTTGTAGCCCGTCGACAGCTTGATCACGATGTGCTGGTCGTCCTCGGTCTCGGAGCGCGGCAGGATGATGCCCTTGAAGAGGCCGCGCCTGGTCATGGCCTCCACGTCGCTCCACACCGGCGCGTTGTTCGCCTTGAGCACGGACAGCGCCGCGCCCCTGTAACCCTTGTACGCCTCGTCTCCCATGGCCTTGCCTCCGCGTCCCCGCTTTTGCGAAACGCACTGTACCCGAAATCCGTCCGGTCCGCGAGGGCCGTCGCGGTCATGGCGCGCCAGGCGCTCCCGAGGCCCCTCCGGTACGAAGGGGGCCGCCCCGCGCGGTGGGCCACACCAAGCAGTTCGCGGCCGAGCCGGGCACGGTGAAGACGTCCACGCCGTGGTCGAACGTCTGCGCGAAGATCTCGAGCGCGCCGTCGCCGTCCAGGTCGCCCACGGTCGGCGCCGCGGGCGCGCCGCTGCCGTTGCCGTTCTCCCCGG
>JAQTNF010000002.1:0-406 GCA_028713995.1 Deltaproteobacteria bacterium | reverse complement strand
CCGGGAGAGGCACGTCGTGCAGGAGCGAGCCGTCCGCGCCCAGGATCACGAGGTGCCCCGAGTCGGTCACGGCCGGATCGCCGAACGTGGTGAAGAGCACCTCCGGGGATCCGTCCTCATTCAGGTCGGCCGCGGTCGGCTCGGACGCGTACATGACGGGGTTGCCGCGCGTATAGTCGAAGCGCCAGATGCGCTTGCCGCCCGCGTCGAACGCGTACATGGAGCCGTCGTTGAGCGAGACCACGATCTCGGGCCTGTCGTCGCCCTCAATGTTGGCGATGAGGGGCGCGGGCACGCCGCCGGGCGGGTACCAGCCGTCGACCAGGATGGGCTTGCCTCCGCGCGGCAGGGTCTCCCACCCGGCCTTGCGCATGGCCGAACGGCCCCCGTCGCCGTGCGCGCCCTC
>JAQTNF010000001.1 GCA_028713995.1 Deltaproteobacteria bacterium | reverse complement strand
AGGGCTTCGTCACCGACTACCCGCTGACCATCCGCCACGCCTCCGGACGCACGACCGCCGTGCTCTATAACGCCACGATCTATCGCAGCGAAGCGGGCGAGGTGCAGGGCGTGTTCGCCGCCGCCCGCGACGTGACGGAACGCAACCGGATTGCGGCCGAACTGCGCGTCGCCTCGCTGTACGCCCGCAACCTGATCGAGACCAGCCTCGACACGCTGGTCACCATCAGCCCCGATGGGAAGATCACCGACGTGAACGAGGCCACGATCAATGTCACCGGCGTGTCGCGCCGACAGCTGGTAGGCACCGACTTCTCCGACTACTTCACCGAGCCGGACAAGGCGCGCGAAGGGTACCAGCAGGTGTTCGCCGAGGGCTTCGTCACCGACTACCCGCTGACCATCCGCCACGCCTCCGGCCGGACGATCGACGTCCTGTACAACGCGACGATTTACAGGAACGAGTCCGGCGAGGTGCAAGGCGTTTTCGCCGCCGCCCGCGATGTCACGGAGCGCAACAAGATGGAACAGGAGTTGGCCCGATACCGCCTCCGCCTGGAGGAACTGGTCAGACAGCGGACATCGGAGCTGGAGAAGACCGCCGCCGATCTGGCGCGCTCCAACAAGGACCTGGAGCAGTTTGCCTACGTCTCCTCCCACGACCTGCAGGAGCCCCTCAGGGCCGTGGCGGGGTTCATGTCCCTTCTCAAGCAGCAGCACAACGACAAGCTGGACGCCGAGGCCCATGAATATATCGGCCATGCCATCTCGGGGGCCGAGCGGATGCAGACGCTGATCAATGACCTGCTGACGTACTCGCGCGTCGGGGCCCGGAGCGCGCCCTCCAATCCCGTGAGCATGAAGGAGGCACTGGACACCGCCGTGGTCAACCTGAGCACCGCCGTCGCGGAGAGCCGCGCGGTCATCACCCACGACCCGCTGCCGACCGTCACGGCCAACCTGCCTCAGATGATTCAGCTACTGCAGAACCTCGTCGGCAACGCGATCAAGTTCCGCGGTCCGCGCACACCGGAAATCCACGTCTTTGCCCGGCGCGACGACGGCGCCTGGCTCTTCGGCGTTCGCGACAACGGGATCGGCATCGAGGCCGGGTATCACGATAGGATCTTCCTGATTTTTCAGCGTCTTCATTCGCGCACGCAGTATCCCGGCACGGGGATAGGGCTCGCCCTGTGCAAGAGGATTGTCGAGCGCTATTCTGGTAGAATCTGGTTCGAGTCCCAGCCCGGGGAGGGGACGACGTTCTTCTTCACGATCCCCGACAAAGGAGGCGACGAATGAACCTGGCAAGCGCGCGGCCGATTCAGATCCTGCTGGTCGAGGACAGCCCCACCGACGCCCAGCTGACGCTGACCGCGCTCAAGAAGGCCAAGGTGGTCAACAACGTCACCCATGTGGAGGACGGCGTGCAGGCCATGGAATTCGTGCGGCGCGAGGGGCCTTATGCCCAGGCGGCGCGGCCGGACCTGATCCTGCTCGACCTGAACCTGCCGCGCAAGGACGGGCGCGAGGTCCTTGCGGAGTTGAAGGCCGATCCGGATCTCATGCTGATCCCCGTGGTCGTCCTGACGACCTCCCAGGCGGAACAGGACATCCTGCGTTCCTACCAGCTTCACGCCAACTGCTACGTCACCAAGCCCGTCAACTTCGAGCGCTTCCTGGAGATCGTGCAGTCCATCGAGAGTTTCTGGCTGACGGTCGTCGCGCTGCCCGCCAAGCCTTGAAGGAACCCGCTGCAATGGAAAACCCGACGGTGCGGGTGCTGGTGGTCGAGGACAGCCCCTCGGATGCCCAGCTCATCCGGCTTGCCCTGCGCCAGGCCCCCGGCGCCCGCTTCGACATGGTGGTTGTGGAGAGGCTCGACATGGCGATCGCGCTCCTGCGCGAACAGAAGCTCGATGTGGTCCTCTTGGACCTGGGTCTGCCGGACAGCACGGGCTTTGCCACCTTCAAGCGCGTTCAGACCCTGTTCCCCGCACTGCCCGTCGTCATCATGACCGGCGCCGGCGGCGACGCCGCGGGCGTCGAGGCGATCCGCGGCGGGGTGCAGGACTATCTCGTCAAGGGGAGCGCCGATGCCGGAACCCTCGCCCGCAGCATACGCTACGCCATCGAGCGCAAGCGGTCCGAAGAGTCGGTTCTTCGGGCCAAAGAGGAATGGGAACGCACCTTTGACAGCGTCCCGGACCTGATCGTCATCCTCGACGGGCAGCACCGTGTCGTGCGCGCCAACCGGGCAATGGCCGAACGGCTCGGCGCGACCTGCGAACAGTGTGTGGGCCTGCCCTGCTACAAGGCCGTGCACGGGGCCGACACGCCGCCGGACTTCTGCCCGCATGCCCGGACGATTGTGGACGGCATGGAGCACACGACGGAAGTTCACGAGGACCGTCTCGGCGGCGACTTCCTCGTCAGCACGACCCCCATGTTCGGCCCGGAAGGCGGATTGACGGGCTCGGTCCACGTCGCCCGGGACATCACCGCGCGCAAGCAGGCTGAAGAGGCGCTGAAAAAGCTGAACGAGGAGCTGGAAAGCCGGGTGGCGAAACGAACGGAGGATCTGACGACTGCCATCGAGAAGTTGCACGTTGAGACCGCCGAGCGGCTGCGGGCCATGGAAGCCCTCCGCGAAAAGGAAGTCATGCTCGTCCAGCAGAGCCGCCAGGCTGCGATGGGGGAGATGATCGGGAATATCGCCCACCAATGGCGCCAGCCATTGAACGCGCTTGGGCTCACGGTCCAGCAACTGTCGTTTTATTATGATCTCGGCGAATTCAACAAGGAGCTGTTGGACAAGAGCGTCTCACGATCGATGGAGCTCATCGGACACATGTCGCGGACCATCGACGATTTCAGGAACTACTTCAGACCCGACAAGGAAAAGGCCGAGTTCAATGTGCGCGCGGCGATTGCAATGACGCTGTCGCTCATAGAAGCCGGTTTCAGAAATCAGCATATCGGGCTGGAGGTCGTTGCGAACGATGATCCCGTCATCTACGGACACAAGAATGAGTTTGCACAGGTCCTCCTCAACATCCTGAACAACGCCAGGGACGCCGTAGCGGAACGGGGAATCGACGCTCCCAGGGTGACGGTCACCGTCGGCACTGAGGAAGGCCATGTTGTCGTGACCGTTGCGGACAACGCCGGGGGCGTACCCGAGGAGATCATGGGAAAGATCTTCGACCCCTACTTCACCACCAAGGGTCCGCAGGCGGGGACGGGGGTCGGCTTGTTCATGTCGAAAGCCATCATAGAGAAGAACATGGGCGGGAGGCTCACCGTGCGCAACATCGCCGATGGGGCCGAATTCAGGATAGAGGTGTGAGGGAACCTGGGACCGCCTCCCCCCCCTCCTTCGATTTGACGGACATCCCGCATCATATTGATGGAGTCGGCCGGCATCCCGCGCCCGTGGGCCGCGCAAGTTCTTGAACTCACGTGGGTCTCGCGTATGGCCCGATAGCTGCGTCGGCTATGCGCCGAAAAGCCGGGCGCCCACCGACGGCGGGTCGTCGAGGGCGGGGATCATCCGCGCGTCGCGCGGGATGCAACCAATGGAGGTTCGCGATGCCGGAAGTGATGAAGAATCCGAGTGGGGTGGGGGCGTTCTGCTGGTACGAGGTCGCGGTCCGCGACAAGAGCGCCGCCAAGAGCTTCTACGGCGAGCTCTTCGTCGCCGACATCGAGGAGACCGCCGGGAAGGTGAAACGCGCGTGCGGCGCCGCGTTGACCCCGGTCATGAACGTCGGCGACATGGGCCGCTCGGTCATGCTCAAGGATCCGACGGGCTCGTACACGATCTTCGCGCGCGGCGAGGAACAGATCGGCGGCATGATGAAGACCCCCCAGAAGGGCATGCCCTCGCACTGGGTGCCCTACTTCCAGGTCGACAGCTGCGACCGCGCGGTGGAGATCGTCAAGAGGCGCAAGGGCCAGGTGCCGATGGGCCCGATGGACGTGCCCGAGGTCGGCCGGATCGCCATGGTGGCGGATCCGCAGGGTGCCTTCCTCGGCTTCGTGCAGCCGCCGAAGAAGTAAGCCCGCCTCTGCATTTCAAACGGGCGAAAAGCGTCGGGGAGAAGTCAGGGAACCCCGTTCGGGAACAGGATCACCTTGAGCGCGCCCTTCGCCCCGGCCACGAGCTCGAAGCCCTTCTGCGCCTCCTCGAGCGGCAGGCGGTGCGAGATCATGTCCGTGACGGTGATGCGCCTTGAGGCGAGCGCCTCGATGGCCGCCCGGAAGTCGTCCGGCGCGCCGGCGTAGGTGCTCGTAATGGTGACACCCTCCATCCACAGGTCGTGGATGGGGAAGGGCGCCACGGCCCCGGGATCGGGCAGGCCGAACATCACGAGCACGCCGCCGCGAGCGAAGCAGCGCACGGCCTGGGCGTAAGCCGGAAGCGCCGCGGTGGTCACGAACACGAGGTCCGCGCCCTTGCCGCCGAGCGCCGCCCTGAGCAGCCCGGGAACGTCGTCGCGTGCGCTCCACGCCGCGTCCGCCCCGAAGCGCATCGCGGCCGCGAGCCGTCCTTCGTCCACGTCGGTCGTTGCCACGAAAGAGGCCCCGAGCATCCTCGCGGCCTTGACGTGCAGGAGCCCCGAGAGCCCGCTGCCGAGAACGACGACCGAGCGACCCTCGCGCATGCCGGCGATGCGCATGCCGCGCAGCACGCACGCGAGCGGCTCCACGAATGTGCCCTCCTCGAACGAGAGCGCGTCGGGCAACCTGAACGTGCCGATGCGCGTCTGGAGGGCCGGCACGCGCACGTATTCGCAGAAGCCCCCGGGATCGAAGCTGGTGGACCGCAGGGTGTCGCACAGCGTGTGCTTGCCGTCCCGGCACAGGGCGCACGTCATGCACGGCACGTGGTGCGAGACCACGACCCGATCCCCGGGAGAGAACGCCGTCACGCCTTCGCCCGCGCGCTCCACCACGCCTGAAACCTCGTGTCCGAGCACGATCGGCGCCTTGCGCACGCGGTACCACTCCATCACGTCCGAGCCGCAGATGCCGCTCGCCGAGATCCGAACGAGGAGCTCGCCCGGCCCGATCTCCGGCACGGGTCGCTCCTCGATGCGCACGAAGCTGTTGCGGTAGTAGACGGCCGCCCGCATGGCCTTCAGCGCGCCTTCTTGCTCTTCTCTGACAGGTAGACCTCGTACCCCTGCGCCACCGAGGCTCCGTCGTGGACGATGGCGCGCACGGCCTTGAGCATGCCCACCGGGCAGTCCGACTGGAAGATGTTGCGGCCCATGTCCACGCCCCGCGCCCCGTCGCGGATCGCGTTGAAGGTCAGCTCGAGCGCGGCCTTCTCCTCGAGCTTCTTGCCGCCCGCGATGACCACCGGGGCCGGGCAGCCCGCCACAACGGACTCGAAGCCCTGGCAGTGGTAGGTCTTGACGATGGAGGCGCCCATCTCGGCCGCGATGCGGCAGGCGAGCCCCAGGTAGCGCGCATCGCGCACCATGTCCTTGCCCACGGCCGTGACGGCCAGCACCGGCACGCCGAATTCGTTGGCTTCGTCGACGAGATCGGCGAGGCCCTTGATCGTCCGGCGCTCGTGGGGAGAGCCCACGAAGACCGACATGGCCACGCCCGCGGCGTTCAGGCGCACGGCGTCGCGCATCGACACCGTGATCTCCTCGTCGCTGAGATCGTCCTTGAGCACGGACGTGCCGCCCGAGACGCGCAGGACGACGGGGACGTCGAGGCCCGGGTCGACGCAGTTGCGGAGCACGCCGCGCGTGAGCATGAGCGTGTCCGCGAGCGGCGCGAGCGGCGCGATGGTCTCGGCCGGGCGCACGAGGCCGGTCGTCGGCCCCTGGAAGTAGCCGTGATCCACGGCCAGCATCACGGTGCGGTCGTCGCCGGGCTTGAAGATGCGCGACATCCTGTTCCTCATGCCGTAGTCCATTGCGCTTCCTTTCGCTTCGTCGCGCCTTCGCGCCGATGTGGAAGACTAACAGAGACCGCCACGGACCAGCAAGCGCGCGTCCATCCGTCACGATCGGACGGAACGGGGTCGGGACCCATCACTTGTCATATTGACGGGACGGGGTCAGGAGCGTGGTCCTCAGGTCCGGCGGCGGAGACATCTTCATCGACGCGGCGCGCGCAATCGCCGCAGATCGCTAGTTACTTTTTCGCCCCGACCCAATAAAATGGTAGGAACTGGCAAGGGCGGCGCACCGTCGCCGGCCGGGAGAGGCCTCACCATGAAAGCATGTCCAAAGTGCGGTTGTCGGTACCCCGGGAACGAGGAGTTCTGCCCCAAGGACGGCACGACGCTTCAGGAAATGGACAAGCCCACCGACGATCCGCTCGTCGGAGCCACCATCGACGGCCGCTATAAGGTCGAGAAGAAGCTCGGCGAGGGCGGCATGGGCGTGGTGTACCTCGCCACGCACGCCATCATCGGCAAGAAGTGCGCGCTCAAGGTCCTGCGCGGCGAGCTGTCCGGTGAGAAGGAGGTCGCGGAGCGCTTCACGCAGGAGGCGCGCGCCGCGGCCGCCATCGGCAACGAGCACATCATCGAGATCACCGACTTCGGGACGCTCGGCGACGGGTCGGCCTACTTCGTCATGGAGTTCCTCGACGGCAAGCCCCTGCACGACGTGATCGAGGAGAACCCGCAGATGGACCCGGCGCGCGTGCTGCGCATCGTGGCACAGTGCTGCGACGCGCTCGACGCGGCCCACTCCGCGACGATCGTGCACCGCGACTTGAAGCCGGACAACATCTTCCTCATCAAGCGCTCGAGCGACCAGGATTTCGTCAAGATCCTCGATTTCGGCATCGCCAAGATGGCCCGCGAGACGGGCCGGCTCACGCGCACGGGCATGATCTTCGGCACGCCCCAGTACATGTCCCCGGAGCAGGCGGCGGGCACGGCCATGGACGGCCGCACCGACATCTATTCGATGGGCATCATCATGTACGAGCTGCTGTGCGGGCACGTGCCCTTCGAGGCGGATACGTTCATGGGCGTGCTCACCAAGCACCTCTACGAGGAGCCCATCCCGCCGCGGAGGCTCCTGCCGCCGGTGGATGTCCCGTCCAACGTGGAAGCCGTGCTGCTCAAGGCCATCGCCAAGAAGCCGGAGCGCCGCTACCAGAGCATGAAGGACTTCGGAGAGGACATCCGTTCGATCATTGACGGAAAGACCCCGGCCATCGTGTTCGACAAGATGCGTGAGACGGCCACCACCACCGTGCCGCCGCCCCCTCCGTCGGCCATCGTGGGCGGATCGAGCCGCAGGCAGTCGCGGGACGAGCCGCGCGCGCGCAGCCGTTGGCCCCTGTTCGCGGGGCTTGGCGCCATTCCGGTCGTGGGCGGGATCGTGGCGGCCGTGCTCCTGCTGGGCGGAGGCAAGGACGGACAGGGCGCCGCGGCCACGCCCAAGCCCGTTCCCGTGGCCGTGAATCCCGCATCGACGCCGGTCGCGCCTGCCCCGGCTCCGGCCCCGGTCGCGCCCGCTCCGGCGGCCGTGGAGCACATCACCATCACGAGCGATCCGCCGGGCGCGAGCCTGTTCAAGTCCGGCGCGCTCATGGGCCCGTTGCCTTTCGCGATCATCAAGCCCGCGTCCGGGGCGACCGACGTCTACACGGTCAAGCTCGACGGGTACAAGGACATGGACGTGGTCGTCGCCGAGACCACGCCGCAGGATTTCAAGGTCGCGCTCGAGCGCAGGCCCACGGGCGGGGGCGGCAAGCACAAGGAGCCCGCCGCCTCCAAGGGTGCGCTCCAGATCTCCCCCGCCGCGGATCTCACCACGGTCAAGGTGCCCGGCAAGAAGAAGAGGCTCGGCGGCGACATCGTAGATCCCTTTGCGAACTGAGCCTCTGCGCGCGGTGCGCGAGGCGCTCGAGCGGCTCGCGGGCAAGGGAGCGAAGATCCTCCTCGCGGTCTCGGGCGGCTCGGACTCCATGGGGCTCATGCGCCTGTCGTCCGCGGTCGCGCCGGACCTGGACCTGGCCCTGAGCGTCGGCTTCGTGGATCACGGGCTGCGCCCGGGCGTGGACGAGGAGTGGGCGCTCGTGGAGGCTGCCGCCGGCCGGCTGGGGCTCGAGGCGCGCCGCGAGCGCGTCCAGGGGGCGCCGTGCGGAGGCTCGGTCCAGGCCTGGGCCAGGGACGCACGATACGCGCTCCTCACCCGCATGGCGTGCGAGCGCGGCGCCGGGTTCGTGGCAACCGGGCACACCCTCGACGATCAGGCGGAAACCATGCTCCTGCGGCTCCTGCGCGGCACCGGGCTCGACGGCCTTTGCGGCATCCCGGAGCGCAGGGACGCAGGTGGAGTCGCAATCGTACGGCCGCTGCTCGCCCTGCGGCGCGAGCGCGTTCGCGACCACCTTCGCGGGCTGGGGCAGCCCTGGGTCGAGGATCCGTCCAACCGGAACCCGCGCTTCGCCCGTTCGAGGGTGCGCGCCGAGCTCCTCCCGCTCATGAGCTCCCTGCAGCCCGAGGTCGCGGTCCGGCTCGCGGGGCTGGCCCGGGAGGCCCGCGGGTTGACCGAGGCGGTCGACCGACGCCTGCTGTCGGAGTGCTCATTGGACCCCTTGCGATTGGGCGGAGGTCTGAAGGTCGATTGCGAGGTCATTGCGGCCCTGCCGCGCGGGCTGAGGGGACGGCTCGTGAGGCTCGCTGTTCAGCGGGCGCGGGGCGATCTGCGCCGCGTGGAGCGGGTGCACCTCGCGGCCATGGAGTCCGCGTCCGGGACGAGGCGCAGCACCGGGCTCCTCCCGCTTCCCGGGCCGTCGGTCGCGCTGGTCGATCGGGGATCGCTTTACGTGTTCCCCGGCCCGCTGCCGCCGCGGACGGAGCAAGAGGCGAGGCTCGAGTCGGCCGGAGACGCGGTGTGGCGCGCGCGATCCGTTGAGCTCGGCGCCGCGGTCGAGGTCCGCCCGGGAGCCGACGGGCTCGTCCTGCGCGCGAGGAGACCGGGTGACCGGCTGTGGGGCTCGTCGCGCAAGCTCAAGAATCTCTTCATCGAACGCGAGGTGCCGCGCCCCTACCGCGACTTCGTGCCGCTCCTCGCCTCGGGCGCCGACGTGCTCGCCGCGCCGGGCCTGCTCCCATGCCGGCGGCCCGACCTCGTTGTCCTGTGGACGCTCGATTCCACCGCTCCCGCGCGCGACCTCGGCATCTGCTTCTGAGCGCACGAAGGTCGCCCTTGAGGCCGCGGGGGAACGGGGCTACGATCCCCCGCTGAGGCCCCATGCCGCAGAAGCTCAGTAACATCCTGGTCGTCGAGGACGATCCGCACATCAGGCGGCTGTTCGGCGATTTCCTGCGCGCCAAGGGGTTTGGGGTGACAACAGCCTCGGACGGCGAGGAGGGCTGGGAGACCTGGCGCCGCGAGAAGCCCGATCTCGTTCTCCTGGACATCTTCCTGCCGAAGCTGGACGGGTTCGGTCTGCTCCGGAGAGTGCGGCAGGACGAGGGCATCGCCAGGACTCCGGTCATCGTCGTCACGGCGGTCTACAAGAGCGAGGAGCACGAGCGGGAGGCGAGGCAGTCCCTTGGGGTGACCGATTATCTCGTCAAGCCGTTTCCGCTCCACGTGCTCGAGCGGAAGGTGAGGGAGATCCTGGGAGCGGAGACACGGGGGCGGTCGTCGGAACCGTCCCCGGACGATCTGGCCCGGTTCTCCGCGATCGATGTCTGCGTGGCGACGATTCCGGAGAAGGGGAGCCTGGTGGAGCACCCTCTCGCCGAGCTGATTCACAACCTCTATCTGGCCGGGAAGACGGGCTGCCTCACGCTGACCTGGGAACGGCTCAAGAAGGTTGTCTACCTGTTGAACGGCTACCCCGTATGGGTCGAATCCACGATTCGCGGCGAGACGCTGGGGGCCTACCTGGTCGAGAACGGCGTCATCCCGGAACCTGTCCTCGAGCAGGCGCTCCAGGCGATGCAGAAGACCGGACAGAAGCTCGGAGACATCCTCATTGAGCTGGGCGCCTTGTCTCCCAACGGCCTCTTCGAGGTCCTTCGGAGCCACATCCAACAGAAGATTCAGAGCTGCTTCCCGTGGAAGCAGGGAGGCTTCGAATTCCAGGATCTCGCCGAGTTCCCACGGGATGTCGTGGTCATCCGTCTCGAGCCCGCCCGGGTCGTCATCGACGGCCTCGGCAATTGTCTCGAGGTCGGCGAGGCGCAGTTCTTCAAGACGATCATCGATCAAATCCGCTGCGCGCCGAACCCGCAACCCCAGTACTCCAAGGCCCAGCTCGGTCTCAAATCCTCCGAGCAGAGGATCATGGACCTCGCCCTCGCGGGGCGGCCCGTGGGCGAGATCGTCGAGCAGGTGAGAGCGCGCGAGCCGGTGCTGAGGCTCCTTCATGCGTTGGAGAGCCTGAACATGGTCAGGTTCACGCTGGAGGTTCCGCGATCGGAGCCGGCGCAGGCCTCGCGCGAGCCCGAGCCCGGCGACGTCCTTGCGGAGGGGATCCCGGGCCGGGAAGAGCCGGGGAACCAGATCCTGCGGGACTACATGCGGCTCAAGGAGCTGGACTACTTCGCCCTTCTCGGGGTGCAAAGGGACGCGCAGGAGGCGGACATCAAGAGAGCGTTCGAGGCGCTCGCGGAACGCATCCGTCCTTTCGCCCTGTCGACGAGCCATGAAGGGCCTCCGGCCAGGATGGCCGAGCTCGGCGAGAAGGCCCAGGAGCTCTACCTCAAGATCAGGCAGGCCTACCGCACGTTGATCGATCCGGCGCTGCGGGACAATTACCTGGAGACGCTCGAGACATCGACGGATCCCTCGATGCCACAAGGGGTTCCGGCGGCGGAGACGCGTCGCAAGGCCTGCGTCGAGGGCGAGGAGGCGTTCCGTCGGGGGGAAAGCTACCTCAAGAACGGAGAGTACGTGATGGCCGCCAAGAGCTTCGCGCTGGCGGTGAAGAGGAACGGGAACGAGGCAATCTATTACGCCCACCTCGGCTGGGCCCAGTTCCTTGATGATCCGACCGGCAACTACAAGACGGCCTACGAGAACCTCCAGATGGCGCTCCTCCTGCAGCCGGACCTCGACTTCACCCACTACTTCATCGGCTGCATGCTGAAGTCCAAGGGGGATACGGACGGGGCCATCGAGTACTTCAGGACCGTCTTGAAGTACAACCCGGACAATGCGCGAGCTTCGACCGAGCTGCGCCTCCTCGAGTCGCGCAGCCGGAGGGGCGGCGGAGGGTTGACCGGGCTCTTCTCGAAGCTGCTGGGGACCGGCGGGAAGTAGGGGCGCGGGGAAAGCGGACGACCGCGGATCCCCGCAACGACCCATGACGCAACGGTGACGCGACCGCGACGCGACCATGACCGCCAATGCGTATGTTCCTGACTGAGCGCGGAGGGGTGTCGTCCGCGGGAAAGTCGAGGCGAGCATGGCGACGCGGCAAGGCGGCACGGGCGCGGGCAGAAAGAGGATCCTCCTTTCCGGGGTGTTCGGCCCGTTCGGCGTCGACGACGCTTTCGGCCGCAAAGAGAACATCATGGAGCTGTTCCACAACCAGGTGACCAAGGCGCAGGGGGCGGCCTCGTTCCGCTTCCACCACCGGTCGTTCGGCCTGTACTTCATCGCGGCGAACGTGGACGCGGACGTGACCGTGCTCGACTTCCCGAGCCGTGGCCGCTTCATCCGCGAGCTCGCGAAGGGATACGACATCGTGGGCATCTCGTTCATCGCGCCGAACTTCGTGAAGGCCAGGGAGATGGCGCGGCTCGCGCGCATCCATGCCCCGGGGGCCGAGATCGTGCTCGGCGGGCACGGGGCCGCGATCGAGGGCGTGGCCGAGCGCATCGACTGCGACCACGTCGTCCGCGGCGAGGGGATCCGCTGGCTGCGGGAGCACCTCGGCCAGGATCCCGACGCCCCGATCGCGCACCCGATCCTGCCGACGACCGAGCACCAGAGCATCCTGGGGATCCCGATCCCGGGCGCGACGTCGAACCTGCTCGTGCCCGGGGTCGGCTGCGTGAACGGGTGCTCGTTCTGCTGCACGAGCCACTTCTTCGGCAAGAAGTACGCGCCGTTCCTGCGCACGGGCAAGGAGCTGTTCGAGGCGGCGCGCCGGATCGCGGACGCGCGCGGGACGGACGTGTTCTTCGTGATGGACGAGAACTTCCTCAAGGACAAGGAGCGCGCCATGGCGCTCGTGGAGGAGATGGAGCGGCGCAAGCGCTTCTTCAGCTTCTACCTGTTCTCGTCCGCCGAAACGATCACCGCGTTCGGCGTGGAGAACCTCGTGCGGCTCGGCGTGGTGTTCCTGTGGATCGGGTTCGAGTCCAAGACGCGCCAGGATCTCTTCGCCAAGAACCAGGGCATCGACGCCAGGCACCTGGTGCGCCATTTGCGCGACCACGGCATCTCGGTGCTCGCGTCGGGCATCCTATGCATGGAGCACCACACGCCGGACAACATGGAGGAGGATATCGACTTCCTCGTCGGGCTCGAGGCGGATCTCGTGCAGTTCATGCTGCTCATGCCGCTGCCCGTGACCGCGGTGTACGAGCGATTCAAGAAAAGCGGCTTGCTCGACGAGGAGCTGCCGTTCGAGGAGTGGCACGGGCAGAAGATGCTGCCCTGGCGCCACCCGGCGTTCACGCAAGACGCGCCTTCGAAGTGGCTCGACGCGGCGTTCCGCAAGGACTTCGGGGTGAACTCGTCGTCGCTCTTCCGCACGTGCGAGACGGCGTTCCGCGGATACCGGACGCTCGCCGCGCGGCCCAAGGGCGACCCCAACCTCGACGCGCGGCGCGAGCAGCTTCGGCAGCGGGTCGCGCAGTACGCGCTCACCCTCCCGGCCATCGCGAAGCTCGCGGCCACGGATCTCGAGCGCGGGCGCGCCCTCGCCCTCGACGCGGCCATACGCCGGGAATTCGGCCCGCCGAGCATCGTGGAACGCGTGCAGAGCCTCGCGGCGATCGCCCTGGCGCTCAGATGGCGGCTGCGCCTCGCGCTCTTCGGCGACCGGATCCAGCCCAAGACGATCATTACGCACCACGCCGAGCAGGCCCCTGCCGTGCTGCCCCTTGCCGGGATCGTCTCGGAGCCTGCCGAAGAATCGGAAGAGAAACCCGTCGCACGCGTGCGCCGCGCGGACGCCCAATCGCTCAGTCTCGGATGAGGCTCGCGGCGATGACCACGCGCTGGATCTCGGAGGTGCCCTCGTAGATCTCGGTGATGCGCGCGTCGCGGAAGTGGCGCTCCGCGGCGTACTCCTTGGTGTAGCCGTACCCGCCGTGGATCTGGAGCGACTCGTCGGCCACGAAGCTCGCGGCCTCGGCGGCGAACACCTTGGCCATGGACGACTCCTTGCTGAACTTCTGCCCCGAGTCCTTGAGCCACGCCGCGTGCAGGGTGAGCAGCCGCGCCGCGTCGAGCCGCGTGGCCATGTCGGCGAGCTTGAATTGGATGGCCTGCAGGTTGGCGATGGGGCCGCCGAACGCCTGGCGCTCCTTGGCGAAGGCGATCGCCTCCTCGAGCGCCGCGCGCGCGATGCCCAGCGCCTGCGACGCGATGCCGATGCGGCCGGCGTCGAGCGTGGTCATGGCGATCTTGAACCCCTCGCCGAGCTGGCCGAGCAGGGCGTCCTTGGGAAGCCGCACGTCGTCCATGAAGATCGACGACGAGTGCGACGCGCAGATGCCGAGCTTGTGCTCTTTGGGCCCGCACGAGACGCCCTTCGCATCCATGGGCACGATGAAGGCCGAGATGCCCTTGTGCTTCTTGGCCTTGTCCGTGTACGCGAAGATGATCGCGGTCTGGGAGTTGGGCGCGTTGGTGATGAAGTTCTTCTCGCCGTTCAAGACCCACGTGTCGCCCTGAAGCACGGCGTTGGTCTTCATGCCCGACACGTCGGACCCCGCGCCCGGCTCGGTGAGCCCGAAGCAGCCGAGCTTCCTGCCCGCGGCGAGCGGCTCGAGGTACTTCTTCTTCTGCTCCGGCGTGCAGTACTTGACGAGCGGGTCGCACACGAGCGAGTTGTTGACGCTCATGATGACGCCCGTGCCGGCGCACGCCCGCGAGATCTCCTCCATGGCGAGCACGTACGACACGTAATCCATGCCGCCGCCGCCGTGCTCCTCCGGGATGGCGAGGCCCAGGAAGCCCATCTCGGCGAGCTGCTTGACCTTGTCCGCGGGATAGGTGGCCTCGGCGTCGAGCTTTGCCGCGATCGGGTCGAGCTCGCGCACCGCGAAGTCGCGCGCCGTGTCGCGCACCATCAACTGTTCTTCCGTGAAATCGAAGTCCATGTGCTCCTCTCCTTCGCCTAGCGGCCCTCGAACTTCGGGGGGCGCTTCTCCACGAACGCGGCCATGCCTTCCTTCTGATCCTTGGACCCGAACAGGGCGCAGAAGGCCTGCTTCTCGAGCTCGAGCGCGGCGTCGAGCGAGAGGTCGACGCCCTTGTTCATCACGCGCTTGGCCGCGGCCACGGCCACGAGCCCCTTGCCCGCCACGAGCTTGGCCTTGTCGCGGACCTTGGCCATGAGCTCCTCGGGCTCGAACACGTCGGACACGAGGCCGATGCGCTTGGCCTCGTCCGCGCCGATGATCTCGGCCGTGTAGATGAGCTCGCGCGCCTTATTCATGCCCACGGAGCGCGCCAGGCGCTGCGTGCCGCCGAAGCCCGGGATGATGCCCAGGTTGACCTCGGGCTGGCCGAACTTGGCCTTGGACGACGCGTAGACGAAGTCGCAGCCGAGCGCGAGCTCGGTGCCGCCGCCCAGCGCGAAGCCGTTGACCGCCGCGATGACCGGCTTGTCGAGGCCCTCGAGCGCGGCCATGACCCGGTGGCCGAGGTCGCCGAAGGCGAGCCCGTCGCGCGTGCCGAAGTCCTTCATGAGCGAGATGTCCGCGCCGGCCACGAACGCCTTGCCCGCGCCCGTGACGACCACGACCTTGACCGCGTCGTCGGCGCGCGCCGCGTCCACCGCGGCGAGCACGTCGCGCAGCACCTGCAGGTTGAGCGCGTTCATCACGTTCGGGCGGTTGATGGTGATGGTGGCGATGCCCTCGCTCACCTCGTAGAGAATGGTCTCGTAGCTCATGGGGCTTTTCTCCTTCCTGCGTTGGCGCACAAGCCGTCATACCATAAAACGATGCGGTCCAGGCCTTCCCGCGGGCGTCGGGGAATTTTTTCCTTCTCCTTCGGTCCTGAAGCCCCCATTCTGGGACCGGCCGAGGCACGGGAGATCGCCATGAAGAAACAACCAGGCAAACCGGGTGAAGCATGGACGCGCGCGGAGCGGGTCGTCTTCGCCCGTCTCACTGATCCGCCCGCGGTGCAGGCGTTCCTCGACGAGGTGCCCTACAGCGCGGATCCGATCTACCGCTCGCCGCGCAGCGTCCTGCGCGATCGCAGGGCCCACTGTGTGGACGGCGCCCTGTTCGCCGCGGCCGCCCTGCGACGGCTCGGGTTCCCGCCGCTCGTCATGGAGTTGTGCGCCGAGCGCGACGACGACCACGTCATCGCCGTGTTCGAGAAGCGTGGCCGCCTGGGCGCCGTGGCCAAGTCCAACTTCTCGGGGCTTCGCTTCCGCGAGCCGGTGTTCCGCACGCCCCGCGAGCTCGCCATGTCGTACTTCGAGCAGTACTACAACGTGGATGGCGAGAAGACGCTGCGCGCGTGCTCGTCGATTCTCGATCTTCGGAAGCTCGACTCCCTTGATTGGATGACCCGCGACGAGGGCCTCGAAGCCGTGATCGCCAAACTGGAGGGCGTGCGACACACCCCCCTCGTCAGCAAGGCCATGGTCGCGGCGCTCTCGCACGTGGACGAGCGCTCGTACCGGGCCGGCATGCTGGGCGCGAGCGAAGCTGGCCTGTGGAAGCCCGGCAAGGGCGGGTGAGGTGAGGGAGGCTGGAGTGGGGGACTGGTGTCATCAATCCAGCCCCATTGGTGCGACCGAGCAATGCCGGTCCTTTGGAAAGGAAGGAGGCGAAACCTTCTTGAAATTGGGATGAGTCGTCCAGCGGGTGCGAAACCCGTCCGGTCAAAGCCGAGCCCGGCGGGCCGGAAGCGAGCCTTGCGAGATCGTTCGCCGCCGTTCGAGGCACCCTACGGCGGACCTCTCTCCAAGCGGTAGCGCCATCTTCTGCGTGGCCTCATACGGCCCTCGCGAAGCGCGCCCCATCCGGGCACGACGCCGTGGTCGTCGGCGCCAGCCACCGCAGCAGCGCACGTAATCGCTCCATCATCGTCGGCAGGGCGAAACGCGCGAGCACCGAGCCGGGTAGACCAGCGTCATCGATAGGCGACGAGAAGTCCGCCTTGGCGCCCGTGTAGAACGCGCCGACCGCGAACACCGTTCGCCACCACGTCACCCACCGCCGCAGCGTCCGCGCCGGTACACCCGTCGTCACGCGCAGCGCCTTGGCCTCTGCCTCCACCTGCGCCGCCGCGTGGATGCTCGCCCGACCACCACCACCGACAGGTACACCTTGCGACCCAGGAACCGCACCGACGGCGGCGTCACCCGCCTGCGGCACCCCTCGGCACTGCAGCACAGGCTGAACCGCTTCGTCCTCCTTGATCCTTCCCGCTCCCTTTCCCTTCATTGTTCGTGGTCATGCTGAACATGAAGCCCGCCGCCACGAAGACGCCGGGAGCCCTTTCATCCAACGGTCGCACCGACATCCCGGATCCCTCCTCCCGACTCCCCGATTGACTTGACCCCGGGATTTTGGATCCATCGCCGCCATGCTCCTCGCAGCCCAGTCCCATGCTCCCACTGCCACCGGCTACGGCCTGTTCATCGTGCAGACCGTGGCGGGTCTGGCCCTCCTGGCCGTGGGCGCGTGGGCGTTCGTGCGGCTGGTCGGGCCGTGGATGCGCGGGACCACGGCGCGGCGTCACGGCCGGATGCGGATCGTCGAACGCCTCGCCCTCGACCAGCGGCGGGCCATCTGCATCGTCGAGGTCGACGGCGCCGAGCTTCTCGTGGGCACGGGCGACGGGGGCACGACCCTGCTCAAGGAGCTGCCGCGAAAGGCCGCAGAAGGCGGCGCACCGACCGGGAACGGGCCCTCATGACGGCGTCCGCGTTGGTGGCGGCAGCGGCCCCGAGCCCCTGGATCGAGCACCTGGGCGTGACCGCGCTCCTCATCCTCGTCCCGTTCGTCATCATCGCAGGCACCTCGTTTGCGAAGATCGCGCTCGTGCTCGGCATCCTCCGGTCGGCGCTGGGTGCCCCGGGAGTGCCCCCCGCCTCGGTGCTGACCGCGGTCAGCGTGGTGCTGAGCATGTTCGTGATGGCGCCCGTGGCGTCCGAGATCTCAACCTCGCTCCCCACGGCCTCACCCGCTGCGGCGGCCCCGGATCCCTACGGCATCGCCGAGGCGCGCGTCCTGTACGACGCGGCCTCTCCTCCGCTCGTCCGTTTTATGGAGGCCAACACCCCGCGCTCCGAGATCGACTTCTTCCTCGGCCTCGCGGGCGAGCCCAAGGGCGCCAAGCCGTCGTTCACCACGCTGCTCGCCGCGTTCACGGTGAACGAGATCGCAGAGGCGTTCCTGATCGGGTTCCTGGTCTTCCTGCCCTTCCTCGTGGTGGACCTCATCGTGGCCAACGTGCTGCTTGCGCTCGGGCTGCAGGCCATGTCGCCCACCTCGGTCTCCCTGCCCCTCAAGCTGCTCCTCATCGTATCCGTTGGCGGCTGGCGCGTCATTGCATCGGGGCTTGTGGTAGGCTACGGGTACTGAACGGAGGCACCTCGATGAACGACAAGAAGACCATCCTCCTCGACGAGCGCGGCAACCCGGTGGCCACGTCGGACGGCGACGAGGGCGACAAGGCCATCATCCGGCAATCGGGGGAGCGTCCCGCCAACCTGATCATCGTGCCCCTCGACGAGCACATCCTGTTCCCCGGTATGACGCTCCCCATCGTGCTCGGACCTACCAAGGCGCGCGAGGCGCTCGAGTTCGCGCTCTCGCAGGGCCCGTTCGTGGTGCTCCTGCCGCACGCCGAGGCGCGGCCCGACGGCGACGGTTCCCTTCCGAAGCCCGAGGAGATGTCCGCCATGGGCGTGCTCGCGCGCGTGCTCAAGGTCATCAACCTGCCGGACGGCAACCGCTCGGCGGTGGTGGACTGCGTCACTCGCTGCCACATCGAGCGCTACGTGCGCACCGACCCGTTTCTCATCGCGCGCGTCGACTACCCGCCCGACACCTACAACGACACGGTAGAGAACAAGGCCACGTGGCGAGCGGCGCGTATGGCGCTGCAGGAGCTGTTCAGGGAGATCCCGGGCCTGCCCGAGGGGTTCTCCATCGCCGCGGCCAACCTGGAGGGGCCCGGGCAGCTCACCGACTTCGTCGCCGCCCACATCGACATGCCGCGAGGCGAGCGCCTCGCTCTGCTCAGCAACACCAAGGTGGAGGAGCGCCTGCGCATCGTGGCCGAGGCCATCACGCGCGAGCTCGAGCTGGCGCGCCTGGCCGGCCGCATCCGCGAGGAGATCCGCGAGAAGGTCGAGAAGACCCAGCGCGAGTACTACCTGCGCGAGCAGGTCAAGGCTATCCGCAAGGAGCTCGGCGAGGAGGTCGATCAGAAGGAGCTCGTGGGCCAGGAGATCGAGAAGAAGATCGAGGCCGGCGGGCTGCCCGAGGAGGTGGCCGACAAGGCGCGTAAGGAGCTGAAGCGCCTCGAGATCCTGAGCCCGGAGTCGCCCGAGTACCACGTCATCAACACGTACCTCGACTGGATCCTGGCCCTGCCGTGGGCCAAGGAGACCGAGGACTCGACGGAGCTGAAGCGCGCGCGGGAGATCCTGGAGGAGGATCACTACGGGCTCGCGGAGGTCAAGGATCGCATCATCGAGTTTCTGGCCGTGCGCAAGCTCAAGCCCGACCAGAAGGGCGCCATCCTGTGCTTCTCGGGCCCCCCGGGCGTGGGCAAGACGAGCCTCGGCCAGTCCATCGCGCGTTGCCTGGGCCGTAAGTTCTTCAGGTTCAGCCTGGGCGGCATGCGCGACGAGGCTGAGATCAAGGGCCACCGCCGCACTTACATCGGCGCCATGCCGGGCAAGATCCTGCAGGGCTTGAAGCAGGTGACGGTACGCAACCCGGTCTTCATGCTCGACGAAATCGACAAGCTCGGCTCGGACTGGCGCGGCGACCCGTCGAGCGCGATGCTCGAGGTGCTCGACCCGGCGCAGAACAACTCGTTCCTCGACCACTACCTTGACATCCCGTTCGACCTCTCGCACGTCATGTTCATCTGCACTGCCAACATCAAGGCCAACATCCCGCGGCCGCTGCTCGACCGCATGGAGGTCATCGAGCTGCCGGGCTACATCCTCGACGAGAAGATGGCCATCGCGGAGCGCTACCTGGTCAAGCGCCAGATCGAGGCGCACGGCCTTACGCCGAGCCAGGTGAGATTCGCGCCGGGCGTGCTGCCCAAGATCGCCGAGGGTTGGACCGCGGAGGCGGGCGTGCGCAACCTGGAGCGCGCCATCGGCCGCATCTGCCGCAAGGTGGCGGCCGGCATCGCGTCGAACGAGATCACCGCGGCGCGCATCACGTCCGCGTCGCTGCCCGACTATCTGGGCAAGCGCACGGTGTTCAAGGATCTTCCCGGACGCAGGCCGCGCGTGGGCACCGCGGTGGGCCTGGCCTGGACGCCGGTGGGCGGCGAGATCCTGCGCATCGAGACCACGCGCATGCCGGGCGCAGGCCACTTCAAGGTCACGGGCCAGCTCGGCGACGTGATGAAGGAGTCGGTGGAGATCGCGGTCTCCTACATCCGGCACCACCACGAGCGCTACGGCGTGGACCCCGACGTGTTCAAGAACGAGGATCTGCACGTGCACTTCCCGGCCGGCGCCGTGCCCAAGGACGGGCCGTCGGCGGGCGTCACGATCACGACCGCGCTCATCTCTCTTTTGTCCGGCGGGCGCGGCAAGGTGCCCGCGGCGCGCGTGGCCATGACCGGCGAGATGACGCTGTCGGGCGAGGTGCTGCCCGTGGGCGGCATCCGTGAGAAGGTCATCGCTGCCCAGCACGCGGGCGTGCGCACCGTGATCCTGCCCGAGAAGAACGAGCGCGACGTCTCCGAGATCCCGGCGCACGTCATCGAGGGGCTCAGGTTTGTCTACGCCCGCAAGTACGACGACGTGTACGCCGTGGCCCTGCCGTCGAACGATTAGCGGCTTCCCCATGTAGGGATCGCGTGTACGAGGTTTCCAAACCGTGACCGTCATTTGTCTCGACCACAACGCGACTACGCCGCCCGATCCCGCGGTGCGCGACGAGATGGCGGCCTGTCTCGACGGTGCTCTCGGAAACCCGTCAAGCATCCACTCACTCGGACAGGAAGCGAGGCGGGTCATCGACAAGGCCCGGGCGCAGGTGGCACGCCTCATCGGCGCGCAGCCCGAAGAGATCGTCTTCACGAGCGGCGGAACAGAAGCGAACAACCTCGCAATCTTCGGATCAGTGGCCGCGACGAAGCGCCCGCGATCGCACGTCGTCACCACCGCAATCGAGCACCGGGCGGTCTTGGGCCCTTGCCGTCACATCGAGCAAGCCGGGGGCTCGGTCACCTTCCTCGCGGTCGACCGTGAGGGTCTTCTTGATCCGGCGAGCGCCATCTCGTCGTTGCGGGACGAGACCGTGATCGCCTCAATCATGCTCGCCAACAACGACGTCGGGACCGTGCAACCGGTCGCCGCCCTGTCGGCGAAGACGCGGGAGCGAGGCATCCTGCTCCACAGCGACGCGGTCCAGGCGGTGGGCAAGCTGCCGGTGGAGGTGAACACGCTCGGCGTCGACCTCATGTCCTTCTCGGGGCACAAGCTCCATGGGCCGCAGGGTGTCGGAGCCCTCTATATCCGCACGGGGACCATGTTGTCTCCGCTCGTTTTCGGGGGCCGCCAAGAGCGCGGCCTGCGACCGGGAACGGAGAACGTGGCGGCCATCGCCGGGTTCGGCAAGGCCTGCGAGCTCGCGGCCGGGCGTCTTGCCGAGGATGCCGCTCACCTGAATGCCCTCAGATTTTCGTTCGAGGCCGCGCTTCTCGACCGTGTGCGCGGGGCGACGATCAATGGTCGGGGAGCGCCGAGACTTTCCAATACCTCGAATGTCTGCTTCGACGGGCTCGACGGCGAGGCGCTCACCATCAACCTCGACATGCTCGGGCTCGCGGTCTCCACTGGAGCCGCGTGCGGTACGGCGGACCACGAACCCTCGCACGTGCTCACCGCGATGGGTCGTACGATCGTTGAAGCCCGCTCGTCCGTTCGTTTTTCCTTCGGACGCGGGAACACTCAGGAAGACGTGCATCGGGCCGTCGATCTTGTTGCCCGGGCCGCCGAGATGATGCGCAAAGGCCGCAGATGACCATTGCTGTCGCCATGAGCGGCGGCGTGGACAGCAGCGTCGCCGCAGCTCTGCTCCGCGACGAAGGGCATCAGGTCTTCGGCGTGACCCTGAAGCTCCGGGAATGCCATGAAGCCCGCGGCAGCCGCTCCTGCTGTGGCGTCGACGGCATCGCCCGTGCGCGCGCCATCGCCGGCCAACTCGGCATTCCGCACTATGTGGTCGACTGCGTGCGCGAGTTCGACGAGCACGTGCTTCGTCCGGCCTGGGATGCGTATTCCAACGGCCGAACTCCGAGCCCTTGCCTGCCATGCAACGAGCACATAAAGTTCGGCGTGCTCCTTTCGTGGGCCCGCCAACTCGGCGTCTCGCGCCTGGCCACGGGGCACTACGCCAGATTGACGATCGACGCGCGCGGGAGACCGTCGCTTCTTCGAGGCCAGGATCCGGACAAGGACCAGTCGTATTTCCTCGCCGGTCTCACGGAGTTGCAGCTCGGCGCCGTGCTCTTCCCCGTCGGGCACCTGCGCAAGCAGGAAGTGCGCGATCTGGCGCGTACAATGGGACTCTCCAACGCCGATGCTCGGGATAGCCAGGACGCCTGCCTCGTCGGCCCCGATCAATCCTTCGCGGAAATGCTGCTGGAACGCTTTGGCGGCGAAAGCAGATCCGGTCTCATCGTGGACGACGAAGGACACGTGCTGGGGCGACACCCGGGCATCCATCACTTCACGGTGGGACAACGAAAAGGGCTCCTTGTCCCATCGACCGGCCGTCTCTGGGTGAAAGCGATTCGTGCCGAGGACGGTGCGATCGTCGTGACCGGCGACGAGGGCGACCTCTACGAAGACCACCTCGTCGCAACGGGGGTGAGCTGGCTCGGGGAAGCCCCTTGCGAGCGGGGTACGGATTGCGACGTTCAGGTTCGATACCGCCATGTCGCCGAGGCCGCGCACATCGAAGCAAGCGGGGACGGAACGGTCAGCGTGGTCTTCCGGCGCCCGGTGCGGGCGATCACGCCGGGGCAGGCGGCCGTTTTCTACGACGGCGCTCGGGTCCTGGGAAGGGGCTGGATTCAGGCCTGCTGTTGAGATCCCCTCAAAGAGACGGGGAATGGTTTGAGCTCAGAATACGTTCTCGAAATGTTCCACTTCCATGGTGTCCCATAGAATTGTGACGACATCGAACCGCACCGGCCGTGGCCCGATACGGCGCTCCGCGAGGTAGGCCTCGGCCGCCCGCCGTATGCCGCGTTGCTTGGCCGTGGTGACGGTCTCCGCCGGGTGCCCGAGGAGCGAATTGGCACGGGTCCTGACCTCGACAAAGCACAGGGTGTCGCCCTGCTCGGCCACGATGTCGATCTCGGCGAACTTCTTGCGCACGTTCCTGTCGAGAATTCGATAGCCACGCTCTTTCAGCCTTGCGCAGACAAAATCCTCCCCGCGTCTGCCGGAAATCGCCGTTGAAGGTTGCATGGCTCGGATCGGTAAGAATGGGAGAGCGCCTACGGGGTCTCGCAGGTCCACTTCCAGGGCTCGGTGCTATCTTTTGACGGGGTGCACACTTCGGGCGGAGTGGCGCTGTCGCACACGCTCGGCGACGCGATGCAGTTCGGCATGCAGTAGGAGCCGGTCACCTTCTCGGGCGCGCCCTCGATGGCGCTGAGCACGTCCAGGCAGACCGTGTCCGGCGGGCACTCGCACAGATAGTCGTACTTGTCGGGATTCGACTGGTAGGTGTGCCCTTCGGAGTCCTTGCAACGGCAGGAGCAGAACGAGAACTTCTGCTGGCCGTTCGATTCGAAGACCGTGCGCGTGAGGCAAACACGCGTCTCGCACTGCACGGACCGGGTTTCAATCGATGTCGTCGCACCCTCCAGGTTTTTGTTGTACGTCCCTTTGTCCGTCTCGGGAACACACGGAGCCCCCACCATCTCTTCCGCACAAGTGATGCCCGTGAAACCACAGGCCAGAAGCAGCCAGACTGCTCTGAGCATCTGTCTTTTCATAGTCGAAAACTCCTTGTTTTCTCCGTCGGTTCGAAACTATAACGCATGGATACTTTCCTTCCATACAGAGTCTTGTTTTCATCGTCAAGAGATAACAATATCTCACATTCCCAGTCGTGACGACAGAGATTCTGCCATGGAACGGTGTCAAATGGAAATTGTTCTGTTCCATTTACACTGAAAATATTTTCAGTGTATTTATAGAATTCTCAACAGTCAAATGACCACATAAAGAGCTTGACTTTTTATAACATTGCCAATAACATACGCGCCATTGTGGCCCGTAACATTGCGAAATTCCTATCTAATTCAGGGGGAAGAGGGTCGGGTTTTTAGCGGGTTTTTTGAACCGAGATCGGCTATCCGATCGCCGGTCGAACAAGGGGATATCAATGAAACGACAAGACAGACTGGCCAGCGTGCTCGTTGTGGCAATCCTGCTCGTTTCGAGCGGGGTGGCCAAAGCGCAGGACATGGTGTTCACGACATCGGATGTGGGCGAGGTTGCGGCCCCGCCGCCAACTGCTTCCGGTCCGCCGAGCGAGGCTCTCGCCAACGCGCTCCGGCTGTACCAGCAGGAGCATTATGCCCAGGCCGCCGTCCAGTTTCAGCGGATCATCCAAGGGGAGACCGGCGATCAGCCGGCAAACGTACAGAAGGCGCAGTTTTTCCTCGGAAAGTGCTTTTACCATCTCGGCTTCTACCAGGCTGCGCTTGGTGTTTTCGAGGAAATCGCAATGATGTCCACGGGACATCTCTATTTCCAGACATCCTTGCAATGGTTGGCACAGCTTTCCCGCGAGCTGCCGGAGCCTGCCGGAATCATCGGGCTCGTGGGTCGCTACGGCGACTCGATTTCGGTGCTCCAGGAGTTCAACAAGAAAGAAACTAAGGATCTTTACAATGAACTCCTTTACCTCATGGGCCGCTACTGGTACCAGCAGGGTGAGTTCGCCAAGGCTCGCGACTTCTTTCTGGAGATCGACAGGACCCACGAACTCTATGTGAACGCCGTGTTCTTCGTCGGCATCACTCACGTCCGCGAGCGACACGCGGAACCCGCTTCCAAGGCGTTTCTGTCCATCGTCAACAAGTTTAAGGATACGCTGTTCCTTTCCGATGAAGAAGAGCGCTTCTTGAACCTCGCGTGGCTCTCGCTGGCGCGCATCTACTATTCGACCAAGCACTGGGACAGCGCCGTGCAGTCGTGGAACCAGCTTCCCCAGAGTTCGGAATACTATCTCGATGCCCTGTTCGAGGAATCGTGGGCCTTCTTCCAGATCGATAAGCTCGACCGGGCGCTCGGCAACATCCACACCATCAACTCTCCGTATTTTGAGGAGTACTTCTATCCGGAGTCTGTCGTGCTGAAGGCCGTGATCTACTTCGGGCAGTGCTTGTACGACGATGCACAGAAGACGGTCGCCGATTTCACCAAGAAGTACACGCCCATCCAACAGCAGCTGCAGGCGGCTCTGGGCAAGTTCCCCAACAACCAGGCCTTCTTCGACTTCCTGCGCAAGCTTCGCGAGTTGGACAAGGCAGGGGCCGGTCCCGAGGTCGATGTCAAGGCTTCGCCGGGCGGCGGCGGTACGGCGGCGGAGCAGAAGACCATCATGGGCTTCTCCCCGGAGATCCTGAGCGTCATCAAGGGCGCCCTGGGAGACCGCACCCTGCTGCGCAATCTGGAGTACGTCGACATCCTCGAGAAGGAGGAGCAGAAGTTGTCAAAGATGCCGCCCATGTTCGTGAACTCGGGCGCCGGCATCCGAATCCAGCAGGACATCAACACGGCCAAGTCCGTGGCCATCGACAATACCGGGAATCTGGCCCGTTCCCGTTACGAACGCCTCCTGGGCGAGATCCAGGACCTCCTGAACCAGGCGACCCGCGTGGAGATTGAAATCCTCAAGGCGCTGCGCGGCGAGCTCGATCTCGAAATCCAGCAGGAGCAGGCCGTGCAAGGCCCGACCGTACAGCAGGCCAACATCGAGAGCGATGCAGAGCACGTCTTGTGGCCGTTCCAGGGCGAGTATTGGCGCGATGAACTCGGCTACTACAGGCAACCGATCAGCAGCCACTGCGGGAGGTAGCAGGCATGATTCGCAAGAGAGATGGGGTGGTGTGTCTGGCCGCCATGGCCGTTCTCGCCGTCGTTTTTTCGGTGTCGCCGCGGGTCTTCGCGGAGACGACCAACAAGCCCTCGGCAAGTGCTGCAAACGAGGTGTGCATCCCGAAGTCCGTTGAGGACAAGGTGATGACCTGTCCGGGCGGGTTCAAGATCGGAGATTTCGCAAATAGGAAGTCGGTCAAGGTCTCTTCGGCCGAGAAGAAGGAAGAGAAGAAGAAGGAAAAAGCGGCGTTGGGTCCGAGCCTCGGGAAGGATTACGTCAAGAACGTTATCCAATCTTCGTTCAAGAAGAAGCGTGAGAAGAAAAAGATCGATATTTTAAAAAAGGAAATCGATCTTATCAAGCGTCTCGTCACACAGACCGGCAACGACAATCCGGAAAAGGCCGAGATTCTCAAGCGTCTCGCGGATGCGTATCAGGAGTTCTATTCGCAACTCAATTTCATGGCACGCGATCTGGATGAGAAAATCTTCCAGGCCAAGGAAAAGAACGCCAAGGAAGCGGCCCGTCTGAAGGCGCAGCAAAAGGCGCTGGACGAAAAGGCACGAGAGTACCGGGAACTCTCCATCAAAGCATATGTGGAGATCCGCAACAACTTCCCGGACTACCCGGCTTACGACGAAATCCTTTTTGCGATCGCGTACGAAATTGACCAGATCGCGAGCGAGATGGAGGAGAAGGAGAAGTCGAAGAAGGAAAGCTACCGGGAAAGGGCTCGCGTCTTCTACCAGGAACTCATCAGGAACTATCCGCAGTCGAGATTCATCCCGCACGCATGGATGGCGTACGGTGAATACTACTTTAACGAGGCGCGGGACGTCGAACGGGCGATGAAGGCCTACGAGAAGGTCGTGGAATGGGGCGCTGACAACAACCCCAACTACATCATAGCAATGTACTACCAAGCATGGTGCCTCTTTAACATGCAGGACTACAAGAGGACCATCAACCAGTTCAATCAGGTCATCCAGTATGCGGTCGACCATCCGGACAACAAGGAGGCGCAGGCGGTCGCCAAGCGGTCCAGAATGGAGCTCGTCGACGCGTTCTCGAAGATCGGCAACCCGAGTCAAGCGTGGGAGTTCTTCCAGAAGATCGGTGCCGATCTCTCCCACAAGATGCTCATAAAGCTGGCGGAGCTTTACTACGATGAGGGCCACTGGGCGGACGCAATCATCGTGTTCCACAAGCTCGAGGCGCTCGAGATCGACAACTACGCAAAAAACAACAGCGACGAGCTGTGTCACTACCAGACCATGGTCACCAACGCGGTGATCAGCTCGCGACCCAAGGACGAGCAGCTCACCGAGCTCAAGCGGCAGCTCGGCCTATACAAGAAGTTCTCCGAGGAGGGGAAACACGACAAGCAGAAGGTCAAGCAGTGCGCCGCGGACACGCTCGCGCTGGCCGTCGACCAGGCGCTGCAGTGGCACCGCGAGGCCGTGGGCACCGAGTCGTCGCCGGGCACCAAGGACAAGAACACCATGAATCTCGCCATTGGCCTGTATGACGAGATTTTGAACATGTTTCCGAATATCGATGAAGTAAAAGTCGAGGGTTTCGAAGAGAAAACGAGGCCCACAAAGTACCGCATCGCGTATTACAAGGCCGACCTCTATTGGGCGATGGAGAACTGGGAGAAGTGCGCGCCCGCCTTCGACGCGGTTGTGGAAATGAATCCGCAGGGCGAGTATCTGGCCGAGGCCGCATACGCGGCGGTGCTCTGCTACAACAAGATCGCCGTGCAGATCGGTCTCGAGAACAAGGACCGCACGCACAAGCTCAAGACCGACCAGGCCACGGATGGCGGCTGCGACAAGAAATGCAAGGACTGCAAGAAGAAGTGCAAGGGCAAGGACGAGGAGAAGAACGCTTGCACCAAGGCGTGTGATGAGGCCGCGAAGGTCGTCCTGAAGCCCAGCGAGCTCACGCAGGTCCAGGCGGGCATGCTCAAGTCGTATGACCGGTACGTCTGCTACGTGTCCGAAGGCCAGGATCTGGTCAACATCAAATATCGCCGCGCGCGAATTTATTACGAGGCCAACATGTTCGCCGAGGCGGCGGTTTTGTTCAAGGACATCGCTGTCAAGCACTCGGACAACCAGCTCGCCGTCTACGCCGCGAACCTGTACCTGGACTGCCTGAACGTGCTCGGCAGCATGGTCGAGCCGCCGGAGCCTTCGTGCTACGACGATTTGGCGTCAGCGGTCGATCTCTTCATCGATGACGCCAAAGCGCCCGGAAAGTCGCTCATGAAGGACGCGGAGTTCGCGGGGCAGATCAAGGCGCTCAAGGTCGGCGTGCTGCGAAAGAAGGCTGAAGCTCTCACAACCCGCAAGCGCTTCAAGGAATCGGCCGAGATCTACATCACGATTTTCACGAAGTATCAGGGAGTCTACGATGATAGGGGCATGTGCGAGGTGCTGTTCAATACGGCAATCAACCTCGAGGCGGCGCGGCTCGTCGGGCAGGCCATCAACTTCCGCAAGAAGATGATCGAGCTCTATCCGGACTGCGAGCATTCCAAGAAGGCCGCCTACTATATCGGAGCGAACTACCACGCCCTCGCGTTTTATGGAGAGGCCGCGGAGAACTACAAGTCGTTCGCCACGAAGTATTCGGGAGAAAAGGAAGCCCCGGAGGCCCTGTCGAACGCAGTGATGTTTTACATCGGTCTCGGGCGGTACGAGCAGGCGCTCGAGACCATGAACCTGTTCGAGAAGTACTACAAGCAGAGGAAGCCCGCCGAAACCGCCACAGTGGTGTTCGGAGTCGGGTTCATCTACGTTAACGAGAAGGATTACGAGAAGCTTCGCAAGCACTACGACAGCTACCTGAAGAACTATGGGAAGCTCAAGATCCTCGACGAGCAGGTCCAGGCTTACGTCATGATCGGCGATTCGTACTGGCTTCAGAAGAAGCCGGACTACGCCGCCGCCGAGAAAGCTTACAAACAGGCGCTCGCCGTGTACGACACAGGCGCCATGGACAAGGTCCCGGATAACAAACGCAAGGCGGCCATGCTCATCGCGGCTGCCAAGGCTAGATATTACGTGGCCGAGAGGAAGTTCCAGGAGTTCGAGAGGATCACCCTTCCCGAGTTCCGCTCCGAGAAGGAGATTCCCAAGACCGTCGAGAAGTGGTGGAAGAGCGAACAGAAGCCGGAAGATCTGAAGGCGGCGGAGGAATGGAAGAAGTACCGTAGGCTGCTCGTGAGATGGGGAGAAATGAAGAAGGAAGATGCGGAGAAGGAGGCCAAGAAGGAAGTTGGGGAGCCGCAGTTCCAATACTGGATCAAATTCAAGTTCGTCCCGTGGATGGAAAACAAGGGCAAGGTGCTCAAGGATGCCTCCGACATGTTCGCGTTGGTGGCCAAAATGCACGTGCCTGAATGGGAGATGGCGGCGGCCGCGCGCGTGGCCGACATGCAGCTCGAGTTCATGCAGACGCTGTATGACGCGCCAGTTCCACCATCGATCAAGGACAATCAGGAACTCGTCGATATCTACCGAGAGTCGCTGGACGGCAAGGCTCAGCCCATGCACGACATCGCGGTCACGCTGTACACGCACTGCCTCAACATCTCCACCAAGGTCCGGTGGTTCAACGAGAACTCCATGCGGTGCGAGCGCGAGCTCAACAAGCTCAGCCCGCAGGAGTTTCCGGTGTCCGAGGAGATCCGCGTCCAGAACAACAACAGGCTGACGGTCTGGGCGACACCGGACCCCATCCTGGAGCTCGAAACTGCGGCCCAGAAGATGGACAGGGAGCTGACAACCTCCGCGGCCGAGATCGGCGGCGGCACGATGTCTTCCAAGGGCGAAGCCGAGAGCGCGTCGAAAGAGGAATAGGGAGGAAAGCCAATGAAGATCAGAATCCAAGCTATCGCGTGTCTTTCCTCGGTGATGTTTCTGACTCTGGCCGCCGGGTGCGGTGGCGCGGTTCAGGCAGGCGCAGCTGGTGCAGGGGGCGAGCACGGGGGTGGGCCCGGCCGGCCGGTGATCACGCAAGAGGCAAAGGAGGACTTCACGGCGGCCGCCAAGAGCTACATGGAGGCCGAGAAGCTGGGCTGGCCCAAAGACAAGTGCCAGTCCGTGGCCTCCGCCTTTCTGGATGTTGCTGGCGAGCACGGCAAGATGATTGAGGCTCTTTTCAACGTCGGCGTCGTTTATCGCAAGTGCGGGATGAACGACAAGGCCAAGGAGGCGTTCGAGAACGCCCTGAAGGTCGTGGCGGACTACCAACCGGCCTTGGACTACCTTGCCGTGATGAACCTGGAGAATGGTCGCACGCAGGAGGCCGAGGACATGCTGCGCAGAGCGGTGGCGGCCGGCCCGAATCGCCTGGAGGCCGTTCCGGCCTACACGAACGCGGCCACGCTCCTTCGAGAGCGGAAGAAGGTCGAGAAGGCTCTTTACAACCTTCGGACCGCGCTCGCCATCGAATCCAAGTTCATGCCCGCGCTCTACCAGTTGGCAATGCTGTATTACGACTACGCGATCGACAACCAAAAGCCCTCATACTTCACGCTGGCAAAGCTGGTCTGCGAACAGGCCATCCAGCTGAATCCGGAATACGGTCCCGTCTACCACGCGCTGGGGCAGATCCTGATGGCCCAGAACGACCTCGTCGAGGCGCTCAAGGCCTTCGAGGCCGCATTCAAGAAGGACCCGAACTTGTTTGAGTCGTACATGAATTTTGCTGCCATCAACCTGAGCTTCCGCGGGTATGCCGAGGCGAAGACGGCATTCGAGAGGGCCATTGTCCTCAACCCCAGGAGCTACGACGCGCATATGGGCCTTGGCGTGGCCATGAGAGGCCTCCGCGACTTCGTCGGCGCTCGGGCCGAGTACAAGAAGGCGGCCGAAATCGACCCCAAGCGGACCGACTACATCTTCAACCTGGGCCTCTTGGAGATGGACTACGAGAACCCGGGCACGCCCGAGGGCTACGAGAAGGCCAAGAAGGTCTTCGAAAAATTTTTGCAGAACGCCACTGAGAACCACAAGGCCGATCCCGATGGGAAAGGGCCTCTTCTTTCCTGGTATGCGAAGGCTGAGCTCCGCATCAAGAAGTGCGACGAGGCCGTGAAGCAGATCCGCGAAGCCGAGCGCCAGATGGCCGAGATCAAGAAGCTCGCGGAGGAGCAGAAGAAACGCGAGGAAGAAGCCAAGAAGATGATGGAGAAGGCCAAACAGCTGGAAGAAAAGGAGAAGGCTGGCATGCAGGCCCCACCCGAGATCCCAGCTGAAGGCGCGGCGCCTGCCGCGGGTGCGGCTCCGGCTCCGGCTGCGGGGGCACAGCCCAAGGCCGGGGAGCAGCCCAAGGCCGGGGAGCAGCCCAAGGCCGGAGAGCAGCCCAAGGCCGGAGAGCAGCCCAAGGCCGGAGAGCAGCCCAAGGCCGGAGAGCAGCCCAAGGCCGGAGAGCAGCCCAAGGCCGGAGAGCAACCCAAGGCCGGAGAGCAGCCCAAGGCCGGAGAGCAGCCCAAGGCCGGAGAGCAGCCCAAGGCCGATGCGGCCAAGGATGGTAAGCCAGCACCTGAGAAGAAGAAGTAAGGAAAGCCATTTTCTGGTATCATGGGGCGATGAGAGTCGACAGGAGGAAAACAATGAAGCGCATGACCGGGTTGCTCGTTGGCGGAGCGCTGTTTCTGATGGCCGTGGTATCGTTCGCACAGGGCGATGTGAAGTACGCCGAAAAGACCGAGTACACATTTGACGACGATGTGGTCACGGGCGATTTGGTGAGACCGGATGGCGAACTGATGGTAGTGCGCCAGAAAGGGAAGGAGCGGAGCCTCATCCGCGTGCGGCAGCATTTCATTCCGGAGATGCTAAAATCCGTAGAAGACCTTTAGGCCGACGCCCCATTCCTTCCAGATGAAGTTGTCTTGCGCGAAAGCCGCGCTCTTCGAGACCAAAGCTTGTCTTTATAGAAGAATGAGACTCATCGGAGACGCGAAGGCGCTTCTTGCACCGACAAGCGAGCATCCGCACGAGCCATCCCCTTTCCGTGAGTCCGCACCAGTGTCCGCATCGCCATCAGAATCGCCATCGCTGCTGGCGTCGCCGTCGCTGTCAGAATCGCTGTCACTGTCGGTATCGCCGTCGCTGTCAGAATCGCTGTCACTGTCGGCATCGCCATCGCTGTCAGAATCGCTGTCACTGTCGGTATCGCCATCGCTGTCAGAATCGCTGTCGCTGTCGGTATCGCCGTCACTGTCGGTATCGCCGTCACTATCGCCGTCGGTATCACTGCCGGTATCGGTATCTGTCAAACTACCGCAATTGCTGTCCTCAACCCCATGCCCGGTCAACTGCATGACTCCATCATTTATCCAGTCATAGACGTAGAAAACGCTTTCGTCGAAGCCGCCGCTTTCCACCGGACAGTCGTCGCCTTCACCATACGAAGTGACACCTGCGACAACCCACTCCCCATTTTGCTCAACAAAGAACGGGCCTCCGGAATCGCCGGTGCAGTGGTTCGATTCCCCTCCGAGCTCGATGATGCTGCCCGAGACGTCAAGAACGGTTGACTGGCCTTTCCGATGCACGCCGAACCCGACGTCCGCTCCGCTCGTGTCGGTCGTGCCATATCCCACGAGCCAGCCTGTCGTTCCCACGGTGACCTCCGAGCCGCTCTTGACGCCGTAGCATTCGATGTTCGTAAGGGCCGGCGTGATTTTCAGCAGCGCCACGTCGGTCGCTCCCAGGAGCTTCTGGGTCGAATGCGCGAGCTGCATTTTCATGTACGCTCCCCCCTGTATTCCGAAGTTGCTCCCCCCCGTTTCAACACAATGTTTCGCCGTAAGAACGACCTCCGGATCGATGAGCGTGCCCGTGCAGCCGTTGTCGACGCCGACCGCGCCCTTCCATTCGGTATAGCCGGTCTCCTGCGTATTTCCGACAAGGCTTTGCAAGGAAGCCTGTCCGGAGATTTCCCGCTCATCCACCGCCTCACAACTTCCCAGGAGCACCGCGAAAAAACACGTTGCCAGGATCTCCGCGACAAAATCCCTTTTCATGGCTTTTCTCCTTTTTTTGCAGCGTTTTTGCGGCGTACGGACATGAAAGCATATTTTCCATATATCATGTCCTCACCCGCGAGGCAATCTCGACCACGGCGTCACTTGACCCAGCGCCGATTGACCCCGTTCAACCCCCGCGATAACCTCACAATTCCATGGAAACGGCGCGCCGCAAGATGCACTCCAGGGTCTGGCTTTTCCCGCTCCTCGCGGTGTCCGCGGTCAGCGCCGCCGCTTACCTGGCCACCTGGCTTCTCGACTCAGCGGGAAGCCCGGGCCTCAGCCTTGCCGACGTCCTGTTCGTGCCGGGCGACCAGAGCACCCTGTCGGGGCTGCCCGAGGTGGTGGCCGGCGTGCTCGGCATCACCATCACGGTGGTCGCCATCATCGTGGAGCTGGCCGCCAATCGCTATACCCCGCGCATCACCGAGCTCTTCGTCGAGTCACCCACCAACCTGGCCGTGCTGGGGTTCTTTGTGCTGTCCGGCCTCCTGTGCGTGTGGGTGAGCCTGACCGGCTCGCACCCGGGCTTCGTGCCGCGCGTGGGCACGGCCGCGACAGTGTTCGCCATCACGGCCTGCCTTCTGCTCATCCTGCCGTACTTCGCGTTCGTCTTCAGCTTCCTTACCCCGGACAACGTCATCGATCGCATGGCTTCGGTCGGGCTCACGGCCATCGGCCGCGGCCGTCGTGGCGACGACGCAGCCCTCGGGCGGGCACGGCAGCAGGCGGTGCGCGGCGTGGACCAGCTCGCGGACGTGGCACTGAACGCCATCGAGAACAAGGACAAGGGCATCTGTATGCATGCGGTGAACGCGCTCGGTCGGCTCACGCGCGACTACCTGGCTCTCAAGCCCGGCATGCCAGCGGGCTGGTTCTCCATGGACACGCCCTTGCGCGAGAATTCTGACTTCGTGTCCATGCAGCCCGAGGTGCTGGGCGACATCGAGGCTGGGAAGTTCTGGTTCGAGATGAAGGTGCTGCGCCAGTACCAGATGCTCTACGGCGAGACGCTGAACCGTCTGCGCGACCTCAACTACCTCATCGCCATCAACACACGGAAGATCGCCGAGGAGGCGCTCGCTTGCGGCGACGAGCGTGCCGCGGCCCTGGCGGTCAAGTTCTTCAACACCTACCTGCGCGCCACGGTGAACGCCGAAGATGTGCGCACCGCCTACAACGTGCTGAACCAATACCGGCTGCTCGCCGAGCATGCGCTCAAGGCGGGCCGCGGAGACCTGGCGGTGGAGGCAGCCCTGCGCTTCAAGTATTACGGACAGCTCGGCTTCTCGTCCGGGCTGCACTTCATTCTCGAGACCGCGGCGTACGATCTGTGCACGCTCAATGAGCTGGCGTTCGATCTTGCGTCACCGTGCCGCGACGAGCTGCTCTCCATTTTTCTCGAAGTCGACAAGGAGGCGGAGGAGGGGCACGCGCTCGAGTCGTCCTTGCGCGGCGTGCGCAAGGCGCAGGTCAAGCTCGCCACCTACTACCTCATCCACGGGGCTGAGGACGCGGCCCTTCGCATCTTCGAGGACATGCGCAACGAGCTGCCGGCGCGGCTCGCGTCCATCCGCGAGGAGATGGCCCGCATCACCTCGAAGGACTTCTGGGAGGTGAGCGATCGGGGGGGAAACTTCGACTATCTGGATCCGGAGCGCCGCGGGATGCTCGACAAATTCTTCGGATGGTTCGCGCCGAGAGGCGCCTAGGAGGGTCAAGAGCCATGTTCACCGTCATCGTCACCGAGAAGGGTGGGACCCAGCAGCGCATCGAGTTCGACGAGGAGATGATCTCGATCGGGCGCGTGCAAGGCAACCAGATCGTCCTGCCGCGCGGCAACGTGTCCAAGCGCCACGCCAAGATCGAGCTCAAGGGCGGCGAGTTCGTGCTGACCGACATGGGCAGCACCAACGGCACCTACGTGAACGGGCGGCGCATCCAGGAGCCGACCCGTCTCACCCGTGGCGACAAGGTCTATCTGGGTGATTTCATCCTGAGCCTGGAGGGCCATG
Organism: Deltaproteobacteria bacterium; assembly: GCA_028713995.1. Lineage (GTDB taxonomy): Bacteria > Myxococcota_A > Polyangia > JAAYKL01 > JAAYKL01 > JAQTNF01. The sequence goes on along the minus strand of JAQTNF010000001.1, from coordinate 94,195 downwards.
AGGCCCTCGATCTGGACGAGCCTGACGATGCACCCAAGGATCTGCCCAAGCCTGCGGGACCGGTGCCGCCAGCGGCCATCGTGTCCGTACCGGCCAAGGCAGCAGCCCCCAAGGACCCGCGCGCGGGACGGCCCAAGGCGCGCCAGGCAGGCGCCCTGCCTCAGGCCGCCGAGGGCGTGGTGACCTCGCCCATCGCGTCCGTGGGCGAACAGCTCGCGGCCAAGGCGCACCCCGGCGCCCCGCCCGCGGAAGTCCCCTTGCTCGAGCTGCCCGGCTCCGACTCCGCGATCTTCGCTCTGGTCGAGACGTTGCTCGACCGGGTGGCGCGCGAGGTGAAACGCATCGACCGGAGCGCCGCACCGTCGCGGGTCGACGAGGGCACGGCCGGCAAGGTGCGCATCACGCTAGAGGAGTTGGTGGAGGACCTCGCGTCGCGCGGCAAGATCCCGTCGGCAGCGGAGCGCGGTGCGCTGCTCGGCAAGGCCTTCCGCGCGGCCGTGGACTTGGGTCCGTTCAGCGGCTGGCTCGAGGATCCCGAGGTGGAGGCGATCCGCGTGCTCGGGCCTTCCGAGGTGGCGCTTCTCAAGGGCGGCGCGTGGGCCGAGGGCTCAGGCGGCTTTCCCGGCGAAGACGATCTCCTCGACGCCCTGCGCTGTCTGGGTGCGGGAATTGAGGCGCGCGACGACGGCGTGACGGGGCTCGCGAGGTACAGGCTCGAGGAGGGACATTTGGTTTTCTCGTCCGTGCCGCCCGCGGCGTCCTCGGCCTCGGTTCTCATCACCAAGGTGCCGGTCCACGGTCCCGGGCCGCGCGGCGACGGCAGGCTCATGGCACCAGAAGCATGGGCCGCGGTACGAACGGCCCTCGAGGCGAAATCCAAAATCGCCGTTGTCGGCGGCTCGGCCGCGACGCGCCTCGCGGTCATGCGGGGCGTGATCCGGAGCGTGCCCGAAGACGAGGTCATGGTCGCGGTGGAGGATCTGCCCCTGCTCGGAATCGAAGGGCGCTGCCGGGTCGGCCTGTTCGCGCGCAACCTGGCAACCGGGGTCTCGCGGTCCGAGGGATTCGCGGCGCTCCTGCGCCGGGCCCTCGACCTGGAGCCGGACTGGATCGCGGTGGGCGCAACGCCCTTCGCGGACCTCCCCACGATCCTGGCCGCCGCGACCGGACGCCCGGGGATCGTGGCCGAGATCCCGCTCGGGGCGGCCGGGCCCCTGGACCGGGAGATTGCGGCGGTCATGGCGATGGCCGGCGCTCCCTTGGCCCTGCCGGCGGCTGCGGGGCTTCTGTCGGCGGCGTTCGACCTGATGGTGGTGCTGGGGCGCGCGGACAGCGGCGGGCCCCTCGTCTCCAGGATCCTGGCGCCTGCCCTGGACGAAAGGGGCGCCTTCGCGCCGAAGGTCCTGTACGACCGCCAGGGACGCTCCTGAAAACGGCCAATTTCGTAACCTTGACTTGTGACGGCCGTAACAACACAATATGAAATTCTCTGGGTTTGAAGAGGAATCCGATGCCCAAGCTCGCGCTGCGTTTCATCTCCGGCAAATACAAGGGGGGAGAATTCCCGCTCAAGGAAGGGAAGGAGATGTTCATCGGGCGCAGCTCGGACATCGACCTCGTGCTCGTGGAGGACATGGTCTCCCGCAAGCACGCACGCCTCAAGGTCGTGGGTGGCAAGATCCAGATCGAGGATCTGGGAAGCACGAACGGCACGTTCGTGAACGGCGAGAAGGTCGCCAAGGCGGTTGTCGGCAAGGGCGATCGCATCCTTATCGGCACGTCGATCATGAAGGTGGTCGAGGCGGGGGAGGATGGGGGCAAGGCCGGCGCCGGCGCGCAGTCCATGGCGTCCGCCGAGGCGATGGGCCGCGCCACCATGCATAGCGCCGGGCGCTCCATGGCCGGGACCATCGCCGAGGTGCCCCTGCCGGATCTCATCCAGCTCTTCGGCACGAGCAAGAAGACGGGCACGCTTGTCATCAACGGCCATGGCGTGGTGGGCAAGATCCACCTCGACAAGGGCCGGATCGTCTACGCCTCGGTGGACGACTCTCCGGGGCTTTCGCCGATCAAGGCGGTCGTGCGCATCCTGGCGTGGGAGGACGGGACGTTCGAGCTGCTCGGGCCCGAGCCCCAGAAGTTCCCCGAGGTCATCGACATGCCGACCGAGCATATTCTCATGGAGGGCCTCCGGCAGCTCGACGAGCTGCGCCACATGCAGAAGAAGCTGCCGCCCATGGAGGCGGATCTCGTGGTCGTCACGCCCCTCGTATCGCGGCTCGCGGATCTGTCGCCCGAGGAGCTCGACGTGTTCCAACTCGTCCACAACCACGGCCGGCTGCGCAACGTGCTCGACCGGGCCAAGTCGAGCGACATCGACGCGGCCAACATCGTCATAAAGCTCCTCAAGGCCAATTACATCACGCGGGGTTAGATCCTCTTTTTTTCGGCGGGCCGTGTTGCCGCCCCCCCGTACCGGGGGTAGGCTACACGGAAATCAATTATTCTCGAGGTGGAGATCTTGAAGACGAGAAAGCGGACGACAGATCCCGTTGCCCTGGCCGTGGCAGCGCTCCTTGCGCTCGGCTTTCCCGCGTGCCTGGCCGTACGCAACGACGGGGACGGTGTGGGCTCGGGCCAGTGCGGTACGTGTCACTTGGCGATCGGCGACGGCCCGACCCATGAGGCGTTTGCCAACGCCGACACGTACGGGAAGCCGGTGCCGTGCGCCACCTGCCATGTGGTTCCGCCTACGGCGGCTGCCACCGAGACGCACCGCAACGGCAAGGCGGACGTGATCTTCGCCAAGGGCAGCCTGGCGCGGGCGGACGGCGCCTCACCGTCCTGGGACGGCAAGCGCTGCAAGGGCACGTACTGCCACGGCGCGACCTTGAGCGGCGGCGCCGACACGTCCCCGGCGTGGGGCGCGTACGAGAAAAACGGCCTGCCGTGCATCGCGTGCCACGGGCACCCGCCGTCGGAGAACCACCCCGACAGCACGCAGTGCGTGGCGTGCCACGACAAGACGTTCGCGGACGACGGCCTCAATCTGGATTACCACCTCGACGGCAAGGTCGAGGTGTCCGGCGCGGCGTGCGGAACGTGCCACGACGCGAACGGCGGCGGAGCCTCTCACGACGCGCACCGCACGGCCGGCACGTACGGCAAGCCCGTCCCGTGCGACACCTGCCACGAGGTCCCATTGACGCCGGCGCAATCGGGCAAGCACCGCAACGGCACGGTCGACGTGATCTTCGCCAAGGGCAGCTTGGCTACGACAGGAGGCGTCTTCCCATCGTGGGACGGCACGCGCTGCAACGACGTGTATTGCCATGGAGCGACGCTCAACGGCGGCGAGGACACTTCGCCGACCTGGAACGGCAGCCTCGCGGGCCTGCCGTGCAAGGCGTGCCACGGGTACCCGCCCGGCGGGGGTCACGAACAGTCGACCGGGTGCGCGGAATGCCATTCGTCCACCATCAGCGGCGGCGGCGTGAACCTGAAGTACCACATGGACGGCAAGATCGAGGCGTCGGGCGACAAGCTCGCGGGGGACGCGCCATGAGAATCATCGCCATCACCGTCGCCGTCATCGCGCTCGCCGCGGTCGAGGCGCGCGCACAGGACGCGGACATGGACGCGGGCGTCGCGCCTGAGAAGACAGACGCGGGCCCGGGGGCGGGAAGTGACGCCGGACCGGTCCTTGCACCTGAGCCGACACCTGCGGTCGAGCCCAAGGTCAAGGATACGGCGTCGAACCCGCCGCCCCGGATTCCCGTGCGCGAGCTCGACACGCGTGTGTCCGGCAGCCTGCGCAGCGAGATGTTCATGAGTGAGAGGCCGCAGATGCACGATCTCGGCGGTGGGCGCTACGGCCTGCGCACCCTCGACGTGTATCCTTTCTACGAGACCATCGAGCTGCGCGCGGACGAGCTCGGCCACCCCGGGCTCTCGGTCCACTTCCAGGGCTGGGCCGGGCTCGATCTGGCCGACGTCTACTTCGACCAGCGCGTGGTGGCGGATCCCACTTATCTCTACATGCAGTTCGCGAGCAGCGGGCTCGACCTCCGGCTCGGCCGGCAGATGCTCTTCACCGGCGCGACGCGCGGCCTGCGCATGGACGGGCTCGACGTGTCCTACGAATCGCCCGTTCATCTGGGGCTCGAGGCGTTCGGCGGCCTGCCCGTGGAGCCGGACCTGGGGCCGGACTGGTACCGCGAGCAACCGGACACGAGTTACGACGACTACGGCGCCGGCGGGAGCGACTGGGAACGCGAGGGACAGTGGGACTACGCGGCGGGCGGCCGGGTCTTCTACCGCCTCGCGGGCCGGGTCTCGGCCGGCGTGTCGTTCCTGCGCCTCATGGAGCTGGGCGAGGTGGGCCGGCAGCTCGTCGGGGTCGACCTCGACGTCACGCCCATCGACCTGTTCGGCGTAAGCTCCAACGTGGCCATCGACCTGCCCTCGCGCGACGTGCAGGAGGCCAACGCGGCCGTGGACATCTTCCCGGTCGACGTGTTCCATTTCAGCGTCGATTACCGGCACGCGAACCCCACCTTGCTTTTGTCGCACATGTCCATCTTCTCGGTGTTCTCGAACTCCGAGTACGACGCGGTGGGCGGCGTGGCGCGCTTCCTGCCTCTTGCGTGGCTCACGCTCGAGGCCGGGTACCACGAGCTCCTCTACGGCTGGAAGGCGCCGGCGGCCGTTGGGGACAAGAACCGGCTCGACCTGGGCTACGATGTGGTGGGCGGCGCGCGCGTCCGGTACGGGGACAAGGGCAAGGGCACGGCGCTCGTGGAGTACCGCAGGTTTGCGCAGGACGTGACAGGCATGCACCAGCTGCGCGCCGGCGCCGTGGTGCCGCTGTTCCTCGATCCGCTCGCCGCGAGCACCGACCTGTACGTCGACCTCTACGACGACGCGTACAACGGCCAGACGGTCGGGTTCCTCGGGGACGTGGGGCTCTTCTACAGGCTCGAGGAGTGGGAGGCGGGCGGCGCGTTCACGGCGGGCGTGACGCCGTACGCGGAGCACGAGCTGCGCGGCATGCTGAGATTCGTCTATAATTTCGACGTGAGCTTCGTCGAGCGGAGGAAGCCATGAGACGATTCACGCTCGATGGGAACCTCCTCATCGCGCTCGCGGCGGTCGCGGGGGGCGCCTGCTCGACGGTCGCGGGTGGCCCGCGCGACGCCATCGTCTTCTCGCACCACGTGCACACCGAGCAGAGCGTGACCTGCGCCGACTGCCACGGCGCGCTCGCCAAGGACGCCGAGGGCCGGGTCGACGCCATTCCGAAGAAGCCCGAATGCGCGAACTGCCACGACGTGGCGAAAACGACCGACTGCAAGATCTGCCACGCCAACCCGGCGACCCCCGCGAAGTGGAACAGGCCCGCGCCCACCCACCTCGTCTTCTCGCACGAGGCCCACCTCTCGCGCGTGACCGGGTGCGACGCGTGCCACAAGGACGCGGCCCACGCGCCGGCGCTCGCCCCAGGCAAGAGGCTCCTGCCGTCCATGTCCGACTGCCGCAGGTGTCACGAGGACGATCTCGACTCCGGGCGCTGCCCCAAGTGCCACGAGCGGCTCGATCTTTACCCTCAGAAGCCCGAGACCTTGTACGAGCACAAGGCGGGCTTCTTCGAACGCCACGGCGCGCGGGCCATGGGCGGCCAGAGCGTGTGCGCCACGTGCCATGACCAGAGCTTCTGTGCGGACTGCCACTCGAAGAACGCGACCGTGACGCCGGCCATCCGCTACCCGGAGCGCATCGACCGCGAGTTTATCCACCGCGGCGACTTCGTCTCGCGCCACAGCATGGAAGCGCGTCTGGGCGAGACGAGCTGCATGAAGTGCCACGGCACCAGGTTCTGCACGTCGTGCCACGAGCGGCAGGGCGTCGGCGGCCAGCTCGGCAACCGCATGCCCGCGTCGCACGGCAAGGGCTGGATGTCCGCCGCCGAGACCTCCGGTTCCCACGGCCGCGCCGCGCGCCGCAACATCATGGAGTGCGCGTCCTGCCACGACCAGGGACCGCGCTCCAACTGCGTCAGGTGCCACTCCACGGGCGGCGGCGTGAATCCCCACCCGCCCGGCTTCTCCTGCACGAGCTGCCACGACCCGAAGACAGAGGGCAGTCCGGGCGGCACCCATGAGTTCTTCAACGGGAAGGTGCCGTCGCAGCACAAGATGTGCCGGATCTGCCACAAGAGCTGAGAGACTCGGGGCGGGTTCAGCGAACGACCGGGTAGGCGCGCGCGTGGGTGACCTCTATGTCGATGCGGCAGCCGGTCTCCACGCCCTGCACGAAGCTCGAGCGGCGCGGGAACTGGGCCAGGATGCTCGTGCCGCCGTCGATGGCGGCCTCGATCTTGACCCTGTCGCCGAAGGGCAGCACGCGCGTGACCGTGGCCATGCCCTTGTCCACGCGCCAGATGCGGATGTCGTAGCAGCGCACCACGAGGCGTACGAGCGTGCCGTCGTCGACGTGCTTGACCGGCACCTCGAGCACGCCGACCCTGGCCTTGCCGCCCTGCACCAGGCTGTCGTAGACGTTCGCCTCGCCCACGAACCGCGCCACGAACTCGGTCGCCGGCGTGTCGAGGATGTCGAGCGGCGTGCCCGATTGCTCGAGCCTGCCGCCGTGGATGAGCATGACCCGGTCGGCCACGGCAAAGGCCTCCTCCTGGTCGTGGGTGACGAAGATCGAGGTCACGTGCATCTCGTCGTGCAGGCGCCGCAGCCACCTGCGCAGCTCCTCGCGCACCTTGGCGTCCACCGCGCCGAACGGCTCGTCGAGCAGGAGGAGCCTCGGCTCCGGGGCGAGCGAGCGGGCGAGGGCCACGCGCTGGCGCTGACCGCCCGAGAGCTGGTCCGGGAAGCGCTTCTCGAGCCCCGTGAGGCCCATGATGTGCAGGAGCTCGGCCACGCGCGCGTCGCGCTTTGTCTTGTCGACCTTGCGCACCTTGAGGCCGAAGCCGATGTTCTCGGCCACGGTCATGTGACGGAACAGGGCGTAGTGCTGGAACACGAAACCGACCTGGCGCTCCCGCGGGTGCACGTCGTCCACGCACTCCCCGTCGAGCACCACCGTGCCCGAGTCGGCCTTCTCGAGGCCGGCGATGATGCGCAGGATGGTGCTCTTGCCGCCCCCCGAGGGCCCGAGCAGGGCCACGAGCTCGCCGGTCTCGATACGGAACGACACGTCGTCCACCGCCACGAACGAGCCGAAGCGCTTGCGGAGGTTCTCGACGCGGATGCTCATCTCAAGCCTTCTCCTTCACCTTCTTGAGCGCCTCGAGGACGAGCAGGAGCGCGATGCTGGCCACGGCCAAAACAAGCGCCATGCCGTAAGCCGCGGGCTCGCGGCGCTCCTCCATGGCCACGTTGATGAACGTGGTGGCGGTCTGGGTCTTGCCCGAGATGGCGCCGCCCAGGATGAGCACCGCGCCGAACTCGCCCAAGGAGCGCGCCACCGTGAGCGTGATGCCGTAGGCGAGCGCGTGCCGGATGTTGGGCAGGGTCACGAGCCTGAACGTCTGCCACGCCGAGCCGCCGAGGATGGCCGCGGCCTCCTCCTCCTCGGTGCCGAGCTCCTCGAGCACGTAGCTCACCTCGCGCAGGGTGAAGGGCAGCGTGACGAAGAGGGTGGCGATGACGAGGCCGGCGAAGGCGAACGTCACCTTGAAGTCGAGGATCTCGAGCATCGGGGCCAGGTATCCGTCGCGGCCGAAGATGAGAAGGAAGGCGAGGCCCACCATGACCGGTGAAACGGTGAGCGGCATGTCGGCGACCGCGTCGAGGACTCGCCGCCCGACGAAACGGTGGCGCACGAACACGATGGCCGCGGCCACACCGACGACGCCGTTCACCACCGCCGCGATTGCGGCGAGAACGAGCGAGACGAACAGGGCGTGCAGGGCGTCCGGGGACGAGAGGTCGGAAAGCAGGCTCGCGAAGCCGGAGCCCGCGGTCTGGGTGGCGAGCGCGCCCAGAGGAAGGACGAGCAGGCCGCCCAGATACACGAGGACCGCCGCGAGCAGCGCGACGCGCGGCCAGGTCCACTTGACGAGGGCCACGGACCTAGGCACGGTCCCTCCCCACGAACTGCTGCAGGCCGCGCGTGGCGAAGAGCGCCGCCACGGCCACTGCGAGGAGCAGGAGCGACACCGCGGCCGCGGTTCCGGGTCGATCGCTCTCCACCTCGCCGAAGATGTAGACCGGCGCCGTGAGGGTGCGGTTCGGGATGTTGCCCGAGACGACCACCACCGAGCCGAACTCGGCGAGCGCGCGGGCGAAGCACTGGATGGTGCCCGAGGCGATGGCCGGGATCACGGGCGGCAGCACCACGCGGCGGAACGTGACGAGCGGGCTCGCGCCCAGGGTGGCCGCGGCCTCCTCTTCGGCGGGATCGATCTCCATCAGCACCGGCTCCACCGCGCGCACCACGAGCGGCATGGTGATGAACAGGAGCGCCAGGATGATGCCCGGATCGGCGAACACGATCTTGATGCCGTGGGCCGCCATCCACGCGCCGAGCGGCGTCTGCGGGCCGAACAGGGTGACGAGCATGATGCCGGCCACGAGCGTGGGAATGGCGAAGGGCAGATCCACGAGCGCCGACAGGAGGCGGCGGCCCGGGAACCTGAAGCGCACGAGCACCCACGCGGTGGCCGTGCCCATCACGGCGTTGACCACGGCCATGACCGCCGCGGTCCACAAGGTGAGCACGAGGGCGTCCGCCGCCACCGGCGACGAGGCAGCCTTCCAGACGGCACCCGCCCCGCCCGCGAGACCCTTGTGGGCCAGCGTGGCGAGCGGAACGATGACGAGAACCGCGAGATACGTGATGACGCCGGCGCGCAGCGCAAGCCCCACCGGACCCGGGGTCACGGCGGCGCCCACCCTTCGCGTCATTTCTTCTCCGAGACAGCCGCAATGACCTTGTCGTAGGCCGCTCCGTCCGCGAACAGGGTCTTCACGAGCTGCGGCCAACCGCCGAAGTCGCGCACGGAGAAGAGATCCTCGACCTTGGGGAACTTGTCCGCGAAGCCCGCGGCCACCTTGTCGTCCACGGGCCGATAGCCGCCCTTTGCAAAGGCCTCCTGGGATGCCGGCGTCGCGAGGAACTTCACGAACGCCTCGGCCACGTCCTTCACCCCATGGCGCCCGGCGTAGCCGTCGACCACGGCCACCGGGTTCTCGATGAGGATTGTGGACTTGGGGATGACGTAGTCGTAGGCGCGACCCGCGTTCTTGGCGGCCAGGACCTCGTTCTCGTAGGTGATGATGGCGTCGCCGATGCCGCGCTCGAAGGTGAGCATGGACTCGCGCGCGCCCTTGTCCATCACGGTCACGTTCGCGAGCACTTTTTCGAGCAGGGCTTCGGCCGCGGCCGCGTCGCCTGCCTTGGCCTTGGTGTGTCCGCGGAAGGCCGCGCCGTACACGGCCAGGACGTTCCACATGGCGCCGCCGCTCGTCTTCACGTTGGGCGTGACGACCGCCAGGCCCGGCTTGGCGAGATCATCCCAGTCCTTGATGCCCTTGGGGTTTCCCGGCCGCACGCCGATGACCACGATGGAGCGGCTCACCATTCCGCCGAACGGCCCCTCGCGCCACGCGTTCTTGATGAGCCCGGCGTCCGCGATCTTCTGCACGTCCGGCTCGAGCGAGAGGGCCGCCACGTCGGCCTCGAACCCGCCGATGATGGCGCGCGCCTGGGCCCCGCTGCCCTGGTACGACTGCTCGAAACGGACCTCCTCGTGGGTCTTCTGCTTCCATTCCTTCTGGAACGCCGGGATGACCGCGTTGCCGTACACCTCGCGCGGCGTGGTGTACGCTCCCAGGGTCAAGGTGCGCACGATCTCCTTCTTGGGCGTCCCGGCCTTCCCCGGGGCCGCAGCGGCGCGCTCTTCCGGCGCGGCCTTTGATCCGTTGCACGCGGCTGCCAGGCCAGAGAAGAGCGCGATCAACACCACGAGGATGGCTTGTTTGTTGGGCATGGTCCTCTCCGTCTCCTTGGGTTGCGTCCACCTTCCGACACCGGTTTCGCATATGTCTACCAACGTGTACAGCCCCGGCTCATGGGCGTTGCAGCCGGCCCGGTGCGGGCTTTGACACCTCGTCAAATGTTCAGTAGTCTCTGGGCATGGCTCCAGTTGTTCGCGTTTCGCCGTCGCTCTCGGAACGGCTCGAGATCCTGGGCGAGGCCGCGCGCTACGATCTCTCATGCTCGTGCGGACCGTCGCAGCCCCGCAAGCGTGGTCCGGACGGACGCTGGATCTATCCGGCGGCGCTGCCGTCGGGCAAGCGCGTGCCCATGCTCAAGGTCTTGCAGCAATCGGGATGCGAGCGGGGCTGCTACTACTGCGTGGAGCGCAGCGGCGGCGCGGCCGGGCGCGGCGCGTCGTTCACGCCCGACGAGCTGGCGCGGCTCTTTTCCGACATGCACGCGCAAGGGAGCGTCTTCGGGATGTTCCTGTCGTCCGCCATCCGCGACGGCGCACCGGCCACCATGGAGCGAATGCTGGCCACGGCCGAGATCCTGCGCCTGCGCCACCGCTTCCGCGGCTACCTGCACCTCAAGGTGCTGCCCGGCGCGAGACCCGACCAGGTGGAGCGCGCCATGCAGCTCGCCACGCGCGTTTCCGTGAACCTGGAGGCGCCCAACGCCGCGCGCCTCGCGCGCATGGCACCGGCCAAGGCGTTCGAAAGCGAGCTCGTGGCGCCCATGCGCCAGATCGCGCGGGCCGAGGCCGAGGGGCGCTTCGCCAGGTCCGGGCAGACCACGCAGCTCGTGGTGGGCGCCTCGGAGGAGACCGACGCCGAGATCGGCCGCAGCGCGTCGCTCCTGTACGGCCGCCTGAACCTGGCGCGGGTCTACTACTCGGCGTTCCAGCCCGTGCCCGGCACGCCGCTCGAGGGAAAGCCGCCCACGCCGTTCGCGCGCGAGCACCGGCTCTACCAGATGGACTTCCTCCTGCGGAAGTACGGGTTCGGCATCGACGAGATCCCGTTCGGCGAGGACGGCGCGCTCCCTTCGGCCACGGATCCCAAGACCGCGTGGGCCGCCCTGCACCCCGAGCGCTTCCCGCTCGAGGTCAACACGGCGCGAGCGGAGGAGCTCGTGCGCGTGCCGGGAATCGGCCCGGTCTGCGCGGCGCGCATCGAGTCGACGCGCAGGAAGGCGCCCATCCGCAGCCTCCCGGCGCTCGAGGCCATGGGCGTCTCGGGCCGCGCCGCCGCGCCCTACGTGCTCCTCGACGGACGGCGGCCTCCGGTCCAGCTCGCGCTCGCTGTCTGATCCCGCCCTTCAGCCGCGCTTCGGGCGAAAGACGATCCACAGGACCGCGATGACGAGAACCACCACCGGGATCCACGCCACGGCCGTGTAGGTTCCGAGCAGACCGAGCAGGCGCTCCCAGCTCCTTCCGACCGCGAAGCCCGTCGCGATGACGAGCGCGTTCCACGCCGCGGCGGAAACGAAGCCGTAGAGGAGCACGCGGCCCGCGGGCAAGCCGGCCATGCCCGCGGCGACGAAGAACAGGGCGCGCACGCCGGGCAGGAACCGGTTCACCATGATGTACGCCGCACCGTGGCAACGGAACCGCTCCAGGATCGGCTCGACCCGCTCGCGGGCCTTTTTCGCCCTTCCCGAGAGCGACGCGGCCGGGGTGCGCGCGAGCCTGCGGCCCAGCGCGTAATCGATCGACGCGCCCGCGAGCGATCCGGCCGTCACCGCAACGAACACGAGCGGCACGCTCCACCCGAGGTTCGCCGCCAGGAAAGCGCCGAACAGGGTGATCGTGTCGCCCGGGAACGGCGGAAACACGTACTCGACCGCCGCGGAGACGAAGAGCACGGCGAGCCCGGCCGCGCTCTCGCCCCCGGACAGGAACGCGACGATCCGCTCGCCGATGTCGGGAAGGCCCATTTCCGGGAAGTATAGCCCCACGACGCGGACCAGTTGCCTCGAATTTTCGACCTTGCTACACTCGGACCGCTTCGAAAGGAGGAGCGCAACATGAGGAGACTCACGCTCATCGCGATCGTGGTTATGGCGGCAGGGCTCGCCGCGGGCTGTGGCGGCGCCATGGCCGGGAAGAGCACCTTCAAACCCGGGCCCATGCCCGAGGGCGGGAGCTTCGACGGCGTATGGATGACCGACTTCGGCCGGATGGAGCTGACCGAGACGGGCGGCAACGTGACCGGGCTCTACGAGGGCGAGATGCGCTACGGCCGCATCGAGGGTCACGTGAACGGCGACCTCCTGTACTTCAAGTGGACCCAGTGGGACGAGCGGCTGCGCGGCAAGCCCCGCGAGACCAACGGCCACGGCGTGTACAAGTACGCGATCGAGCAGGTGAAGGATCACAAGAAGCACAAGATCGTGGGCGAGTGGGGTTTCGGCGACAGCGAGGTGGGCAACGTCTGGAACGGGAACAAGCTCACCGAGGGCAAGAAGAAGCTCAAGCCCAAGGAGGCCGGTCCCGCGGTCATGGACGACGACTATGAGGCCTCGTCCGGCTTCGAGGACGGGCAGAAGAACATGCCAACGTCGCCCGACGAGGCCGGCTCCCTCAAGGAACCCGAGCCCGAGAAGAAGGAACAGAACAACGAAACCGTCGATTCCCTGTTCGAGTAGGCCGTCTTCCCCCATGTCCTTCCCCGTCAACGTGGTCGGCCTGACCGGCGGCATCGCCTCGGGCAAGAGCCTCGTCGCGGGCTTCTTGCGGGAGGCCGGCGCGCCGGTGCTCGACGCGGACCAGCTCGGCCACATGGTGCTCGAGCCGGACGGCGAGGCTTACGCCGGAACGGTCCTGGCCTTCGGCCGCGAGATCCTGGGGGACGACGGGACCATCGATCGCCGGAAGCTCGGCGCGCTCGTGTTCGGGAACAAGGAGCGCCTCGAGCTTCTCGCGTCCCTGACCCACCCGGCCATCTCGCGTCTGGCCCAGAAGGGACTCGCCCTCGTGGCCGAGCGCGGCGCTTCGTTCGCGTTCTACGAGGCGGCGTTGCTGGTCGAAACCGGCACGTATCGGAACCTTTCGGCGCTGGTGGTGATCTCCTGCCCCGTGGCCACGCAGCTCAAGCGGCTCGCGGCCCGCGACGGGCTTTCCCCGGAGGAGGCCGCGGCGCGCATCGCGTCCCAGCACGCGCTCGCCGAGAAGCTGGCCGTGGCCGACTGGGTCATAGAGAACGACGGCCCGCCGGAAGAGGCGCGGGAACGCACGCTCGAGATCCTCACCCGCATCGAAGAGCGCTTCGGAGGCAAGGTGTGACCGGCAAGGGGCGCACCGTGCTCGTCGTGGGGTTTCCGGGGTCCCTGGCCGAACGCATCGCCGCGAACCTGGTCCTTCGCCCGGACACGAGGATCGTGATTCTCGTTGAGGCCGCGCACGCGGAAGAGGCGCAGCGCCTCGCGGCCGGCGTCGACGGCAGGGTCCGGATCCTGATCGGATCCCTGACGCGCATCGACTTCGGGCTCACGGGCCCGGACTATCTCTCGCTGTCGAACGAGGTCGCCGCGATCGTCGCGCTCGATCTGCCCGCGCCGCGTCACGGCGAGCCCCCGACCCGCGCCCGCGCCCAGACACGCGAGGTGATCGAGCTCGCCCTCGCCGCGCCCCGACTCGAGCACGCCATCGTCCTGTCGCACCTGGACGTATGCGGCTCCATCGATGGCGTGTTCGCCGAGCACGATCTCGATGCAGGCCAGGAGTTTTCCTCCGAGGACGCCGAGGATCGTTTTAGGGCCGAGCGCGTCCTGCGCCGGTTTGCGGGCAGACTCCCCCTTACGATCGTGCGCACCGGCTGGCTCTGCGGCCGCGGGACCGGCCTCGCGCCCGTGGCTCACCTGCTGCTCGCCTCGCAGCCCGAGCTCGCCGCGTCCCTCAAGGACATGCACGCGCCGCTCCTCGCGACCGATGTCGCCGCGGCAGCCGAGATTGTCTCGACCCTGGCCGCGCGCCCCGGCCCTGCGGGCGGCGAGACCCTGCACCTCATCGAGCCCGGCATGGGCCGCCCCTTGGACCTGGCCGCGCGCGTAAGTGAGCTGGCCCTGTCGCACGTCCCTTCCGGCTTCGACCTTGTTGCAGGCGCGCGGCGCGCGCTCAAGAGAGGCGGTCAGGACGCCTGGTCACCGCGCGAGTTCTTCCGGGCCCACCCTCGGGACGTGCGCGTATCGACGGCGCACACGGAGCGCCTTCTCGCCGAGCGCGGCCTCTCCATGCCCGCGTTCGACGACACAGTCCTCACGAGCCTCGTGCTCGAGGCGGTCGAGGAGATCGTGGGTTTCCGCTGAGGCTCTTTCGAGGTTCTTCGGGGGTGACACGTGTGTCTTGACAGCCGGGGCGCCTTCTTGTTCCATCACGACATGAAAACACAACACGTCTTCCACGCCATCATCTGGGCGGCCCTGGCGGTCGGGATCGGCGCTTGCAGCCAGCCGAAGCCCGAGCCGGTCGTGGCCTCGTCCGCCGGGCTCTCCGGCTACGCACTCGAGTATCCGGCAGAGGTGAACACCGTCGCCGCAGGCTATAACGCCCGGCTGGCCGAGACGGGCTCGCTCACGGGCTCGTTCGCGGGGCTCCCCGGAGAGCTCACGGGCCCGCCGTGGCCGAAGGTGAAGGCCGTGGTCGAAAAGGCCGACGAGGCCGGGCGCGGTCGTGCCTACGCCGACGGCGCGGCCGATGACGCGGCGACGCGCGCCTTCTTCGAGGAGGAGAAGGACGAGATCACCAAGCGCGTGGCCAACGGCACGCAAGCGGCCGCCAAGAAGCAGATCACGGACACGAACCAGACCTGCGAGGTCGACGTGTACGGCGCCGTGTCCTATTCGCTCAAGGAGGGCGTGTCGAAGCAGCTCGAGAAGCGCATGCGCGGCCACAACGAGGCCCAACTGCTCATCGACCGCCACGAGGACGCCCTCGGCAAGAAGAACGTGGAGCCGTTGCGCGCCGGAGCCGACCGCGTCAGCCGCGCGAGCCACCTCGTGCGCGTGGGGCTCGTCGAGGACAAGGTGAAGCTGAACCGGCTCCTCGCCGAGGCCGGCGACGTGGAGGACACGCTCGACGACGACATCGCGGCGGAGAAGGAGCTCGCGGCCACGGAGGGCCTCTCCAAGGCCGACAAGCAGGCCTCCGCAGAGCGTCTGGCGGCCCTCACCAAGAGCCGCGCGGCCCTGGACGGCGCCGTGGCCGAGGCGCGCAAGCTCGCCCCCGGCATGCCGGCCCAGATCGACAAGGCCCAGAAGGACTACGCGCAGGCGCTCGACGCCCTCCTCGATGCGATTGACGCCAAGGCGGAGGAAGCCCCGTCGAAATGAGGGCCGCGCCGCCCCCCGGCAGGGCCACGCTCTGCCTCGGCATCCACAACCACCAGCCAGCGGGGAACTTCGACTTCGTGTTCGAGAAGGCGATCGCGCGGTGCTACAGGCCCATGCTCGACGCCATCGCCCGCCACCCGCAGGTGAAGTGGAACGTGCACTTTTCCGGGCCGCTCCTTTTGTGGCTCGCAAAGCACGACCGCTCGCTTCTTTCGGATCTGCGAGCCCTCGTCGCGGACGGACGCGTGGAGATCCTGGGTTCCGGCCTCGGCGAGCCGGTTCTCGGCATCCTGCCGGAGCACGACGCGGCGGCCCAGATCGCGGCCATGCGCGAGCTCGTGCGCGAGCTCGTCGGCGCACAGTTCTCGGGTCTCTGGCTCACGGAGCGCGTCTTCGAGCCGTCGCTGCCGGCCCTGCTCGCCCCGCTCGGGATCGACCACGCGCTCGCGGACGACCACCATTTCCGGGCGGCGGGCTTCGGCGGGCGCAGGATGTCCGGATACAGCACGGTGGAGAAGCACGGCCACGTGCTCAAGGTGTTCCCGATCTGCGAGGCGCTGCGCTATCGCATCCCTTTCGGGCCCGCGCGGGGCATCGCGCCGCTCGTGCGCCGTTGGGCCGCGGCCGACGCGCCCCCGGGGGGCACGCCCGCGTACACCTACTTCGACGACGGCGAGAAGTTCGGCCTGTGGCCGGGCACGCACGAGTGGGTGTTCGAGAAGGGCTGGCTCGACGCGTTCCTGTCGTCGCTCGAGGAGAGCCGCGACACGGTCGAGACCGCCTTCCTGTCCGAGGTGGCCGCACGGGAGCCGTCGGGGCGGGCGGCGCTGCCGGCCTCGAGCTACAGGGAGATGACCGAGTGGGCGCTCCCCGTGCCCGCAGCGCGGGAGCGGCGGCGCGCAATGAAGCGCCTCGGGGCCGCGGCAAAGGGCGTCATCGGCGGCGGGTTCTTCGACCAGTTCCTCGTCAAGTACGAGGAGTCGAACCGCCTGCACAAGCGCATGCTCCTTTCGAGCGAGCGGCTCGCCGCGGCCGAGGCGGGAGGCGCATGCGGCCTCGATGCGGCTCGGCGGGCGCTTTGCCTCGCCCAGTGCAACGACGCTTATTGGCACGGCCTGTTCGGCGGGCTGTACCTGCCGTTCCTGCGGGCCGCGGCCTACGGCCACCTCATGGAGGCCGACCGCGTCGTCGACGGGATCGCGCCCGAGCGCGGCATCCGCGAGATGGACTTCGACCGCGACGGCAGGCCGGACGTGCTCGCGCGGACCGCCGACCAGATGATCGTCGTCTCTCCCGCCCGCGGGGGCAGCGTGTACCTGTGGGACGATCAAGGTCTCGGGCTGTCGCTCAGCGACGTCCTCACGCGGCGCGAGGAGATCTACCACGACAAGGTCCGTTCGGCAGCGGCGCGCTCATCCCGCAAGGGGCCGGCGTCGATCCACGATCGGGTGACCGCCAAGGAGAAGGGGCTCGAGCGCTTCCTCGTCTACGACAGTCGCATGCGCCTGTCCGGCACGTCGTTCCTGCTGCCGGCCGCGCCGTCGTCGCGGGCCCTGCGCCTGGGCGTCGCGCGCGAGATGGGGAACCTGGCCGCTACCTCGTTCCATGTCATGAGCCTCGGCGACGAGGGCGGTTGCCTGATTGCGGATCTGGCCGCGGATGACGTGGACGCGGGCTTCGGCCGGATGTCGATCCTGAAAGAATACAGGTTGCCCGCGAGAGGCTGCGGCTTCGAGCTCGCGCTCTTGGTCGAGGACCTCGATCTGCGGCGCCGCCCGCCGCGCGGTGCGCACGCGTGTGTCGAGATGAACCTCACGCTCAACGCGTGGGACGAGATGCGCCACCTCGTCGTGGGCGGCAGGCGCATCCCCATCGACGGCGAGGCCACGGTGCGCGACGCTCGCGAGGTGCGCGTGGTCGACGAGCTGCGCGGGTTCGAGCTGCGGCTCGAGCTCTCTTGCGAGGGCACGATCGCGGCCTATCCGATCGAGACCGTGTCCGCGTCCGAGGACGGGTTCGAGCGCATCTTCCAGGGGTTCTGCCTGGTCTTCGGCGCGCCGTTCGGGCACTGGCTCGAGGCGCGCGAGCTCAGGCTGAAAGTGGCTCGGTCGAGCTGAGCCTTCTCAGCCCAAGGTCCTCGTCAGGCGCTCGATGCCGGCCACGGGATCCGCGCCCAGGTGCACGCGCACCACGCGGCGGCCGGCCTGCCTCAAGGCCTCGGCGTCACCCATGGCCTGCGCCGCGATGAGCACGCCGAAGGTCATGGTCGATCTGTCCGAGCCGATCTCGTCGGGAATCGCCACGTCGCGGGCGTGGTCCGCGGTGAGCTGCACGAACAGCCCGTTGCCGCGGTCGCCCTTGTGCAGCTGGCCCGTGGAGTGCAGGAATCGCGGCCCGAAGCCCACGGTGGACGCCACGCGCCAGCGGTCGCGGATGGCGAGGCGCAGCGCGTCGAGGGCGCGCGCGGTTCCTGCGTCGGGGGTGACGTACGCTTGCAGCGCCACGTACGCGCCGGCTGCTGCGCCTTCGAGCAGGAATGCGAACAGCCCGTCGACGGATGGCACGGGCTCGCGTGCGAACACTTCGATTCCGCCATCGACGAGGACCGGGCTCTCCTGCGGCAGGCTGCCCCTTGTCGCGTATTCGGCGACCACCTTGCGCGCGCTCACCTTGGCGGACTCCACGTCCGGCTGGTCGAAGGGGTTGATGCGCAGCCGCTCTCCCGCCACGGCGGTCGCGAGCTCGAACAGGAAGAAGAGGGCGCCCAGATCGAGGCGATCGGCCACGGGGATGCGCACGATCGGGTGTCCCGCGGCCTCGAGCGCGGACACGGCCGCGTCCCTGCTCGCGTCGCCGTCGAGGCGCACGTGCACGAAAACGCGGTCCGGACCGTAGGCCTGCGGCGCGCCCACGGGCTCGCCCACCACCGGCAGGACGCCCCGGCCTTCCTTGCCCGTGCTCTCGGCCACGAGCTGCTCGATCCAGTCGCCGAGGCTTGAAAGCCCGTCCGAAACAACGAGCGTCATCTTGTCGCGGCCGGCCTTGGCCAGCTCGCCCAAGGCCGCGCCCAGGAACGCCGCCGGGTTCTCGACCGCCGGCGCGGTGCGGCATCGTTCGCCGAGGGAAAGGGCCCGGTCGAGCACGGTCTCCACGGGGACGCCGAGCAAGGCCGCGGGTCCCATTCCGAAGAACGACAGGGCCGAATAGCGGCCGCCGATGTCCGGATCGTTCTCGAGCGTGGCGAGGAAGCCGAGCGACGAGGCGATCTCGGCCAGCTTGCTGCCCGGATCCGTGATGGCCACAAAGTGCCTGCCCGCGCGCTCCTTGCCGAGCGTCTTTGCGGCGCGGTTGTAAAAGGACCTGAAGAACGAGAAGGTCTCGACCGTGCCGCCGGACTTGGTGGCCACGATGTGCAGCGTGCGCGCCGGATCGAGGCGCGCCTCGTGGGCGAGCACCGCGCCCGGATCCGTGCTGTCGAGCACCTCGAGGTCGAGCGCGCCTTCGGCCACGCCGAAGGTCCTGCGGAAGACCTCGGGAGCCAGGCTCGAGCCGCCCATGCCGAAGAGGATCGCGTGCGTGCAGCCCAGGGCGCGGGCCGCGTCGAGGAGCCCGTGCAGGCGGGGCGCGGCCGCGCGCGTCTCCTTGACCACGTGGAGCCAGGCGAGCCGGTTGGCGATCTCGGTCGGCTCGGGCTTCCACACCGTATGGTCCTTGGCCCAGATGCGCTCCATGATCTTGTGGGCATCGAGCTCGGCGAGCGCGCGGGCCACGGCCGGGCCGTAACCGTGCAAGGATGCGAGGTTCGTCAATTTCATGTTCATTCCTTCCTCTTCTTGAACTAACCTTGTCTATTGAGACAACGGCACTTGCCTGTCAATCCAGTTGCCAGGGTGCGATGGAGGACATCATGAGGACGAACCTGACGACCCTTTGCGTGCTCGCGGCGCTCCTCGCGTGCGGCGCGTGCGAGCGCGGGGTGGACGCCGACAAGGACACGAGCCTGCCCGCCGACGGCGGGACCGACGGCGGGACCGACGCCGACACGGGCACCGCAAGCGACGACACGGATATCGACGCCGGTCACGAGTGCCCCACGCCCCTGTGCGATTCGCCGTGCGTGCGCCGCGTGGACGCGGACCGGAACGCCGACGCCGGGATTTTGGGAGACGGTCTCACCTGGGCCACCGCGTTCGCCGCCGTGGAGGAGGGCCTCGACGCGGCCGAGTGCGAGGTCCAGGGCTGCGGCGGCACATGCGCGGTGTGGGTGGCCGAGGGCGTCTACTACACGTATCGCAAGGACCCGCGCGACACGGTGACGCTCCGTCCGGGCGTGCAGCTCGTCGGCGGGTTCGACGGCACCGAGCAGTCGGTCGTCGAGCGCGACGTCATCGTGCACACGACGATCCTTGACGGTCGCGACAAGGGCAGGGGGATGAAGCAGGTCTACCACGTGGTCACGGGCGCGAACGGCGCCTCCCTCGACGGCTTCGTCGTGAGGAACGGCGACGCGGGCGGCGGCGCCCTGCACGAGAAGGGCGGCGGCATGCTGAACGTGGACGCCTCACCCGCGGTGAGGAACTGCAAGTTCTCCGAGAACCGGGCGGCGAACGGCGGGGGCGGCATATACAACCTGCGCAGCTCGCCGCACATCGAGAACACCCTCTTCGACGGCAACCGCGCCACGGGGCTCTACGAGAGCTGCGACATGAAGAGCTGCAAGGGGCGCGGCGCCGGCATGCTGAACGAGGACAGCGCGCCGACGCTCTCTTCCGCGGCCTTCCTGCGCAACCGCGCCGATCTCGTGTCCGAGGATTGCGAAGGGACATGCACGGGCGACGGCGGCGGCATGCTGAACGACCGCAGCTCTCCCGAGGTCATGGATACCATGTTCATCGGCAACCGGGGCGAGGGGATGCTGAACGTGAACTCGAGCGCCCCGGACGTCTCGCGCACCCTCTTCTTCGGCAACGCGATCGGCATGCGCAACAGGTCCAGCTTCCCGACCGTCTCGACCGCCGTGTTCGCCAACAACTCCTCCACGGACGTGGGCGGCGGGATGAGCAACGAGGGCAGCGCGCCCGTGGTGTCGGACTCGCTGTTCGTGGGCAACGATGGCGGCGGGATGGGAAACATCAACTCGGCGCCGGTCGTGACGAGCTCGGTCTTCGTGGGAAACTTCGGCGGCGCGGGCCCGGGCGGCGGCATGTTCAACATGGGGAGCTCGCCCATGGTGATCAATTGCACGTTCGTCGGCAACCGGTCGTACGGCGAGGCGGCGGGCGCCATCTGGAGCGAGCTGGGCGGCGCGCCGGTCGTGGCGGGCTCGATCCTATGGGGGAACGTGTCGCCCGAGATCGCGGGATCGGGCGTGACCGCGGACGTGACTTACAGCGACGTGGCCGGAGGCCACGCGGGCGACGGCAACATCGACGCGGATCCGATCTACCGGGGCTTTCCCGCGGTGGCGAGCCAGGAGCCCGATTCCATGTGGTACGACGAGAAGATGTTCATTACCACGCTCGAGGATTCCGACGAGACGTGGACACCGGGCGAGCTCGCGGGCCTGTCCCTGCTCATCTGGAGCGACGCCGTCAGCCCGTACCCGCTCTTCGCGCACATCATCGACAACGCCAAGACAAGGATCATGGTCCTCGGCGACATCACCGCGTACGCGCCCGGGGCGTCCTACGAGGTCTACGACTTCAGGCTCGCCGCCGGCTCGCCGTGCATCGACGCGGCCGACGGGGACGTGGCGCCGAGCTTCGACGCGCTCGGCAGGGAGCGCGAGGACGATCCGGCCACGCCGAACACGGGCGGCGGCGTGCCTGACTATGCCGACATGGGGGCGTTCGAGTACCAGTCCCAACCTTGAGGGACGTGAGGGGGGCGCTTCAGGAGCCGGTCGCGGGCTTGCGTTGCTCGCGACGCTCGACCCACTGCTTGACCGAGCCGGGCACGCCCAGCACGCCGCGCACGGCCATGCGCTTGAACGAGTCGGGCAGGATGTTGACGATACCCGAGGGCACGTGGACGTTGAGGATGTAGGAGCACAAGGTGCGGCCGCCCTCGATGGGATAGAGCCGCCAGTAGCCGTCGATGGCGTCGAGGTCGCTCGGGAAGTTGCGCACCAGCTTGAACCGCATGGTCCATGTGGCGGCCTCGGGTGCCATCTCCACATGGTACGTGATGGAGATGATCGGGTGGCCGAGCTTCATGCGGATGAGCGAGCGTCCCTCGCGGCGGGAGATCACCGACGTTTCGACGGTGTTTGGAAAAATTTCGGGATAGTTCTTCCAGTCCTGGATCGCGGTCCACACCTTGTCGGGTGCGGCGTCGATGAGCGCCCAGCCGCTGCCGCCGAAGCGTCCGTCCTTGCCGTTGTCGGGGCTGATGCGTCGCACCACATCGCCCTTGCCGAGCTTGGCGAGCTCCTCGGGAGTGAATTCGGCACCGGCCGCGAGCGCGCCGGCGAGAGGCGCCGCGAGCAGGGCGAAGAGCACGGCGATTCCTGGCGCGGGGCGACCCATATGCCGGAGTCTACCCCGTCATGGGGCGCGCAACCAGCTTTTCGACCGGAGCGCAGAAGTTCCGCAAGCCGTGCGAGGTCGGGGGAGCCGACTACTCGGGCTGGAAGTAGGTCCGCGTGCTTTCGGTCGGGTAGAACTCCCAGTAACGATCGAAGGTCACGGCGCCGAAGGCGTTGACGGCGATGCCCGCGAGCGCGAGCGCGATGAAGAGCCTGCCGAAGCGGCGTCCGGACGCCGCCAGCATGAGCATGAGGAACGGCGCGTAGTCGAGCGAGAAGCGGTAGCCGAACTGGAGCCAGCCCGAGTTCTGGTAGAGCAGGTCCGGAATCGCTACGGCCGCAACGGTCAGGGCGAGCGCGGTATAGAGCGGCGTGCGGAAAGCGGGCCACAGGATCCACAGGAACACGGGGGTCGTGAACCACAGGGCGAGCCCGTGGCGGCTCACGCCGAGATACGGCGGCGCGTGGGTGATCCACGGCACGAGGGCCAGGGCCACGGTCAGGTTGCGCCCCAGGTAGTGGTAGTTGAACAGGCCCCACTCCTCGATGCGCGCCACCCAGCGCACCTGCAGGTGCTTGTGCCCGAACTCGAACGGATCGTCGAAGCGCGCCGCGTTCATGGCCATGAGCAGCGCCAGGATCACGGCGAGCGGAACGCCGAATGCGAGGCACTTGCGCGCAAGCCGCTTGAAACCGATGCCGCGGAGGGATCCCTTGAGCCAGCTCCACGCCGTGGGCGCGTCGCCGGGTGCATGGGGGCGCAGCATCTCGTGCAAAAAGAACGGAAAGGCCACGAGCATGGGCGGTCGCGTGGCGAACGCGAGCCCCAGGAACAGTCCGGCCAGGATCGGATGTCGGCCGTCGAGCGAGGCGCCGGCATAGAGCAGGAGGAGCACGCCGGCCACCATGTGGGCCGTGAACCACACCGAGCCCTGCACCGCGCTGAAGAAGTAGACGGTGCCGACGCCGAACACGAGCGCGAGGAGAGCGATCTCGCGCGTGGAGCGCTCGAAGCGTCCTTTCACCACGAGCAGCTGCATGAGCCAGAAGAGCAGGGCCGGCCCGGCCGCGGCGAAGAACAGGGTGAAGATCCGATCGTTGAACTCGAGGCCCCAGATGGCCACGCCCGGCATCATGAGCACGGCCGGCGCGGGCGGGAACGACACGTACCACTTGTCCTGGTACTTGGCCCAGTCGTTCAGGTGCGGAGGGCGGCCTTCGAGCGCCAGGCGACCGTGCAGCATGCCGTCCGCCAGGTACACGTAGTGGTTGTCGTTCGAGTGCTTGAGGAGGCGCTTTCCCGAGAACGCGGAGAACACGAGGAGCCCGGCCGCGAACACGATGAGCGGGCCCGCGAGGGCGCGCAGCTTCGACCGATTCCCGGCGCCTCGTTCCTTGTCCTTCGACATGCAAAGGAGCGTGCCCGCAAACGGGCCGAGGTGTCAATTTTGCGTGGCGAGGAAAGAAGACGGCTACTTCTTGGGGGCGGCGGCGGGCTTGTCGGCCGGTTTGGCTGCGGGTTTTGCGGCCTTGGCGGCGACCGGCTTGGCCTCGGGCTTGGCCGTCTCGGGCTTCGCGTTCTCGGCCTTGGCGGCCTCGGCGGGTGCCTTGCCCGGCTCCGCGGGGACGGCGGCCGGGGTGGCCGCGGCCTTGGCAAAGGCGTCCATGGCGCGCTTGGCCTCGGCCTGCACCTCGGGTTGCGGGTCGGTCAGCTTCTTCTCGACCGCCGCGCGCACGGCCGGATCGTCGGGAGCGATCTTCGACAGGTCGCCGGTGGCGTTGAGCCGGATCCCCCACTCCTTGTCCTCTAGGGCCGTGAGCAGGCGCGGAACCGCGGCCTTGGCCTTGGCGCCCATGCGACCGAGCGCGCCGGATGCATTCAGCTTCACCGAGACGTCGTCGATGTCGAGGGCCAGCAGAAGCTTTGGCACGGCAACCTCTCCCATATCGCCCAGGGTCACCTTGATCATGTCGCGGATGGGGTGGGTCTGGTCGTGGTCCGTGTACGACAGGCGGCGCAGCGGGTTGTCCTTGCGCAGCGTGTCGATGAGCGGCTCCACGGCCTGCTCTCCGATCTTGACCAGCGCGGCCTTGGCCGTGCCGCGGCACTTGCGGTCGCGGTCCGCGAGGATCGGAATGAGGGCCGTGATCACGCTCGGGCTCGAGAGGTTGCGCTCGGCGATCTTCTCGGCCGCGACCTTTCGCACGCGCCGGTCATCATGCTTCAAGGCCTGGATCAGACCGGCCTCGTCGGCCGTCCCGAGCTTGTCGATGGCCGCCTTGATCTTGGCGAGACGATCTTCCTTGGATGCACCCGACGAGGGCGTTTCCTCGGTCTTGGACGTTCCGCACCCGGCGCCGCCGATGAGGACCAAAAGGGCGATGACAATCGAGTATCTCTTCATGGTGTTCACCTCGACTCCTCCTCGAAAAAGGTCCGTGCGGGCCTCCTTCGTCCATAAGGGATGCTCGTGTATACACAACGTTGCCTTTTTGATCCAGATCCCCCGCCGAGGCCGATATTGTGCTAAGGAATCCGGGAAAGCCCCGTCCATGAAGACCCGAACCCGAGGAGGAATTCCCATGCGTCACACCGTCCTTGTCGTGCTCGCGCTCCTGATCGCCGCGTGCCTCGCCGGCTGCTCCGGGGCCGTGGCTCCCGCGCCGCAGCCCGCGACCCCACCCGCGCCGCAGAGGAAGACCCTGCCGCCGCCGCCGCCCACGCTCCTCACCCCGGAGATCTGGCACACGGCGGCCGAGGTGCATGCCTCGTGCAAGGCGCACATCAGCGCGGCGCAGGCCGTCCGTGACTACCTCAAGGCGGTCGAAGGACCGCGCACCGCGCAGAATACGCTCGCGCCGATGAGCGACATGCTGGTGGAGCTCGACCGCGTGCTGCCGCTGTCGGACCTCGTGGCCAACGTGCACCCGGACAAGGCCGTGCGCGAGGCCGCGGAGAAGTGCCAGCAGGACGCCATGAAGTTCTATTCGGATCTCAAGCTCGACCGGGGCCTTTTCGACGCGCTCTTTGCCGTGCCCGCGGACGGCCTCGACCCCATGGCCGGGCGCTCGCTCGACCACCTGCTGCGCGACTACCGCCGCGCGGGCGTGGACAAGGACGAAACCACGCGCAAGGAGCTCGCGCGCCTGAACGAGGAGTTGGTCAAGACCGGCCAGGACTTTTCGCGCACCATCCGCGAGGACAAGCGCGAGATCGCGCTCTCGGGCGCCGCGGACCTCGCCGGGCTGCCGCGGGACTTCGTGGACAGCCACAAGCCCGGCGCCGACGGCAAGATCCGCGTCAGCACCGACTACCCGGACTTCTTCCCGTTCGCCACCTACTCGACGAGCGAGGAGCTGCGCAAGGAGCTCTACCTCCGCTTCCTGTCGCGCGGCCACCCGGCCAACGACGAGGCCCTCAAGAAGCTGCTCACCCTGCGCCACGCCTACGCGGTCATGCTCGGCTACCCGGACTGGGCCGAGTACAACGCCGAGGACAAGATGGTGGGCCACGAGAAGGTCATCGCCGAGTTCATCGACAAGGTGGCGGACATCGGCCGGCCGCGCATGAAGGCCGATCTCTCCGACCTCTCGGCGCGCAAGGCCAGGGACGCTGCGGACGCGAAGAAGGCCAGGAAGGGCGCGGCGCCGGCCGCGATCGTCACCGATCCCGCCGTCATCCACGTGTGGGACCGCTTCTACTACGTGGAGAAGGTGCGCTCCGAGCGCTTCGGCGTGGACTCGCAGAAGGTGCGCGAGTACTTCGCGTTCGAGAAGGTGCGTGACGGGCTGCTCGCGCTGAACCAGGACTTGTTCGGCGTGGTGTTCAAGAAGGTCGACAAGCCGGACGCATGGGATCCGAGCGTGGAGGCGTACGACGTGATGGACGGCGCCGAGATCCTGGGGCGCGTCTACATGGACATGCACCCGCGGAACGGCAAGTACAACCACGCGGCCATGTTCCCCATGAACACGGGCGTGGACGGCCGGCAGCTCCCGTCGGGCGCCATGGTGTGCAACTTCCCGGATCCCAAGCTCACGGGCGGGCGCGCGCTCATGGAGCACAACGACGTCGTGACGTTCTTCCACGAGTTCGGCCACCTCATGCACCACATGCTGTCCGGCAAGCAGCGCTGGTACAACCTGGCCGGGCTCTCGTGCGAGTGGGACTTCGCGGAGGCGCCGTCGCAGATCATGGAGGAGTGGGCGTGGAACGCGGACGTGCTCCGGCGTTTCGCGACGAACGCGACGGGCGAGCCCATCCCGAAGGACCTCGTGACGCGCATGCGCGCGGCCGACGAGTTCGGCAAGGGCGTGCACACCATGCGCCAGATCTTTTACGCCGCGCTTTCGCTCGCGTACCACTCCCGCGACCCCAAGGACATGGACCTCATGGGCGTGGTGAAGGAGCTTCAGCAGAAGTACAGCCCGTACCCGCTCGAGGCCGGGACCTGGGAGTACGACAACTTCGGCCACCTGGATGGGTACAGCTCCATGTACTACACGTACATGTGGTCGCTCGTGCTCTCCAAGGATCTCTTCACGCGATTCGAGCAGAAGGGGCTCCTCGACAAGCCCACGGCCCTCGAGTACCGCGCGGACGTGCTCGCGCCCGGCGGCTCGGTCGACGCCGCGGCCATGGTCGAGAAGTTCCTCGGCCGCCCCTACACCTTCGACGCCTTCAAGGCGTGGCTCGAGAAGAGCCCCGAGATCCCCAAGTAGATCGGCCCTGCGCGACTTACGCGAGCAGCTTGAACGCGTGGCGCCAGTCGTTGCGCAAAAATCCAGGGATGCACCACAGCATGCACAGGGGCTCGATGGCGCGCGCCGCCTGGGCGCCGCCCATGTCCGCGGTGTCCCACCCGAACTGCTCGAGCAGCCCCCGCACGGTCATCTTGGCAGCCTGGTCGTTGCCGCAGATGAACATGGTTGGCCTGTCGCTTTTGAAGCTCGGGTTCACCATGAGGGCGTTGCCCACGGAGTTGAAGGCCTTGACGAAGCGCGCGTCCGGGGCCGTGTGCTGCAGGCGCTCCATGAGGGAGTCGTCGAGGCTCGTGAAGAAGCGCAGCACGCCGTTGTCCGGAGGCGCGTCCGCGATCGGGTTCGTCGTGTCGATGACGGTCTTGCCGGCGAGGTTCAAGACGCCCGTCTCGCGCAGGGCGTCCATCGCGGCGAGGCCCTTGACGGAAAGCACGACCAACTCCCCGAACCTGGCCGCGTCCGGGAAGCCGCCCACCTTGCCCTTGGGATTCTCCGTCGCCCAATCCGCGAGCTTGCCCGCGGTGCGCGTGCCCAGCATCACCTCGTGGCCGTGCGCGAGGAAGCCCCTGCCCAGCGCCTTTGCCACGTCGCCCGATCCGATGATTCCGATCTTCATGCCCTTCCCTCCTTTTTTCGGCGTGTCGAGTGGTAACAGTAGCTCCGAAGCGCGAGGCGTCAAACGAGGTCAGAACTCGAGCGTGAGCGCCGGCGCTGCGCCGACGTGCAGCCTCGGGCCTCCCTGCGTGATGGGGATGCCCTTGTCGAGCTTGCCGAGGCCCGTCGAGCCCGTCACCACGAGGGTGATGCCCGGGATGCCGAAGGCGAGCTCGAGGGGCGAGATGATGGAGCCCCACATGGCGATGTCCGAATCGCCGAGGCCGACCATGAGGCCGCTGGCGGTGCCGGAGAGGACCGACAGGATGATGAGGAACGCGCCCCCGGCGCGCTGGGCGGAGAACTTGTCGCGCAACTCGGTGGTGTCCTTGGACGGCCCTCCGGCCCCCGCTCTCACGGATCGGCCGGACAACGCCGTCGTCCCGAGCGCTGGTGCCCGGGGCGCGACCGGCTCGGTGGCGGGAAGGCACAGCCCGTTGCGGGTGCAGACCTCGCTGTCCGGGCACGGCGGGTTGCACGGGGACAGGCAGCGTCCGTCGACGCACGTGTAGCCCGCGCGGCACGAGGGCACGCAGGGCTGCGGGGCAGGGGGCTGCTCCGCGGCCGGAGGCGGGGGCGGAGGTGGAGGCGGCTCCTGGGCGAAGGCCGTCCACGCCTGCGCCAGGAGCGCGAGCGCCATCGCCGCGAGCGGAATGCGCATGACTTTCGATTGCCGTCTCATGGCTGATACTCGTAGGCGCCCATGTCGGCCCACGGCGGGCCGATGCCCGTGTTGGGGGAGTCGGTGTCGTCCACGCGCGCGTTGCCGTCGATGTCCGTGGCCGGCGCCTGCGTGCCGTCGGCCGCGTCGATGCACGGCGAGCCGGCGCTCAGGCGGAAGTCCCCGCTCGCGGCGTCGACGAAAAGTGGATCCACGTCGATGTTGCCGGTACCCCCCACAGCCCCCTGCACGTCGCTCGACCTGACCGAGATTCCGTTCTGGTCCCAGACACATATTTCTTGATGAGCGTCGTTCCACATGATTGAGTCGACGACCGTAATTGTTCCGCCATCCTTGGAAAGCGCGCCATTTCCGGAGGAGTTCTGAGTGAAAGTGCAATTGGCGACAACGGAACCGGTCCCGTAATAGTCGAAGTGTATTCCCCCGCCGCTCATCGCGGTGTTGTTGGAAAAGAGACACGACTCGATACGCGCTGGGCCGTTGATGAATGCGCCTCCGCCCCACGCAAGCGTCTCGTTGTTCTTGAAAATGCAATTTCGGATGGCCACGCTCGCTAGGTTGGCGATCAGTCCGCCACCACCCATGTTGATGGTATCGTCGGCCTTCCCATCCTGGATGGTGAAGCCATCGACGGATGAATCGTCTAGCGCTGTGATGACGTGATAAACCTTTCCTATTCTTTCGGGATGGTAACCACTCAGCGTCGTCGTGACATGCTTCCGATTGACGAGATCAGACTCCGTGCCGTCGAAGCCCCCGTAGAGGTCGACACCCGATTTCAATTCGATCGTGTCCGTTTTTGCCGTCGAATAAACCCAGTATGTTCCACCCGAGACCCACACCTGGCAACGCACAGGTCCGTTGTTCTGCTGCGTGGCCGTATATGCTGCGTCTATGCCTTCCTGAATACTCTCGTACGCCTCCTTCCAGGACAACCCGTTTCCCGAAGATGCGACGTCGCCATCCACGTATCGTACGCAAGTATCGCAGTCGGCGCCCACCCATCCACCAGGGCATCTGTCGCAGTCTGCGCCTTCCCAATGGCCTTTACACGCGCCGCAGTCCCGCGCGGGATCCCAGTTGCTCGGGCAGGTTTCGCAGTCCGAGCCCTTCCAGTGGTTCTTGCAGACGCTGCAGCTCGACGCGGGATCCCAGTTTCCTAGACAGTCGGCACAGTTGGTGGCTGGATCCATGCCTTCGGGACAGACGGTGCAGTCGGAGCCTCCCCAGTAGTTCGCGCACGCGTTGCAATCTTTGCCGGGATCCCAGTTGCCGGGGCACTCGTCGCAGCTCACGCCCTCCCAGTGGTTCGTGCATTCGCACGCGGCGACGTCCTGCATCGTCTCCACGCACTGCGCGTGTTTGGCCGGGCACTGCTCGGCGATGCCCGTGTATTCCCCGCACGAGTCGCGCCAGTGCACGTTGCCGTCCACGCCGCAGAACCGCGAGCCCCGCGGCTCGGCGAGGCATATGGGCAGGGTTCCTCCGTCCGGGACGACGCACGTCTCGCACGGCCTGCACGCGTCGCACGGGTGCTCTCCGAGCGGGCGATCCTCGAACGTGCACGCGGTCGCCGCGAGCAAGGGAAGCGACACGGCCACGACCAGAAGCTGTCGAAGCGCTGTCATCCTCAGAACCTCACTTCCAGCGCGGCGCCTTTCGCGCCGTCACCCACGAGCGGCGAAAGGTTGATGGATGCGCCGATCCACGAGCCGAGGGCGGCGGGCGCGGACGGCTCGTCCGGGATCCCGGGCATGATGATGAACAGCACGACGCTCGTGGCGATCGCCGCGCCGCCGATCACGAGGAAGCTGGTCCCGAGCGTGTTGTCCAAGTCGCGAGCCTCACGCGCGCTCTTCACGTTCTTCTCGGCCGCGGCGATGGCCTCGGGGTCGGTCTGCTCCTGCCACATGTGGTAGTTGCTGCTCACCTTGTCGTTCTGATCGAGAGCCATGCTCTCCGCCACGCCGCCGCCGATGACCATGGCGATCCCGGCTCCGCCGAGCACGGTGGCCGACACGAGGTACGGGAAGCGCTCCTCGCGTGCCTTCCCGGCCGCGGTTTCCCATTCGGCCCTCTTCGCCTCCCACGCCGCGCGCTCCATGCGCACCCGTTTGTCCCTCTTCTTGGTCTGCTCTTCGTTCCAGGAGGCACGCTCTTCAGCGGTCATGGGCACCTTGGTCGCGGCCTCGACGACGTGCCGCTTGCCGGCCACGATGTCAACGACGGACTGTGCGAGCGTGTCCTTCCCGCGCACGACCTTCACGTGGTAGCGGCCGGCGGGCAGGCCATCATTGTATGGCGCGAACCCCACGCGTCGCCCGTTGACGAGCACGTCCGCGTCCGCGGGGCCATCGACCTTCCTGCCGGAGCCTTCCTTCACCCCGGTCAGGGTCACGGACAGGTCGCCGAAGTGGTCCTTGTCTTCATCGGGTGTGAGGGTGACCGGTCCGGTGGGTGGCGGGGGAGCGGCCCCGGGCACGGCCGGAGCCCCCAGGACGCGACGCACCGCATTTCCGAGCGGGGCTTCGAGGGACGCCACGTCCTTGCCGCCCACGAGCTCCATGGCCTTGAGCGCTCCGCCCTCGGTCTCGAGCAGCTTCACCGTGACCTTGAGCTCCTGGTCGATGCGGCGGATCTCGCACAGCACCACGCGAGCCGCGCCGAGCCGCTTGCCCGCCTTGAGCGCGCACTGCTCGTCGCAGTTCCCGGCCTTTGCGCCGAGCGCCTTGCCGACATCGGGCTTGGTCGCAAGCGCTTCGCCGGTCCCGAGGGTCAGGGCTGCGGTGCCGCGGATCAGATCCGACAGATAGTCGACCTCTGTTTTGTCGAGGCCTGCGTCGTTGCGCACGGGCAGGACCGCAATCATTCCGGGCTCGCCCGCGAGCACCGGCAGGAGGAATGCGAGCGCCGCGGCCGCGACGGCAAGAGTCGCGAACCGCTGCGGAACTGGGCGCATCCGGGGACCTCCCTGTTTCTCAAGAAACGATATATTGAGGATATTCGAAGTTGATTTCCCGGGCAAGCGACTCCGAAACGAACCCGGGCACAAAGAATTTTGTGATAGAATTCATGTCCAAGGATGGTTTGTTTTCACAAAAGGGGACGATGATGAAACCCATAACGATTGGGTTGGGCATTCTCTTGGTCGCGGCGTTCGCCGCGGCCTGCAGCAAGGGAGATTCCGGGGGCGACGACGGCGGCACAGTGAGCTGCGCGCCGGGTGCAAGTGAGGTGTGCCTGTGCGGCAGCGGGCTGAGCGGCGTCCACACGTGCAACGACGTGGGCGACGGCTGGGACGCCTGCGATTGCGGGAGCGTGGACGCGGACGGCGACACGGACGGCGATACGGATGCGGACACGGACAGCGCCTCTGACTCCGACGGCGATTCGGACACGAACTACGAGTGCTCCACCGGCGCCTGCTGCTTCGCCGGGTTCTTTAGGCCCGGCACGTACCTGTGCGACACGGATTCCTACGCCGCCGAATACGGCTGCGCCGGCACGGATGACTGCGGCGCCGTCGCGGCGATGAGGTACCAGCACAAGCACTGCACGGGATCGAGCGCAATTTGCGGCGTGGGCAACCTGGTGTGGGACACGGAGTGGCAGGCGATCGACTACTGCTCCTCCTACGAGCTGTGCGTGCACGACACCGAAACGGCCGGGTGCCAGTACTGCGATCTCGGGTGCGTGGACGGCTCGTGCGTCGACACGGACACGGGCACGGACACGGACAGCGGTCTCACGCTGCACTTCCACGAATATATCGATGGTTACACCTACTACGTCGGTCACAACGTCGCGATCGGCCCGAGCACGTCCACCGATCCCGAGGACGGGAGCTGGACCACCCTGGCCAGTTCCGCGGCCATGAAGAACGCCTCGGCGAACGCCGTCTGGGCCCAGGGCTACGTGGTCGATCTGAGCGCATACTCCGGGCAGACCAGGCGCCTGGCGTTCTACTACTACGGGACCAATGCGGACGTCTGGTACGTCGACGACGTGTGCATCGCCGAGACGACGAGCACGTCATGGCCCGCCGCGTGCGCCCTCGAGCAGACGTTCGACGGCGTGACCCCGCCCGCGCTGCCCTCGGGATGGCTGAGCGTGGCCGGGGGCTCCAACGTGAGCGCCACGAGCACGTGGGGGACGACCGTGTCGAAATACTCCTCTTCGCCCAACTCGGCCTATATCAACTACGACGCAACCAACATGGTCGCGCGCTACCTGGTCAGCAACGCCATCGCCCTGCCGTAGGTCTGAATCTGAAAGGAGAAAGAAAATGAGATCCATAACGACCCAATTTGGAATTCTGCTCTTCGTCACGGCTCTCGCGGCGCTCGCCGCGGCCTGCAGCAAGGGAGATTCCGGTGGCGACGACGGCGGCACAGTGAGCTGCGCGCCGGGCGCAAGCGAGGTATGCCTGTGCGGCAACGGGCTGAGCGGCGTCCACACGTGCAACGACGTGGGCGACGGCTGGGACGCCTGCGATTGCGGGAGCGTGGACGCGGACGGCGACGCGGACTCGGACGGCGACGCGGACGGCGATACGGACGGCGATACGGATGCGGACGCGGACAGCGACTCGGACGCGGACGGCGACACGGATTCGGACAGCGACACGGATTCGGACGGCGACTCGGACACGAATTACGAATGTTCGACCGGAGACTGCTGCTTCGCCGGGTTCTTCAGGCCCGGCACGTACCTGTGCGACACGGACTCCTACGCGGCCGAATACGCATGCTCGGGTACGGACGACTGCGGCGCCATTGCGGCGGTCAGGTACCAGCACAGGCACTGCACAGGTTCGAACGCCGTGTGCGGCGCGGACAACCTCGTGTGGGACACGGAGTGGCAGGCGATCGACTACTGTTCCTCCTACGAGCTGTGCGTGCACGACACCGACACGGCCGGGTGCCAGTATTGCGATCTCGGGTGCGTGGACGGGGCGTGCTCCCAGGGCCTCACGCTGCACTTTCGCGAGTACATCTCCGCCATTACCAACTACGGTGCGCACTACCTGATGATCGGCCCGGAAACGTCCTCAGATCCCACCGACGGCTCCTGGATCACTCTGGCCAGCTACACGGCCATGGAGAACGCCGCGGCCGACGGCGCCTGGGCCCAGGGGTACGTGGCCGACATCAACACCTACTCCGGGCAGAACGTGCGTCTCGCGTTCCGCTATTACGCGGTGAACATGGACAACTGGTACATCGACGACCTGTGCATCGCCGAGACGACCGACACGGATTGGCCGGTCTCGTGCTCCGTGGCGCAGACCTTCGACGGCGTGACCGCGCCCGCGCTGCCCACGGGCTGGCTGTCCGTGGATGGCGATTATGACACGAGCACGCGCGTCTTCGCGACCACCACGTCTGCCTACAACTCGTCTCCCAACTCGGCGTACATCGGGTACGACAGCGCGTACACCGTCGACCAATATCTGGTGAGCCCCGTCATCGCCCTGCCGTAGGAGCCACGCGGCCGCATGAGGAGCCTTCCCGCCACGGTCGCGTGCGCGGTCCTTGCGCTCGCCGGGTGCGGCAAGCCGGTGTCCGTTTACAAGACCGGCGAGATGAGCGCCGCGAGCGTGTCCCTGCCCTTGGGCAGGCGGTCGATCGCGCTCGTGGGTGACATCATGACGTGGGATGACGCTCGCGCGAACCTGGAGAAGCACGGCGCGCGCTATCCGTTCCTCGCGACCGCGCCCCTGCTGCAAGGAGCGGATCTCGCCGTGGGCAACCTGGAGGGCCCGGTGGCGACCAAAGCGACGCGGCGCGAGTCGCGTTTCCCGTACAAGGTGCCGCCGTGGACGCTTCAGGGCCTCAAGTGGGCGGGCTTCGACGCGGTCTCGTTCGCCAACAACCACGTGGCCGACTGCGGTGTCGGGGGCATGCTCGAGACGTTCGAGTCGCTTCGGGTCGCGGGCATCCCCTGGTTCGGCGCAGGGCAAGACCCGCCCGAGGCGCAAGCGCCGCGGGTGTTCGAGCTCGGCGGGCGCAAGGTCGCATTCGTGGGGTTCGTGGCCGCGGACACATGGTTCCACGAGTTCGAGGATTCGCTCGAGCCCGGCGCGTACCGCCGCATGGAGCGGGGCATGACGAGGCGCTTCGGCGTGGGCAAGGGCAGGCCCGGCGCGGTGATCGCGACGGCGCAGAGCGTGGCGCAAGGCGTGCGCGCCGCGGAGGAAGCGGCCGACGTGGTGATCGCGGTCTTCCACTTCGGCATCCGCTACCACCGCGCTCCCGAGGAATTCCAGCGCGGGCTCGCCCACGCGGCCGTGGACGCGGGCGCCGATCTCGTGGTCGGGCACCACGCCCACTTCTGGCAGCCCGCCGAAGTCTACAAGGGCAAGCCCATCGTCTACGGGGTCGGAAACTTCGCGTTCGGCTCGGGCAACCGCGAGGCCGACGAGGGGCTCCTTGTGCGCGCGGTGCTCGAAGACGGGCGTATGGAGGCGGTCGAGCTCTTCCCGCTCTACATCAAGAACGCGGACGACCTTGTGGACTTTCAGCCCAAGGTCATGAAGGGCGCGTCAGCGGACGAGATGCTCGGCCGCGTGTCCGAGGCGTCGAGGCCGCTTGGCGCGCGGATCGCGATCGAGAAGGGCAGGGGCGTGTTGCGGCTCGGGCAGGCTGCGGGCGGGGCGCCATGAGGTGAAGGATGTCGGTTGTCGCTCAGCTGTTGCGTTTCTTGAAGCCGGCCATGAACTCGGCCAGCTTCTCGGCGCCTTCGACGGGCATGGCGTTGTACATGGACGCGCGGCAGCCGCCGACCGAGCGGTGGCCCTTCAGCCCCGAGAAGTCGGCCTTGCCCGCCTCGCCGAGGAACTTCTCCTCGAGCTCCTCGGTCGGCAGGCGCCACACCACGTTCATCCGCGAGCGCGACGCCTTGTCGACCGGGCAGCGGTACCACCCGCCGGAGTTGTCGATCGCGCCGTAGATGATGCCGGCGCGCTTGCTCGCGCGCTTGTCCATCTCTTTGAGCCCGCCCACCGACTTCACCCAGTCGAGGTTGAGCTTCATCATGTAGATCGCGAACACCGTGGGCGTGTTGTACATGGACTTGTCCGGCACGTGGGTCTTGTACCCGAGGTACGCGGGCAGGTCCTCGCGGCACTTCTCGAGCACGTCCTTGCGGATGATGACGACCGTGTTGCCCGCGGGGCCCAGGTTCTTCTGGGCGCCCGCGTAGATGAGCGCGAAGCGCTCGAAGGGCAGGGGGCGCGACAGGATGTCCGAGGACATGTCGGCCACGAGCGGGATGCTCCCGGTGTCCGGGAACTCGAACATCTCGAT
The DNA here is from genome assembly GCA_028713995.1 of Deltaproteobacteria bacterium. Taxonomy (GTDB): domain Bacteria; phylum Myxococcota_A; class Polyangia; order JAAYKL01; family JAAYKL01; genus JAQTNF01. The sequence continues at coordinate 58,935 of JAQTNF010000001.1, read as the reverse complement.
GCCGCCGATGGTCTCGTTGCTCGTGACGTGCACGTACGCCGCGTCCGCGCCGGCCTTGATCTCGGCCGCCTTGGGCATGCGCATGAACTTGCCCGCCTCGTCGGTCCAGATCACCCGGGTGGGCCCTATTTTCTTGGCGTCTAAGATGCCCTTCTTGGCCCACGCGCCCGTGTTGACGTACTCGAAGGTCTTGCCCTCGACCTTCATGTTCATGGGCACCATGCCGAACTGCAGGGTGGCGCCGCCCTGGAGGAACAGGATCTCGTGCGTGTCCGGCACGCCGAAGACCTCGCGCAAGGAGGCGAGCGCCGCGTTGTGGATCGCGTCGTACTGCTTGCCGCGGTGGCTCATCTCGATGAGCGACATCCCGGAGCTCCCGTACTCCACGAACTCCGAAGCCGCCTTCTCCAGGGCGGGCAGGGGGAGGGTGCAGGGGCCAGCCGCGAAATTGAAGATTCTCTTCACCATGGTGTCACCTCACTTGTTCCATTTCGAGAGGATGTCGACCACGCAGTCGCCGATGCGCAGGAGGTTCTCCTTGCTCGACGCGCCGAGGTGCGGCATCACCACCGTGTTCGGCGCGCCCACGATCGGGCTGCCGTAGATCTCGTCCTTGTACCACACGTCCGTGCCGTAGCCGCCGAGCTGGCCGGACCTGAGCGCCTCCGCGACGTCCTCCTCGACCACGCACTTGCCGCGGCCGGTGTTGATGATGACGGCGCCCTTCTTCATCCTGGCGATGGTCCCCTTGTTGATCATGCCCTTGGTCTCGTCGGTGAGCGGCGTGTGCAAGGAGATGTAGTCCGCTCCGGCGAGCAGCTTGTCGAGGGACACGAGCTCCACGATGGGGTGCTTGTCGATGAACTTGTCGAAGGCGATGACCTTCATGCCGAACGCCTGCGCGCGCTTGGCGACCTCGGTGCCGATGCGGCCCACGCCGATGAGGCCGAGGGTTTTCTGGTAGAGCTCGGTGCGCTTGAGCTCGCTCTTCAGGAACTTGCCGGCCACGATGCCGTTGTGCCCATCGACGAGGCGCGCCGGGATCGCGATCATGAGCGCCATGGCCAGCTCGGCCACGGCCACGGACGACGCCTCCGGAGTGTTCATGGCCGCGATGCCCTTCTCCTTGCAGTACGCAGCGTCGATGTTGTCCATGCCCACGCCGCCGCGGATGAACAGCTTGACGCTCTTCGCGTTGTCGATGAAGGCCTTGTCGGCCTTGGTCTTCGATCGCACGAGGATCACGTCGGCCTCGGCGACGCGGTCCATCGTGTCGAACACCTCGCCGAATTTTTCGAGGCGCTTCGGAAGGCTCTTGTCGAAGGCGTCTGCGATGAGAATCTTCATGTCGTCTCCTCCTTATTTCGGGTGATCCGGCCGCTTTTTCGAGCGGCGGACAGTCCGAATCTATTGTGTTTGCGGCAAGGCGACAACCCCCATAAATGCGCGCGATCCCGGCGCGCGCGAGCCTCCGGGAGAGGGCCTTTGCAAGGTCGCGATCCCCTGCTCGTCCGGTCATGAAAACCGGCGCTTTCAAAATTGAAAAACACCATCTGTCAGCGGCGGAATAGACCAGCGGTTCTGCAGGCCGCAAACCGGCCCATTGCGGGTGCAAGGATCGCGGCGACGCGCGGACGCACGTCAATAACAGGGGTTGCGCGTGATGCTTTCCGGCAGGACGGAGAAAGGCCGTTTGATGGCGTGAGGAACGGAGTTCTGGCACACGTGTTGCAATGTTGCTTGACCGACGGCGGACTCGCCCCAGATGCCCCCCCCACATCCACCGAGTTCGCCGTTTTTTATTGGGGGGAACAATCGGCAGACGAACATGATGGCGCGGGCACGCGCAGGAGCAGGACGAGGCCCGCGAGGAAGAACGCGCCGATGGTGGCCACGGCCACGCGCTGGCTGCCCGAGATGTCGGACGCCAGGCCGAACACGATCGGGCCCAGGATGGCCGAGCCCTTGCCGGCAAAGGCCATGAAGCCGAAGAACTCGCCGGACCGCCCCTCGGGTGCGAGCTGCGCAACGAACGTGCGCGCCGTGGCCTGGCTCGCGCCGATGCACAGGGACGCGAGGGTCGCCACGCCCCAGAAGACGCTCTTGGCGCCCGGGGCGGTGAAGAGCCCGGGCCACGCCGAGACCTCGGCGCCGGCCACTACGGCGAGCCACATGCACACCGTGACGACGAGCGTGCGTTTGCAGCCGATGCGCTCGGCCACCCGGCCGAAGGCATAGGCCCCGGGTGCGGCGATGGCGTTCATGACGACCACCAGGATGATGTTCTCGGTGATGGTGAAGCCCAGCGTGTCCTTGGTGAATGCCACGGTGAAGACGATGACCGTGACGATCGCGTTCTCGAAGAAGAAGTAGGCGGTGAGGAAGCGCGAGAGGCTCCTGTGCTCCCCGATGCCGCGCAGGGTCGAAAGGAAGCGCCGTCCGCCTTCGGCCACGACCGACGGGGCGAGGGATCCCGGCGAGGGGCGCGCACGATCGCGCAGCAGGGCGAGGCTCGGGAGCGAGAACACGAGGTACCACCCGGCCACCGCGAGCGGGACCAGGGACGTGTGGGACTTGGCGAAGGGCAGGACCACGAGCAGGCAAGCGAGGCCGCCCACGTAGCCCAGCGCCCAGCCCGCGCCCGAGAGCCGCTCCATGCGGTCGGCCGGGACGAGCTCGGGCAGGAAGGCGTTGTAGAACACCACCGATCCCTCGAAGCCGATGGAGGCGATGGTGAAGAGCGTCACGGCCAAGGCCACGGTGCCCGGGCCGGTGAGCGCGAGGAGCGCCGTGGCGACGACGCAGGCGAACGCGTACACGGCGAGGAACGCGCGCTTGCGACCGGCCGCGTCGGCAACCGCGCCGAGGAATGGGGCGGTGAGGAAGACGACGGCCGCGGCCAGGGAGTTCGCCATGCCCCATAGCCGGTCCGAGAGGCCCACGTGCCCCTCTCCCACCACCACGTTCTTGAAGTAAATGACGTACACCACGGTGACGATGACCGTGGGGAAGGACGAGTTCGCGAAGTCGTACAAGCACCAGGCGAAGCGCTCCGCGCGGGTGGACATGGACGTCGGGCTAGATGCCCTCTCCGCTCGCGAACTCGTCGGCGCTCGCCGCGGCCTGCGCCAGCCGGCTGCCGGGCGCGACTCCGTGGGTGAGCCAGACGTTGCCGCCGATGACCGAGCCGCGGCCGATGGTGACTCGCCCGAGGATTGTGGCGCCGGAGTAAATGATGACGTCGTCCTCGACGATCGGGTGCCGCCTCATGCCCTTGATGGGTCTGCCGTTCTCGTCGAGCGGGAAGCTCTTCGCGCCCAGGGTCACGCCCTGGTAGATCCGCACGTTGCGGCCGATCTCGGTCGTCTCGCCGATCACCACGCCCGTGCCGTGATCGATGAAGAAGCGCTCGCCGATGGTGGCGCCGGGGTGGATGTCGATGCCCGTGATGCTGTGCGCGTGCTCGGTCATGATGCGCGGGATGAGCGGCACGCCGAGCAGATGCAGCTCGTGGGCCAGCCTGTAGCTCGTGAGGGCGAGCACGCCGGGGTAGCAGAAAATGGCCTCGTCCGCGCTCGTGGCGGCCGGATCGCCCTCGTACGCGGCGCGCGCGTCGGTGCCGAGGAGGCGCTGGACGCGCGGCAGGGCCTTGACGAAGTCGTCGGTGATGAGCGCGGCCTTGCGCTCGCAATCCGAGCAGCGGTCCTTGGTCTCCTCGGTGCAATAGAAGCACAGGCCCCTGCGGATCTGCTCGCGCGCGATGGTGATGACGCGATCGAGGGTGGAGCCCACGTGGAACCAGATGTTGTGCTGCGAGATCTCGGAGCGTCCGAAGTAGCCGGGGAAGATCACGGAGCGCAGGAGCTGCACCATCTCCACGACGGCGTCGCGCGAGGGCAGCGCCTCCATGGCCGGGTTCGAGCGCGCCGTGCGTCCCACGCCGTTGCACGCCAGGCACAGGGCGTCAACGATGACGCGCAGGTTTCCCGGATCGCTCATCGGGCGGGCTTCCCGGCGCACGCGTCCGGGCGGGCGAGATCCTCGAGGGTGTATTTCGTGAGCACGGCCGAGATGGCGTTGCCGACCTCTTCCCACAGGCGACGGGCCGGGCAGTCCTTGTTCTTGCCGCACAGATCCGGCGTCTGCACGCAGTCCACGATGCCGAGCGATCCTTCGAGCGCAACCACGATCTCCTTGATGTCGATGTCGGAAGGCTCGCGCGCGAGGACGAATCCGCCCTTGGCGCCGCGGATGCTGCGCACGAGCCCCGCGGCCCGCAGCGTGTTGAGCAGGGCGTGCAGGTACTTGGTGGAGATGCCCTGGGTCTCGGAAATGGTATTGGTAAGGACCGGCCCGCTGCCGTGCCGCTTGGCCAGCTCGATCATCGCTCGTAAGCCGTAACGTCCTCTGGTAGACAGTTTCATGGCGTTCTCCGCAATGTCGATTGAATCACTAGGCTACAACCTGTGTCCCGTCAAGCCGGTGGTCCGGTAAGCTGCTGTTTTTCGAGGGCTTTTATTGACATGGGGGGATCCCGGGTCCATACTCCGGCGCGACTTTTTCGAGGCCCCGCGCGGGGCCCAGGCAGGTTCCCATGAAACTCTTTTCCGGGAAAATCGGCATCATCGCGGCGGAGATCGCCTCGGTCCTCATCGGCGAAAAGGATATCGAGACCGAGTCGCCGGCAGAGGTGGAGCTGGACGTCGAGGCCGTGCTCAAGGAGTACCTGCGGACGGATCGAGATCTGACGGAGAAGGCCAAGGACCTGTGCGAGCAGCGCGGCCTGCCGTTCTCGGCCTACCTGAAGGTCAAGAAGCAGCTCTCGGACCAGCGCGGCTTCGTGGTGGGCGACGAGGCGACCGACTACATCATGGAGCAGATCATCCGCTCCTTCATGCACAGCCAGTTCGTGGAGGAGATCTTCTCGGAGGACCACGAGCTCAAGCGCAAGATGCGCACGGTCATCAAGCGCCATACGGATATCGAGGAAGAGATCGACGAGGAAGTGCGCAACAAGATCAAGAACCTCACCGAGGGGACGCGCGACTGGGAGATCGAGTACGGCAGGGTGCTCGCCAACGTCAAGAAGCGCAAGGGGCTCGAGTAGTCAGAATCCCGGGGCGCCCGCCCAACCCACCTGGAAGTCGAAGCTGTTGTCGTTGCTGTCGATCCCGCTGAGGCGCGCGGCGCACACCGTGGTCTCGGGCAAGGGCTCTCCTTCGCCGTAGGTGCCGGACCCGCCCGCCTCCACGGCGTCCACGGCGGTCCCGTCGACGAAGAGCACGACCGCGAACGGGCCCGACTCGGGAAGCCCGTCGAGGAGCGCGTCCGCGGCCACGTCGGTCCCGGGCATGGCGGCGCGTCCGAGAACCAGGATCCCGTCCGCGGGCGGGACCGTGGCAGGCACGTCGAGGTGGGCGAGGAGGGTGCCGTCCGACGGATCGACGACCGAGAGCGACAGGGAGGAGGCGGTCGTCTGCGCGCCCACCTCGAGCTCGATGAACTGCCGCGCGACGTCGCGGCAGAGCGTGCGCACGATCTCGGCCCGCCGGACGTTGAGGAGGTAGAGCCCGGTCGAGCCCATCTGCGCGCCCACCACGATCTGCCGGCTCGCCGAGGAGACTTCGAGAGGAATGGACGGATCCGCGTCCCGGGTCGAAGGCTGGTCCGTGGCCGACGCCAGGGGCTTGTCGGTGGAATCGCGGATCTCGATCCACAGATCCGGGGTGGACCAGGGGCGGTCGGCGAGGGAACGCGCGACGGCCGAGACCACGAGCGGGCACGTCGTGGCGCCCACTAAGAGCCGGTCCACGTCGAGCGCACCGTTGATGGCGGCGAGCCCGAGGAAGGGTTGCTCGCAGGGATTCCCCGGCAGGGTCATGGCCTGTTCCGGCAGGTCATCCGGCTCGGGCATGGCGGTGGTCCCGCTCGTCCGTGTGGCGACCGACAGCGCGGAAGGCAGGTCGCCGGGATCCTCGGACGGCCGCGCGACGAACAGGGTATCGCCGGGATCGAGGAGCCACACGTGTCCCGCGCCGGTCCAGTCCTGGGTCGAGATCCCGTCGGACGCGAGGAGCTCAAGGTTCACGTCCGTGCGGGACGGGTCGCCCACGCACGTCTCGATCAACGATGGCACGCCGGCGGGGGTCACGCTGAACAGGAGCGCTTCTTTGGGGACGAGAGTGCCCTCCCACGGCGCAAACTCCGTGAGCTGCGTGGCCGCGATCGGCTCGGACTCGACGAACCCCACGGCCGCGCCCTCGGCGGTGGCGACGAAAATCGGGATCCTGCCGCCCTCGATCTGAGCGCCGAACGAGATGTCGAACGCCGCGCGTGCCTGGTTCGCGCCTTTCACCTGCGTGAGCGTCGCATAGGCGCCGGCCGTGCCGGTGCTCGTTTTCGACATCGACGTCTCGAGCGACACCGCGGCGGGAGTGGTGATGTCCAAGACCGCGTCCCTGGTCCCGGGTGGGAGGCTCGACGGCGTGACCGTCATGGTCAGGGACTCATCACCCGCGGCGATGTGCAGCGGAACCACCACCGACTCCTCGCCGGTCCTCAAGAGGATGCCGGTCCAGCCTCCGGGCCCGTCCTCGTCCACGGAGAGGTCCAGATGGAGGGTCGTGGCGTCGAGCACCTCGACGCGCGTCACGTCCACGCCGATCCCGCCCGGGAGTCGCGCCACCGTCTCGTCCGCGGAGAATGACGTGCCCTGGCCGGACACGGAGATCGCGTGGGCGGCTCTGCCCCCGCGCGTGATCTCGAAGGGGATCGCGGTCGCCGTGGACCGCGAGGCCGCCAGAACCCGGAACGTGGCCGCGGCGCTGCTCGCGCCGTCCCGGACGTACGCCACGGTCATGTCGGATCGGGCCGTGGGGCCCACCGCGACCGTCACGTCCACACCGCCCTGGCCGTCGGGCGCGAGCTTGACCACGCTGATGGCCGGATCGTCGAAGGCGATGCCCACGTCCTTGGACAGCGTCATCCCGGCGGCCGAAATCCGGAACTCGGCCGTGCGCCGGCCGGGCAGGAGGACCGACGGGTGCACGGACACGGAAGGCCCGCTCGCCTCGATCGAGAGGAAGGCCGTGAGCGCAGTTCCCGCGCTTAAGACCTCGACGAACGCCGGACCGACCGGGGCGTCGTCGGCCACGTCGAGCCAGAGCCGGATGGCGCCGCCGCCGTCGTCCACGAGTGCCGAGGCCACGCGGATGCCGGAGCGGGCGAGGACCCGGGCGGTGGAGCCCGGATCGAGCGTCCCCCCCAACGCGCCGAGCGCGACCTCGGCGGCGACCGCGCCCTGCGACAGCGTTGCCGGCACCGGGCTCGCGAGGCGCAAGCCGCCGTCCGCCGTGACGCCCAGGTAGGACGAGACCGACTTGCCGCCCGATGTGACGTCGATCACGTTCTAGGCGCCCTCGAAACCCGGGTCGATCGAAACGTACAGGGCGATGGCCTTGTCGGTGAGGATCTGGCTCGACACGACCTGGCAGCCCGGCTTCTCGAACGCGACCGCGGCGGGCTCTACGAAATCGAAGTTGGTGGCCTCGGCCAGGACCAGCGTGTTCTGCGCTCCCCGGGGCAGCGAGCGGGGCGACAGGGTCAAGGTGGCCGTGCCGGCCTGCGGCAGCACGGTGAAGTCGGTCTCGGCGAACTGATCGCCCGTGGACACGCGCAACGTGGTCGGCCCGAGATCGGCGATGTGGTTCAAGAGGATGTTGACGAGGAGACGCGTGGGGCTCGCCACGTCCACGGCGGTCACCGAGATGCCCGGGTTGTGGGGGAACGTGACGCGCGTTGCATCCGGATCGTCCGCGCCGGCATCCGGGGCCGGTTCGACGAAGCGCATGTTCGTGCCGTCGATGGTGAGGGACGCCTGGGCTGGCGTGTCCAGGCTGCCGCGTTCGGCCTCGGCCGGATCCACCTCAATGCTCGGCCAGATTCGATCCGTGATCGCGAACGTGCCGCGCGCGACCTCGCCGCCCGTGATGACGGCCACGGGCAGATCCCCGACCGGGGTCAGGGCCGAGACGTCCACGACCACATGGATATCCTCGCGGCCGACCACGATCTGTTCGACGATGGCGACCGAAGTCCCGTCGCCGAAGATGATCTGGCTCTTCCCGTCGACGAAGCCCGCTCCGGGTGCGTGCACGTCGATCCCGAGGGCCACGGCGCCGGCCGGCCCCCCCGCGGGATCGAACGAGAGCGCCGGTTCCCCGGTCCTCTCCCTGACGCGTAGGACGCCCTTGAGCGTGGTGGCCGGGTCGCACGAGAGGCTCACCTCGTGCTCGCCCGGCTCGGCGTCCTCGGCGACCGCGATCTGGGCGCGCAGGGCGCTCCCCTCGATCGGGTCGAGCGTGTAGACCGTCACTTGGCTGATCCCCTCCGGGTTGCGGAACGCGAGCGATGATGGTGCGAGGCCGGCGCACTCCTCGAGCGCGACTCCCTCGGCGCTCAAGGTGACGACGAGCGAGGCGCCCTGCAGCGCGGACGAAGGATCCACTTCGAGGGGTGGCGGGCCGCCCCTGTCGCTTTCCGGCATGCACGAGGAGGCGAGCGCCAGCGCGACGACCATCCATGCCCGGCCGGTCCGTCTTGCCTGCATCGCCGATCCTGGTATCCTCGGCATGTGAACCTCAAGGCCGCAGCCTGCGCCGAGGGAGGCGCAGCGAGCCTAAGGAGAACCCAAATGTACATACCGAAAGTGGAAGAGAAGCACTACTTCTGTTTCAAGTGCGCGAATGAAATCGATTTCGACCGTGTGAAGATGCAGCGCACGGACTCGTGTCCGCACTGCGGGCAGGACATGCACTGCTGCAGGAACTGCGAGTACTGGGATCCGGGATCGCACAACCAGTGCCGGGAGCACATCACCGAGTACGTCCCGGAACGGGAGCGCACGAACTATTGCACGAACTTCACCTATAAGAACGGCGCCGCCGAGGCCCCGGACGTGGTGTCGGCCAGGGAGAAGCTCAAGAAGCTGTTCAAATGAACCGTATCCGGCCTTGACAGGGGCTTTCGTGTCGAGGCAAGTCCCTTAGGCATGCAGAGCATGACCGGCTTCGGCAGGGGAGACGCGCCGCTCGGCGAGGGTCGGGTCGTCGTCGAGTTGCGCACGGTGAACCATCGCTTCCTCGAGGTGCGCAGCCATGCGCCCGGCGGGATGGCGGGCTGCGAGGCGCTGGTCGACAGGCTCGTGCGAGAGCGGCTGTCGCGCGGGTACTGCACCGCGACCCTGTCGTACGAGGGGCCGCTCGGCAACGCGGCTTCCATCGACGCGAAGGCGCTGCGCTCCCACCTCGAGACGCTCGTGGCGGTGGCCGGCGACTCGGGGCTCGTGCTCGCGGATCTGGTCCCGGTCCTTGCAGGCGCGCCGGATCTGTTTCGATCCTTGGGCGGCTCGAACCGCGAGGAGATCGAGGCGGCGGTCGCGGCCGCGTTCGAGATCGCGGCGCAAGACCTCCTGGCGATGCGCGCATCCGAGGGCGAGGCCATGCGCCGGCAGATCCGGGCGGGCGTTGACGCCATGCGCAGGTGCGTGGAGACCCTCTCGGCGAGCGCGGCGGACTCGGCGCAGGCGGCGTTCGAGAGGCTCAAGGAGCGCCTGCGCGCGCTCGTCGCCACGGTCGAGCAGGGGCTCGACGGCAGGCGGCTCGAGGCCGAGGCGGCGCTGCTCGCGAGCCGCTCGGACATCTCGGAGGAGCTCGCGCGTCTCGTGTCGCACTGCGACCAGCTGGCGGCGGCGTGTGACGCTTCGGGGCCCGTGGGCAGGCGCATGGAGTTCCTGTTGCAGGAGATGACGCGCGAGGCGGGCACGGCCGGGGCCAAGACAGGCAAGGCCGAGGCGTGCCACGTCATCGTCGACTTGAAGTCGGAAATCGAGAAGGTGCGCGAGCTCACGCAGAACGTGGAGTGACCGATGACGAAACCGACCCCTCTCCTGTTCATCGTCTCCTCGCCGTCCGGCGCGGGCAAGACGACCTTGTGCCGGCGCCTTCTGGCCGAGTTCGGCGATCTGCGCTTCTCCGTGTCGCACACCACGCGCAAGCCGCGGGCCACAGAGGTGGACGGCCGGGACTACCGCTTCGTGGACGAGGCCGAGTTCGAGCGGATGGTCGCGGCCGACATGTTCCTCGAGTGGGCCTTTGTCCACGGAAACCGTTACGGCACGGCGAGCGCCGAGGTGGACGCCGCGGCCCGCGAGGGCAAGGACCTGGTCTTCGACGTGGACTTCCAGGGAGCCCGCCAGATCAAGGCCCGGCATCCGGGCGCCGTGACCGTGTTCGTGCTCCCGCCGTCGCTCGACGAGCTCAAGCGCCGGCTGCGCTCGCGGGGCACCGAGTCGCCCGAGTCGCTCGTGCGGCGCTTCGAGGCCGCGCAGGCCGAGATCGCGCAGCACGGGCTCTTCGACTACCTGCTCGTGAACGACGACCTCTCCGCGGCCTACGGGAGGCTGCGGGCCGTGCTCCTGGCCGAGCGCATCCGGCACGATCGGGTCGCGCATCTGGCCACGGATATCTTGGGGATCTGATCAGCGCAGGAGGAGGGCGAAGAACCCGGGTGCGGCCTTGGAGCCGGCCGCGTCGCACGAGCAGCCTCCCTTGTTCTTCGCCGGGGTCCCGCCGTCCTGGTCGGTGCCGACGCCCGTATCCGTGTCGCCTCCGCCGGTCCCGGTGTCGGTGTCGTCGACTCCGCACACCGCGGTGCGCGGGACGCACGTCTTCCAGATCGGATCGCATACGGAGGTGGCGCAATCCGAGTCGTCCGCGCAGTCGATCATGCACAGGCCGTATCCGCCGCCGTATGCCCAGCAGCGCATGCCCCCGGGGCAGTCCGATGAGCAGAAGTCGTACTCAAAATCGCACGTCATCGTGACGTCGTTGCAGTTGCCGGACGCACAGTCCGTGTCGCCGTCGCAGGTCCGCGACTCGCCGTCCGGGCAGTCGGAGAAGTCGGTGCAGCGCGCGAGGCAGATGCCGCACTGGTTGTCCTCACCGTCCACGCCGCCGTACCACTCCGCGTACGGGTAGCAGACCGAGAGCCCCGCCGGGCAGTTGCCGTAGGTCACGTCGTCGAGCGAGTCGAAGGCGCACTCGGCGCCGATCGAGACGGGGGACTGCGCGGGTCCGGGCGGCGGGCCGTTGCACCCGAACAGCGAGCCCACGTCCGTCTCGTTCCCGTTGTCGAGATAGCAGGGATCGTCGGACACCGGGCCGGCGTCCGTGTCGCCCGCGTCGATGCCGCCGTCCGCGGCCCGGGCGCTCGCCGCGAGCGAGGCGCAGGCCGCCGTTGCGAAAGATACGAGGAGCATCTTGTTCATCATGAGGTCTCCTTGGGGCGAAAACGGGTACAGCCTGCCCCATGGGGAGTCGGGAAGCAAGGAGCCTGCCAGTCCCTAAGGCGCGCCCAGGCGCCGCACGACGAGGAGCGCGGCGAGGAACACGAAGACCGCGACAAAGGCGCCCTTGATCGCGACGTCCGCGGGCCTCGGCTTCGCGCCGGTGAGGCGGGCGAGCCGCGACGCGGCGTCCTCGAGGCCCGGATCGAGGGCCAGGACCTGGCGGTACAGCTCGGGCGAGGCCGCGCCGGCCGCGCGCATCTGCTCCGCGAGGAGCCACTTCAGGCGGGCCTCGGCCTTGCGCCACTCCGGGGAGCCCGCGGGCGCCACGCGCCTCGCGACGAGGATCGCCTCGCGCGCCTCGCGGGTGCGCCCCGCGGCGTCGAGGGCCGCGGCATGGGACAGGAAGCCCTCGGCCATCTCGCCGCGACGTGCGAACAGCGGCGCGTCGCGCAGCACGAGCCTGAAGTCCTTGGCCATCTCGTCGAGCCTGCCGGCCGCCCGCTGCGCGAGACCGCGCGCGAATATCTCGGCCGGGCCGGACAGGCGCTTCTCGTCCCAGCGGCGGCACAGCTCGGCGAACATGGCGACCGTGTCCGCGCTGTCGGGAAGGGTGCGTCCGAAGGTGTTCTCGTACTCGCGCCGCACGGACCACTTGGCGTTCACTCCGTAGGCCTCGATGCACTTGCGGGCGGCGTTGCGCACGAACACGGACTCGTGGTTGGCGAGGGACAAGGTCACGTCGATGGCGTCGAGGTCGTTGACCGAGGCATAGGCCTCGAGGAGCTGCGCCAGGCGCCGCGGGTTCTTGAGCTTGATCTGCTCGCCGAGGAGCGGCTCGCCCATGTCGCGGATCCACTCCACGCAGAAGAGGTGGATCTCCGGGTTCTTGCTGCCGCGACCGTAGACGAGGGCCGGCATGGCCGGCAGTCCTTTCGACACGAGGAGGCGGCCGACCTCGCGGCGGAAGACGCCCGCGTGCCGGGGCGAGAATTCGATGAGCACCTTGTAGCCGGCCAGGGTGTCGAGGTCGGCGAGGACGCGCAGCACGGCGGCGATGCCGAGGGCGGTCGTCGTGCCGCGGTCCGAGGCCGAGGACGCCAAGAGCCCGGCGAGGGCGTCGCCCTTGTCCCTGCCCGAGCCCGGGGCGCGCCGCTCCGCGTCCTTGACCGCCCCGCGCATCTCGGCGTTGGCGGCCCCGTGCCTTCCCCACAGCACCTCGCGAAAGGCCCGCTCCGATCCGTCCGCGTCGCGCCGCAGGGCCTCGAGCGCGCGGCGGCGCTCCCCGGGACCGGTCGAGGCGAAACGCGCGAGGATCGCGCGGATCTCCACGGGCGAGAGGCCCATCTCGGGCGAGACCGGCGGGTCGGGCGTGCCCCCGTAGTCGGAGTGGGCCTCGGGCACGGCCGCGGGGCCGAAGCGCATGAGCTCGCCGGCCGGGGCGCGCGCGGGGGTCGCCACGAACGCGACGGCAAGGAGGAGAGCGACGGCGATTTGGGGGGGCATCAGGAGCGTATCTTGTCCTCGACCCAATCGAGCACCTCGCTCGCCCGGGCGATTTCCGGCGAGGGGTAGGTCAGCCGGTCGATGACGATATCGTTGGGGTTGGCGAACGCGACCTCGATCAGGCGGCGTATGCGGTCCGCGAGCCTGGCGCTGGCCTCGGCGCCCGTGTGGGGCAGAAGCAGTACGAGGCGGGACTTGAAGAGGAACATGAGGTCGGTCTTGCGCAGGCGCTCGCACAGGGTGTCGACCACGGAGTCGTAGTCGACCTTGCCGCTCTCCTTGTCCCAGCCGATGACCTGGACGCTGAACGTCTCCTGGTAGCGGTCGGCGCGCGAGATCTGCTCGGCGACCCGTCCGCGCAGGTGCTTGCCCTCGAGCATGACCACGCCGTGCTCGCGCGTGTCGAGGGCCACATGGCAGACGGACACGAGGTCCTCGATGGACAGCTCGTGATCGGGCATGATCCGCCGCGCCACTCGCAGGAGCTCCCCCACGAAGGCCTGGGCCATGGACCTGTGGGTCGTCACGGCAGTGTAGCTCATCATGGGGTGCTCGCCCGTCTCCTTCTCCTTGGTGACGCGCGTGACGCCGGTCATGATGCCGCTGGTTTCCTCGGCCATGGAGCCTCCCGGAATGAGAAAGACTAACATAGGACCCATTGGTCCCATAGGACCTATTTTTCCCACAGCTTTTTCCGAGCCCGCGGGTCCAAGATGTCGGAGGCGTGCCGCAATGATGACCTGCTTCGCCATGGCCGGACAAGGCCGGGGCTTGACTGCCGTGACGGGCCCGGTGGATGCTCCGGTCCTCAAGGAGAGGGCGACGACCGTGGCCGAGCTCGATATCGAGGATGTCTACAGGAAATACGGCGGCATGGTGCACAGGCGCTGTCTGCGGATCCTCGGGATCGAGGCCGAGGCGGACGACGCGGCGCAGGACGTGTTCATGCGGGTCGTGCGCTCCATGGAGCGTTTCCGCGGCCAGGCTTCCCCGGCCACGTGGCTCTACCGCATCGCCACCAACGTGAGCCTGAACCGCATCCGCGACAAGAGGAACCGCGACCGCCTCGAGCAGCAGGCGTTCGAGCCGGCGGCGGTCTCGGAGCCGGTGGAGGCGTGGCCGCGGGACCTCGTGCTGAGGGTGCTCCTGGGCTTCGACGGGGCCACGCGCGAGACCGTGCTGTACGGCGTGGTCGAGGGTATGACCTACGAGGAGATCGCGGAGGTGACGGGGTGCTCGGTGGCGCTCGTGCGCAAGCGCATGGGCAAGTTCAAGTCGAAGGCGCACAAGCGCGCCCTCGCGCTGCTCAAGGTGCGGTCATGACCTCGAACCACAGGTGCCTCAACCAGATCGCGATCGAGCGCTACCTGCTCCGCGAGCTTGAGGGACCTGCCCGCGAGGCGGTCGAGGCCGCCGCCCTGGAGTGCGACGCGTGCCGTGCCGCCCTGGCCGAGGCCCGAGCCGATGAGGCGGCCTTCCCCTTGCGCCCCGTGCCCGAGAAGGTGCGGGCCCTGTGGATCGCGCCGCGTCGAAGACCGTGGGCGCGGCTCGTCCTCGTCGCGGCGCCCGTGGCCGTGGCCGCAGCGGTCGCGCTCGCGTTCGTGCTGCCCGGGCTCGCCGGATCCGGGCGCGGGGAGTATGTGGCGGCCTTCGACAAGGAGGCGCGGCGCACCCAGACGCGCGTCATGGGCAGCGCCTCGTCGCTCGGGCGCGCGCAGGATGGAGCGGCCGTCCGAGGCGGATTCAGGCTCGGCTTTTACAGGCAGGGCGCGCGAGGCGGCGAGATGGGCGAGAGCGGCGACGTGCTCGGCGCGGGCGATCGCATCCAGTTCTGGTACGACGCCCCGCGAAGCGCGCCCGCGGTCCTCGTGGGCATCGACGGCCGCGGCGCGGTCACCCGCTATTTCCCCACGGACGCCTCGGGCGCGGTCACGCTGCGCGAGGGGCGGGGCCGGCTCATCGACGCGAGCGTGGTCCTCGACGACGCCCCGTCGTTCGAGAGGTTCTTCCTGTGCGTGGGCGACGCGGCCGGAGACGCGCAGGCCGTGGAGCGCGCGGCCCGCAGCCTGGCCGGGAGAGGGCCGGGCGCGTTGCGAACAGGGACGCTGCCCCTCCCGTGCGAGCAGGCGACTTTCTGGATCCGCAAGAGGTGAGCGTGAAACGTCTCGCGCCCACGGCCCTCCTATTCGCATTGCTCGCGACCGCCGGTGCAGGGGCGCGCGCCGAGGAGACCGCGTCCGGCCGGAGGTTCGCGGTCGTCGTGGGCAACAACCTGGGGCTGCCGCGCTCGGAGCCGCTCAGGTACGCGGAGCGCGACGCGGAGCGCATGGCCGACCTGCTCGTCGAGATCGGCGGGGTGGCGCGCGAGAACATGACGCTGCTCCTCGGTGAGGGCCCGGACGCGGTGCGCTCGGCCCTCGACGACATGGCGGCGCGCATCAACGCGGCGGGCGGCGATGCGGTGCTCGTGTTCTACTACTCCGGGCACGCGGACTCGGGGTGGCTGCGCCTCGGTGGCCGCGGGCTCGCCCTCGAGGAGCTGAAGCGGCGCCTCGAACAGACGCCTGCCAAGGTGCGCGTGGTCATCATCGACGCCTGCCAGTCCGGGGAGATCACGCGCCAGAAGGGAGGGCGCGTCGTCTCGCCGTTCCTCGAGGAGCAGCCCGTGCGCGCGCGCGGCATGGTCATCCTCACCTCGGCCGCGGCGATCGAGAACGCCCAGGAATCCGACGCGCTCGGCTCGTCGTTCTTCAGCCACCACCTCATCTCCGGCCTGCGCGGGCCGGCCGACACGGGCGGCGACGGCCGCGTGTCCGTGTCCGAGGCCTACGAGTACGCCTACCGTTTCACCGTGCAGGAGACCGAGGGCACCGCATCCGGCCCGCAGCATCCCACGTTCCTGTACGCGCTGCAGGGCGAGGGCGACGTGGATCTCACATCCCCGTCGGCCACGCGGGCGCGCATCGATCTCGCTTCCGATCTCGAGGGCACGGTCCTCATCACGGGCACCTCGGGCCGCATCGAGGCCGAGGTCGAGAAGGCGAAGGGCGCCGCGCTCGCCGTGGCCCTCGCGCCCGGCTCTTACAACGTCCGGCTGCGCACGACGACCGGCCTGCACGCCGCGGAGGCGAGGCTCAGGGACGGGGATTCGATCACTCTCGGCCCGTCGGACTTCATCGACGTCCCCATGGTCGTGGCGACCGCCAAGGGCGCACCCGAGCCGGTCGCGGTCCCGGTCGTGAGCGCGCACGTCCGGCCGCTCACCGAGATCCCCCTGGGCCCGGGCGCGCGGTGGAACGGCGCGAACGATCGTGCGGCTTCTCCGATCGCGCCCGCAAAGGCGGACCCGGGACCGCAGCCGTCGGCGGCCCCCGCCGGGGTCGACGAGGGACCCTCCCTTGCGCGGCGCAAGGGCGCCCTGCTCGTGCCTCCCGCGGCCTTGGGCATCTCGCTCGTGGCGCCGGGCGTGCCACAGCTCATCGGCAAGCGTTACGCGGACGGCGCGCTCCTGCTCGGGCTGACCGTGGGGTCCCTGGTCGGGGCCGTGCTGGTGGGACGAAGCGTGCGCTCAACGGACTCGGATCCGGTTGCGGGCGCCAAGCTCGGCGGCGCGACCGCGCTCGGCGGGCTCGCGTTCTACACTTACGGCTACGCGGCCATCGACGCGTTCTATTCGAACACGCGGGGCGGACCGGGCGCGCCGGATCTCGACGCCATGTTCGTCGACGTGGGCTTGAGCCTGGCCCCGTCCCTCGTGCGCACGCCCACCACCATGGCGATGAGCGTGGACGGCGGCCTCGGCCTCGGCCTCGCGCCGCACCGCAACGTGGTGATCGGCCTGCGCAACCTGTCCGTGAATTGGGACGCGGACTTCGCCACGGTCAAGCTGGGGCCCGAGCTGCGCGGCCGCGGCCTCGCCCTCAAGAACCTCATGTGGTCCGCGGGCGCGGGGCTCGGGTGCGAGGTGCAGACCGCGCGCGCGGGGCAGGGCGAAGACGCGGGCGACGTGGGATGGGCGCTCTATCCATACGTCGCGGCCGGGCTGCACTACTTCCCGGCGCGCGCCTGGTCGCTCGACTTCGGCGGCCGGGCCGGCGTCGCGATCGGCACGCGGCGGACGTACGGCGCCGAGGTGGCTCCCACCGCATTCTCGGTGGAGTACGTAGGAGGGCTCACATGGTACCACTGAGGGCCCGCGCGATCCCCACGGTCGCATTGCTCGCCGCGGCGTGCACGGTCCAGTTCCGGACCGAGGGCGCCTACGACGAGAGCTTCGATCTCGGCGAGAGCGGCGAGCTCACGATCACGGGGCTCGCGGGCGACGTGGCCATCTCGGGCTGGGACGCGCACCGGGTCGCCATGCGCGGGATCTCGTCGGCCGTGGGCGCCTCCCCGGCCAAGGCCCGGGCCAACCTCGACTACGCCGTCCTCACCGCCGCGCGGGGCCCGGCCGAGCTGATCCTGTCCTTCGAGCCGCCCGCCTCCCGCGTCGGGCTCGTGGACCTGGTGCTCGACCGCGGCTCGAAGGTGCCGCGCGGCGCGAGACTCACCATCGACACCGGCTACGGCGATCTCGCGGTGTCCGGCGTGGAGGGCGACCTCGACCTCGAAACCGGCTCGGGCGACATCTCGGTCAAAGGAGCCGAAGGCGACGTGGTCGCGGTCTCGGACACGGGCGACGTGGCCGTGGAGTCCGTCGCGTACGGCGGCGTCACGGTGCGGACGGGCGGCGACGTCTCGGTCGAATCCCACGGCGGCATGGACATCGACGCGGGCGGCGCCGCGGACGTGGCCTCGCTCGGCGGCGGCGAGGGGACGATCCGCGTCACCACGTCGGGAAGCAGCATCACGTTCGCCATCGAAAGCGGCGGCGACTTCGAGATCATCTGCCATCCGGACGGCGGGAGCCTGTCGGTCGATCCCGCCCTGTCGGCGAGCGTCGAGGAGCGGCCCGGCGGCGAGGTCGCGGTCACGCGCGGCCACGGGGGCAGGAGCGTGGCGCTGATCTCCCAGGGAGGGGGGATCAGTATCGAAGCGCTCGCCGCCACAACGATAGCGCAGCTCTCCGTCAGTCGCGAACGACCGGCAGGCGTATGGAGAACGCGCTGCCCTCGTTCACGTGGCTGCGCACGTGGACGCGCCCGCCGTGGGCCTCGACGTAGTGCTTGACGATGGCGAGCCCCAACCCCGCGCCGCCGTGCTCGCGGGTCGAGGAGTTGTCGGCCTGGGTGAACGGCGCGAAGATGCGTTCCTGGTCGGCGTCCGGGACGCCGATGCCGTGGTCCTCCACGTTGATCTCGAGCATGTCGGGCCGGGCCATGAGCACGAAGCCGAAGCCGTCCTCGGCCCCGTCCGCGCTGTCCGCGGGCGCGATGCGGGCCGAGACGCGCACCACGCCGCCCGGCAGCGAGAACTTGACGGCGTTCTCGACCAGGTTCTCGAGCGCCTTCCCGATGATGTCCGGGTCGAGGCTCACGACGGGCAGGTCCGCGGGCAGGTCGACGGAGAGCTGGACCCCCCGCCGGTCCGCCAGGTGCTGCTTGCGCCCCACGGCCGCGCGCACGAGCTCGGCCGGATCGACCTCGGTCGACTGCAAGGTGATGTGGCCCGTGTCGATCTGCGAGAAATCGAGGATGGCGCCGATGAGCTTCAGGAGCTCGTCGCCCTTGGCCTTGATGGTCTCGACGAACTGCTTCTGCTCGGCGAGGAGCTCGCCCGCGATGCCCTCGGCCAGCATGTCGCTGTAGCCGATGATGGACGTGAGCGGCGTGCGCAGCTCATGGCTCACCGTGGCGAGGAAGCTCGAGCGCAGCCGGTCGAACTCCTTCATGCGCTCGTTCATCTCCTCCAGCTTGCGGTTCTTCTCCATGATGTCGCGGTACGACTCGCGGATGGCCGCGATGTGCATCTCGCTCGTCACGTGGGCCGAGGCGCCCGAGAAGAGGACCACCTCCAGGATGGCGCGGATGGCGGTCGCGATCCGGGCCAGGTTCGTTGCGGTCATGCGGCGCATGGCGGCGAGCTTGTCGCCGAAGGCGGCCGGGTCGAGCTCGGGAGCGACGGCGAGCGCCTCGGCCGGGATTTCATCGAGGCCGGCGGGCAGGTAGGGGCCGAGCACCACCTTGCCGAGCGAGGAGCCTTGGAACATGACCGGGGAGATCTCGTACCGCAGGCCCATGGGGCACACGACCTCCACGGTCTCGTTCACCCGCGGACGCGCGCGCTTGATGCCCTCGCGCGTGGCCGTGCACGCGCTGCGCCCCTTCTCGATCTTGTTGAAGGCGTGGCACAGGGGCGGCGTGTGGGTGGTCTCGACCAGGAGCTTCCCGTCCGTCGCGAACACGCGCACGGGCAGGTCGAAGAGGTCGTGGAGCGCGCGGCACACCTCGTCGAGCGTTTTCGGGTCGACGATGTCGGCCAGCGAGGGAACCTGGGTCGGGTCTGTGGGGTCCACGGGCGTCACCTCTTTTCCGGCGGGTACGGGAAGGAGAGCTGTCGCGCCAGGCTCGTGAGCAGCCTGTCGCCGTTCACACCGAACTTGCCTTCCAGGTCGTGCCAGGCGTTGAGCTTCTCCCAGGTGAGCTCCATGAGGCCCATGAAGGTCTCGACCACACCGTCGCCCCGCGTGGCCACGGCCTTGTAGACCCGCTCTCGCCCCTGCGCCGCGAGCGCCGCGATCTCCGCGTCGGTGCGGATGTTCGGCAGGTCGCGCTTGTTGAACTGGATGACGAGCGGCATGGCCTTGATGTTGAGCCCGTTCTCTTTCATGTTCTCCTTGAGGTTCAAGAAGGAGGCCTGGTTGTTCTCGGTCTCCGCAATCTGCGAGTCGGCGATGAACGCCACCGAGTCGGCGCCCTGCAGCACGATGCGCCGCGTGGCGTTGTGGATGACCTGTCCGGGCACGGTGAAGAGCTTGACCGTGATGTAGAGCCCGGAATCGGTTTCGAAGTGCATGGGCAGGAGATCGAAGAAGAGCGTGCGGTCGTCCTTGGTCTCAAGGGTCATGAGCCGGCCGCGGCTCGAAGGCGCGCAGATCCTGTGGATGGCCACGAGGTTCGTCGTCTTGCCCGAGAGCCCCGGACCGTAATAGACGAGCTTGAGTTGTATCTCGCGTTTTTCGAAATCGATTTGCACGTGTGTTCCTGTCCGCGCGACTCAATCGACCGGCGTGTCGACCCGCTTGAGGTCGAGGCCTCCCGGGTACATGTACGACGTGTAGGTTCCGACGCCGTACACCTGGATTCCGAACGCCTCGGTCGACTTGATCTTGTGTATACCGGCGGAGATGGTGAGGTTGGTCCGCGAGTACTCGGCGGTGACACCGACCGTGTCACCGGCTACCGGTGCGCCGTCCAGCTGCGGGAATGTCCCGGTCTTGTGGACCACTGTCAGGTAATTGAAAACGTATGTCGTGGGCGCGAGGAACGTGTAGCTCGTGCGGTACTGTTCCACGGGCACGCCGAGCGACATGGACGGATCACCGTTCTTCGGCGGGTTCACGTCCGAGGTGTAATTCTGTCCGACCATGAACTGCCCGACCGAAATGCGGCCCTCTCCTTTGATCTCGAAATCCGCGAGGCTCTCGAACTCGACGTACTCGCCCTTGTTCAGCGTCACGCCCGCGTGCGCGGATGCGGGCGTGAACGTGATCGGATTGCCGTTCGAGCCCGACAGCACGCGCCAGACCGTCGGTTCGGCCGGCTTCTGGGTGATGTTGCGGGCGCAGATGTAGTGGGTGCCCCACGTCTTGAGCGGGAACATCTGCTCCTCGAGGTGATCCGCGGCCCACTTGTTGAACGGCACGAAGCTCATGGTGGTGCCGGCGAACACGGCCGGGCTCGGCCCGGAGGTGACCTTGATGATCGTGCCCGTGAGGTCGTACTGGGGAGGCGTGTTGCAGCACGTGTAGCCGGCCTGGCAGACCTTGCCGCCCGTGCAGGCCTGCTCGGCGCTCGAGAGGATCTGCAGCACGTCATAAGGGTTCAAGGTCGCGGTCATGGTCCCGCCCGGTTGCAGCGCGGGGTAGGAGGCGCTGGACTTGGCGTCGGACTTGAACGTGAACGCCGACGACGTGATCTCCACGGTGGACGGCCCGTCGCCCGTGCCGACGATGGCCACGAATCCGGGCCGTATCATGCCGGCTGAGGCGGTTTTCACCTTCATGGTCGGCCGCGCCATGGCCACGTATTCGTCCAGGTAGACATGCGACGGGAGCAGGAGCGAGGCGTCATTGGAATACGAATAGACGTTTGTGCCCGCGGAGTAATGGAGCGGGTTGAACTGGTAGGCGGTGACGGGCCGTGTGGAGGTGAGGTGGTAGGCGGCGTTGGCCACCTGGCGCGTGGCCCAGGTGTTCTTCTGGATGTCGCCCGGGTTCTTGATGTTCATCTTCCAGGGCAGGTCCTCGATGATGATCATCTGGCCGCCGGGCACGGTGTAGTTGTTGTTGATGGTCGCGCCGTCCGTGACCGTGACCTCTGCGTTGTCCGCGCCGTCGTTGGCCACCGCGATGGCGTAGTAGAACGGCTTCTGGGCGTACGCGTTCGTCGCGGGGGTCCAGTTGAGCTCGATGTTGCTGAGCGTGGTCGCCCAGTAGTCGCAGCCGATGTAGGAGCGCTCGTTGATGGCGTCCGCGCACTGTTGCGTGAAGTCCGAACACTTGCCCGCCGCGCAGATGAGGCCCTGCGTGGCGCAATCCTCGGTCTTGTCCCATAACGCGCCCTGTGCGTTGCACACGGATACGAAGTTCCCGAGGCACCAGACCTCGCCCGGCTCGCACGTGCCCAGGGCGCCCGTGTCCGTATCGGAGTCCGCGTCCGAGTCCGCGTCCGAGTCCGTGTCGCCGTCCGCGTCCGCGCCGTTGTCGTCGTCCCCGGTCGTCGTGTCCGCCCCGCTCTCGCACGACAACGCCGCCGCAAAGAGGAGCGCCGCCGGGATGACAAGAAATTTGCGAGTCATGCATGCCTCCTTACGTTTCGAAAAAAACCGTTCACGCCGAATATACTACTTTCCGACCCCCATGGTCTTTGGTTCTTGAATTTTTGGTTTTTCCACGGCGGGCTCCTAGAATAAGAGGATGGCGCGCATGGTGGACGTGCTCGTGCTGCCGGAAGGGCTCGCCCGGCCGGGCTTCCTGTCCCGCCTCTTCGGACACGGGCGAAGGCGGTACGATGCCTTGTGGCGCTACCTGTCGCCCGCGCATCCGGACGCCGCCTCCGAGCGCGAGGGGGACGCGATCGATTTCGTGTCGGCCGACCAAGTCCCCTCGCGAGCCCACTTGGCCCAGGAGACCCTGAAGATCGGCAGGAGGCTCCACGTTCCCTTCTCGTCAGTGCGCGGGCTCCTCGTGGGGCACGGGCTCGTCGGTTCTGATCCCGAGGCGGCTCTCGATCTCCTCGTTCTCGTCGAAGGCTGCGATCGCTACCTGAGCGTCCACAGGTTCGAGGGGAGCGACGAGGTCGAGCCTCTCGTTCGGGCGCTGGCGGCGCGCATGCACGTTCCCTTGGGCTTCGCGTCCCAGCCGTTCACGCTTCTGCTCGCGCCCGGAGCCTCGGACGTGGAGCATCCCTTTGGCAGGACGCCGCTCGTCGAGGTCCGGGGCGTTGTCGCGGCCCGGGCGCCGGACGGTCAGGCCCGGGTGAGGCTCCTGACGGACGAGGCCGGTGTCATGCTCTTTTCCGGATCGGATCCGGACGGTCGCATCGAGCGGGCCGCGCTCGTGGCCAGCGATGTTTTCGAGCTTGCGGGTCGCAGGTTTCGCGAAGAGTTGGCGCGGGAAGGCTAGCCCGTGCAGGTGCAGGTGGAGCCGGTGGCGCCGAGCCCGGTGCAGCTCACCTGGTAGGACCCGCCGCTGCTCGTCCACGAGGCGTCGCACGAATCCGGACCCGCGCTGTACGACACCCCTCCCTGGGCCGGCGGAAAGCCGCAGCAGGCGTTAGCCGGGTCGCACGCTAGGCCGGGAGCCTGAGTCTTGGGCAGGCACTCCCAGGCGCTGCCCCCGTCCAGGCCCGCGTCCGCGGGTATATCGTCCGGCATGCAGCACTGCTGCCACACCTGGCACCCCGTGAGCGTGTCGTCGGCCGAGGAGCCGTCCGGGCACCCATCCCACATGTTGGTGCACGTGCCGCCGCTCGACTCGCAGTCCGCCGAGGTCCCGGTGTCCGAGTCCGAGGTCGAGCCCGTATCCACTCCCTGCTCGCAGCAAACGCGGTTCGGCTGGCTGCACGTGTATTCGTCGTGGATATTGCCCTGGCAGTTCGACGCCCGCATGCACTGATACGGGCACTGATTCGTCGTGTCCGAGTCCCCGTCGGCGTCGGAATCGTTGTCGGCATCGCTGTCGCTGTCGGCATCCGTATCGGAATCGGTATCGCCGTCCGTGTCGCCGTCCGAATCACCGTCCGCGTCGCCGTCCGAATCACCGTCGAGATCCGTGCCCGTGTCGTCCGTTCCTCCGTCGATGATGAACGGCCCGTTCTCGCCGCATGACGCGAACAGGATGCACGATGCGCAAAGGACCATGGCCGTCAGCAGAAGATGTCTCATGTCCCAACTCCTTTGGTTCATCGCAAGTCTGCTGCATTATACGGCAACTGCTGCCGCGAGGGGAACAACGTCTTGCGGAGCAAGGCGTGAACCTTCCAAATGGCCGTTGCGGCGTGCTAACAAGCGCCCATGTTGCAGATCGCGGGCCTCACCTACCGGGTCGGGACGCGCTTCCTGTTCGAGGGAGCCACGGCGCACGTGCCGGTGGGGCACCGGGTTGGGCTCGTGGGGCGCAACGGCTCGGGCAAGACCACGCTCCTCAAGCTCATCGCCGGGGCGCTCGAGATCGAGCGGGGCTCGCTCGCCCTGCGTCGTGGGGCACGCGTGGGCGTGGTGGCGCAGGACGCGCCGGACGGGCCGCGCACGCCGCTTGAGACCGTGCTCGCCGCGGACGAGGAGCGCACGCGCCTGCTCGCCGAGGCCGAGGCCGCGCGCGACCCGCACCGCATCGCCGAGATCCACACCCGGCTCGCCGACATGGGCGCGCACGCGGCGCCGGCCCGGGCCGCTTCGATCCTGGCCGGGCTGGGCTTCGACGAGGAGGCGCAAGCAAGGCCGCTCTCCCACTTCTCGGGCGGCTTCCGCATGCGCGTGGCGCTCGCGGCCGTGCTCTTCGCCGAGCCGGACCTCCTGCTCCTCGACGAGCCCACGAACCACCTCGACCTCGAGGCCAGCCTGTGGCTCGAGAGCCACCTGCGGACGTACCCGCACACGCTGCTCATCGTGAGCCACGACCGGGAGTTCCTCAACACGGTGGCCACGCGCATCCTGCACATCGAAGGCGGCAAGCTCGCCGTGTACTCGGGCGGTTACGACGCCTTCGAGCGCGCGCGGCGTGAGACCCTCGAGCGCACCGCGGTGATGGTCGCGCGCCAGGACGACCAGCGGCGGCGCATGGAGGCGTTCATCGCCAGGTTCAAGGCCAAGGCCACCAAGGCGCGCCAGGCTCAGAGCCGCATGAAGGCGCTCGCGCGCATGGAGCCCATCGCCGCAGTCATGGAGGAGCGCGCGGTGGCGTTCTCGTTCCCGGAGCCCGAAGCCGTGCCCTCGCCCGTCATCCGTCTCGAGAGCGCCGAGGTCGGCTACGAACCGGGGCGGCCCGTGCTGCGCGGTCTGTCCTTGAGCGTGTACGCGGACGACAGGATCGCGCTGCTCGGCGCCAACGGCAACGGCAAGACCACGCTCACGCGCCTGTTCTCGGGGCGCCTGCGGGTCTCGGGCGGCGAGATGACGCGCACGCCGCGGCTGCGGGTGGGGTACTTCGCCCAGAACCAGCTCGAGGAGCTGCGCGTGGGCCGTACCCCGATCGAGGAGCTCTCGGCCTTGATGCCGGGCGCGCCCGAGGAACGTGTGAGAACGCGCCTTGGCGGGTTCGGCTTCGGCGGGGACAAGGCGCTCGTGCGCGTGGCGGATCTCTCGGGCGGGGAGAAGGCGCGGCTCGCCCTGTGCCTCATCGCGCACTGTGCGCCGCACCTGCTCATCCTCGACGAGCCCACGAACCACCTGGACCTCGACTCGCGCGAGGCGCTCGTGCAGGCGCTCAACGACTACAAAGGCGCCGTGATCCTGGTGAGCCACGATCGCCACCTCGTCGAGACCGTGGCCGATCGGCTGTGGCTCGTGGCGCGCGGCACGGCCCTGCCGTTCGAGGGCGACATGGACGAGTACCGCAGCGGGCTCCTGGCCGAGCGCTCGCCGGCCTCGCGGACCGCGGAGGGCGCGGAAGGAGGGGGCCAGGAAAGGGCCGGCCGCAAGGAGACGCGGCGCGCGGCGGCGGCCGAGCGGGCGCGGCTCGCGCCGTTGAAGGGCGAGGCCAGGGCCGCCGAGGAGGCGCTCGAGGCGCTCACCGACGAGACCTCCGCGGTCGACCGTGAGCTTTCCGACCCCGCCACCTACGCGGGCTCAGAGGCGCGCGTGGCCGAGCTCGGAAGGCGCAAGCGCGAGCTCGAGCGGCTGGTCGCCGAGGCCGAGGCGCGCTGGATTGCGGCCCACGAGGCCCTCGAGGCCGCGCTCGCCCAGGCGCCAGGCGACGGTTCCGAGGGGTGACTCCCCCGATTTCTCTCAAACGGGCTGGGATCGGATCGCAGAGGGAAGAGAGGTGGGGATTTCCTACGGCGTGCCCGCCGAGATGTCGAACTCGGTCCTTCTCCCGGCCGCTTCGTCGACGAAGACGAACGCACCGCCGTCCGCGGCGAAGATCTGGTCGTTGGCGTTCAAGAGCTCGATTCCGAATACGGTGCCGTCCGCGTCGAGGTCGATTTTGACGGACTCGCTCACCTTCACCGTGCGCACGTGCCCGTCCGCAGGTCTCTCCTTGAGTCGCAGGTAGGCCACGTTGTGCCTGGGATCATGCGTCAGCCGCATCGTCCATCACCTCCTCATCTAAAATAGCGCACGATGACCGTGATGACCAGCCAGTCGAGGCCGTCGCGTACGGCGATCACTTCCAGCTGTTTCTCCAAACACGGTCGGTCGCGCACCGAACCTGCATGCGGAAAGGACTTCACGAAGCGGGTCCGACCGTGCTTTGCGGCGAAGCGCTCACCCTCGCGCACGGCGAGGACGATTTCAGTCTCTCGTGCTCCGCGTTCTGCGGCGCGCTCGCTCGCGTGTGGATGCAGCCTGACGCCCATGTTTCTCCTCGCCATGTCCCGACATCGGGGACCGGTTCGTTCCCCTCATCGGCCGCTCGACGAGGAGAGTTGCGAAAAATCGTCAGGCGGATTGGTGCGTGAGTGGCAAAGGTCGTTCAAACGGCTCTGCCACCTTTGTGTGCGGTGGCGGTCAGCTGGTCAGAAAACGCTGTGATTTCCGTCTGATCCGTTTGGGTGGGAAGGGGGCTTGGAGTGGATGCTGAGCGTGCGGGGCTGGGCCGCGGGCCCCTCAATCTACATGATCGTCTGGCTCCTCGTGGCCATCTTCGCGGTCGCGCGCTCGCGCGAGACGTACAGGGCGGAACTCTAACCCTTCTTGACCCCAACGAAGCGGCCGCGGGTGATCTTGCCCGCGTGCGCAGCCTGCCGCATGAACTCCATCTCGGCGCCCATGGCTTCGAAGAGCGCCTGGTCGTTGCCGAGGATGCGCAGGGCGTCCGAGGTGAGCTGAGTGGTGAGCATCTGCATGTAGAGGTCTACGAACACGGCAAAGTCGATCTCCACGCTCTCTTTGACCTGGAAGCCGTGCTTCTCAAGCAGCGCGGCCCATCCGTCGAGGCTCTGCATGTCCGGGAACTTCATGAACGTGTTGATGCGCGCCGCCTCGTCGTCGGAAAGGCCCCGCGGTCCCTCGATCCAGTCCGTGAACGCCACGATGCCGCCGGGCTTGAGGACGCGCGCGGCCTCCCGGATCAGGCGATCCTTGTCGACCACGTAGCACCACGCGTCCTCGCCCCAGACGAAGTCGAACTCGCCGTCCTTGACCGGCGCGTCGGTCACGTCGCCCAGGCGGTATTCGAGGTTGTCGGAAAGCCCCGCGGCCTCGGTGCGCCTGCGAGCCTCCTCCACCATGCGCTCGGTGGCGTCCACGCCGCACATGCGCACGCCATAGGTGTGTGCGAGCAGGCGCATGCCCGCGCCCAGGCAGCAGCACAGGTCCACGCCCCTCATGCCGGACGCGATCCCCGCGCTCTTCGCGAGCGCGAGCGACGACATCATGCCGCCCGCGTGGATCTGCTCGCCCATGACGAGCTCCCACAGGTCGGCCTCGGGCCCGCCGTACACCGCCTGCACGTCCTTCAGCGTCACGCTCGTCCTCTTCATCTGTCTTCCCCGGCGCGGATGCGCCAGCATTTGGGGTCGAGGCCGTCCGCGTCGCCGCAGTAATTGTGCGCGGTCGCGCGGCAACCCCAACAGTGGTCGTTGTCCGCGCAGGCGTCGCACGGAGCGGGCAGGTTGCAGGCGTCGTGCAGCCGCTCGTGCACGAGCGCATCTCCGTGGCGCGCCACGATCTCCGCGAGCCGCGCCTCGCGGATGTTGCCCACGCCCTCGCGGATCACGGAGCAGGGCGTCACGTCGCCCGTGAACGTGACCGTGGCCATGGTGCCGCAGTAGAACTTGTCCGTGTCCATGGCGCCGATGGTGCCTTGCCCGTCGCCGAAGTTGATGCGGTCGCGCTCGCGGTACACCTCGCGCACGGCCCCGGGATCCGGCTCCAGAAAGTGCAGGGCCGCGCCCTCGCCGGTCGGGTTGAACATGGTCAGGCAGGTGCGCACGCCCTTGTTCTCGAACCACCATCGCATGGTTTCGATGGTGTCGCGCGGCTCCTGCACCGAGGTGAACGTGATGCAGTTGATGATGCGATCCGGCGGGTGGCCGAGGGCGAGAAGGTTGTCGACGCCTTGCGCGATGGCCTCGAACGAGCCGGCGCCTCCGCCGCGGCGCAAGCGGGCGAGCGTGGCCGGGAAGATGCTGTCCGAGTGCACCGAGACGAACCCGCGCGAGGCCGCCTCGCGCACGCGCGCCGCGACGGTCCTTTCGCGCAGGGGCAGGCCGCTCGTCCAGATGTTGTTCACGAGCCCGAGGCGCGCGGCGTGGAGCATGAGCTCGTGCCAGTCCGGGCGGGTGAGCGGATCGCCGCCGAGCCAGTCGATGGCCCGGATCCCGAGCGTTGCCGCGTCCTCGAGCAGGCCCCGGATCTCCGCCGCGTCGAGCCCGCGCTTTCCCACCCCGGTGCCGCCCGCGTAGCAGAACACGCAATCCTGCGGGCAGTCGTCGGTCGACTCGATCTGGAGCGTATAGAGCCGTTTCTGCACGAAGTAGCGCTTCTGGACGAGGTGCTCGTCCGCGGCCAGGCCACCGTACCGGATCAGGAGGGCGTTGTCGCAGCCGCTCGCCAAAGGATCCTCCGCCGCGCGCCCCGGCCCTCGCGCGAGCATTTGGAGTATTCTTGTCTCATTTACGCCGACGCGCAAGGCCGGTCCAACGCCGGTCCGGCGTTGACACTGGGATCGGGCGCGGCATATAGTCTGCGCCCGTCAGGCAAGAACCCTTTTGTTTGCAAGGAGTTGAAAAGCCGTGTCGCGCACCAAGATCGCCGAGAAGAAGCGCCGCAAGGACGAGCTCGATCCGACCCAGGATCAGTTCATCGCCAAGACGATGACCGTTTTCGACTGGATGACCGAGCACCGCAGGCCGCTCATCGCGGGCGTGTGCCTCGTCATCCTGGGGACCGTCGTCTACGTCGCCGTGAGCGCCATTGTCGAGAAGGGTCACGCGGAGAAGACCGACCTGCTTTTCGACGCCGTGAAGGTCGCCATGGGGAGCGTGAGATCCGCGTCCGCGGATCCGACCGAGACGCCGCCTTTGCCCAAGGGCGAGCTGTCGTTCGACACGCGCTCGGCGCGCGCCACGCAGGCGACGGACAAGTTTGTGAAGGTCGAGCAGGAGCTCGGCGGCTCGGAGATCGGCGCGGTCGCGGCGCTCGGCGAGGCGGCGTCCCGGTACGATCTGGGTCAGTACGACAAGGCCATCGCCGCGTACGAGAAGTTCCTCGGCGAGGTCCGGGACAACGCTGAATGGCTGCGGCCCGCGGCGATCGAGGGCCTGGCCTATTCGTACGAGGCGAAGGGCAAGCTCGACGAGGCCGCGGCCAAGTGGAGGGAGATGGAGAAGGGGTACGGCGACCGCACCGCGCTCCTCGCCAAGTACCATCAGGCGCGCATCGCCGAGCGCAAGAACGAGAAGGACAGGGCGGTCGCGCTGCTCAAGGACGTCGTCACGAAGCTCGGAGAGCAGGGCAGGCCCGATCGCTTCGACGACCTGTTCGCGCAGACCCGCGAGCGTCTGCTGGCCCTCGATCCTTCGGCCGAGGTCCCGGACATGCCGAGCGATGTCAGCGGCCTCGAAGGCATCGATCCGGCGTTGCTCCAGAAGCTCCTGCGCGCCAAGTCCGCGGGCAAGGCCCCTTGATCCCGCGCCCGGCCCTCGCCGCGATCCTTTTTTCCGCGTCTTGCGCGGCCGCGTGCGGCGCGAGCCGCCCGGTCGACTCCGGATGGACCCACAAGCCCGGTGTGAGCGTGCTGCGGCTGCGCTGGGTCAAGCGGCTCGCTCCGCCTCTGCCCAACTTTCTGCTCCCCGAGCTCGTGGAGCAGCACGACCGCTTCCACCCGCTCGAAACCGCGTCCGCGGCGTTCGACACGGACATGAAGCGCGCGTTCATCGGTGCCTCGATCGGCGGCTTCTACTGCATCGCCCTCTTCGACGGCGCGACCGTGTGGCGCTTTGACCTCAATCACGCGGTCGGCGGCAGGCCGCTGTACGACGCGAGGCGCAAGCACGTCTACTTCGGCGCGGACGACGGGCTGCTCTACGCGCTGCACGCCCGCTCCGGGCGGCTCCTGTGGTCGATCGACCTGGGCGCCGAGGTGCGCCGCGAGATCTACCAGCAGGAGGGCACGCTGTACTTCGCCACGGCGGACAACGCGGTCTACGCGGTGGACGCGGACAGCGGCAAGGTGGTCTGGCAGTATAGACGGCCGCCCATGGAGGGCTTCACGGCCGCGGGGTATGCCGATGTGGTCGTCGAGAAGTCCCGCATCATCACGTCGTTCAGCGACGGCGTGGTGGTCGCCATCGACGCGCAGGAGGGCAGCGAGCTGTGGACGCGCGATCTCGCCGCGGAGGTGACGCCGGCCACGACCACGGGCGCCGTGGACCTCATGGACGCGGACGCCACGCCGTGTCTCGCGGGCGGCAGGCTCGTCGGCGCCTCGGTGGCGGGCGGCGTGTACGGGCTCGACGCGGCTGACGGCTCGGTGGCCTGGACCCGCCCGGACGTGAAGGGCGTGTCGGGCCTGGCCGCGGACAGCGGCACGGTCTACGCGGCGCGCTCCGGATTCGGCGTGACGGCCCTCGATCCGACCACGGGCTCAACCATCTGGGAGCGTGCGTTCGCCGCGGGCATGCTCCAGGATCCGCTCCTGCACGACGACGTGCTCATCCTCTCGGACAGCGTGGCCGGGCTCTACGTCGTCTCCGCCGGGAGCGGCGACCTCTTGCAGCGCATCGATCTGCGCGACGGGTTCTTCGCCCGGCCGAGCGCCTACGCCGGCTACCTGCTCGTCATGGCCAACGGCGGCACCCTGATCGGCATGTCTGTCCTCTAGGACTCCGTGGTACAATTCTCCGAGGAGGTGCGAGGCCCATGCCCGAGCTCAGCCGGTTTTTCGGGGACGATCGAATGGGCGCTCTTCCACAGGGAGGAACTGCGGGCAGACTGGGCGCTCGCGCGAGATGGGAAGCCGCTCCAGGATGTCGCGCCGCTCGAATGAGGAGGACGAAGATGTCGCTTGTGAGAATCATGGCAGTCAAGCCGCTCGATCCGTTCCGCTTGAGGCTCAAGCTCAGCGACGGGCGGGGAATCGAGCGCGACATCAATGGGTTGCTTGCCGGGCCGATCTTCGAGGCGATTCGACTCGATCCCGCCGTCTTTGCCGCCGTCCGGATCGAGTCGGGCACGGTGGCGTGGCCGAACGGGGCGGACCTCTGTCCCGATGTGCTCATCTGGGGCGGGCTGCCGCCGGCAGACGAGCAGAAGCCCGCCGCAGCCGTGTGAATTCCTTGGGATGACTTCCGCCGATTCCTTAATTGATTCGCCTTGATCCGTTAGGGTGGGACGGGGTTTCGGGGATGGGGGTTCGGATGGGGGTTCCGGGGGGTCCGGACCGCAAATCGTTCATCCGCTGTCCATGCGCGGAGACACGTCTGCGTGAAAACAGCTCTTCGACGGTTGCTTTTCTCCTGTTGATTCAACTAGTTGGAATCGCACGGCGCGGGCATCCCTGGTGGCACGAACCATGCACAACGGATACAATGGATTCGTCCGCCATTCGTGGGCGAGGGAGGGAGCCATGAGAACAGCAGCCTTCATGATGCTGGCGCTTCTCATTGTTTGCCTGGCCGGTTGCGCGGACAGCGCGAAGCCGGATGTCGACTCCGGTCCGGATGCATCCGGCGATGCGGACAGCGACGCGGACACGGATAGCGACACTGATACCGACACGGATACCGATACCGATACCGATACGGACGGCGACACCGACGTCGATGCAGGTCCCGATGCCGGAGACGACGCGGGCCAGACGGATCCGGACGCCGGGGACGCCGACGAGTGCATCGTCGGGATCGAGGCGACGATGACCTTCTGGGCCGGATGGTGCGTATACGAAGATTGGGTGGAATGCGATGGCGAGCAGGTGCCGGCGCTCGACGGTGGGGCCCCCTATGTGTGCTTCTCGGATATCGAAGATAGCACGGGCCCGGTGGTCTATGCCTGGACGCACTACTTCGATTGGATCGGGAAGGAATGCGAGTACTGTTTCTATTCGGAGAGATCGCTGTGCACGAAGCTCGAGCGCATCTGCGACGCCGTCCAGCAGGTGGAGGACACCCCTTGTGGATCCGAGGATGCGGGATGGGAGCCGATGGTCGATGCGGCGTGCTGCTGAGCTGATCCGTTGGGGTGGGACGGGGGTTCGGGACGGGGGTTCAGACGGCAACTTCCCGCCCGTCCGTGGCCGCGAACCCGCACTTCTCGAGCACCCGGATCGAGCCGAGATTGTGTTTTGCGACGTAGGCATGCAGGGGGCGCGCTCCTACGTGATCCAGGAAGCCCAAGAGCGCGCTTGCAGTGGACGCGAAGCGCCGTGAATCAGCCGCCCGCGGTCTGGGGGAACGCGGTGTTGCTGTAGAGGTACTCCACCTTTTCCTTGTGCCGCCGTTCCTCGTTCGCCATGCGCAGGAGCATGTCCTTGACCGCTCCGTCGGGGTGGAGCGCGGCGAGGCCCTCGTAGAACGCGCACGAGCTCTGCTCCCTGTGGGCGGCCACCAAGTATACGTCCTTGGTCTCCATGTTCTTCTGCGGATCCGGCTTCTCGAGGTGCTCGGCGATTCTGTAATCGACCACGTGACTGAGCCGCAGGACATCGGGCCCCAGCTTGCCTGCGCGGTATTCCTCCAGGAAAACCCGGTGCTTCTTCTCCTCGGCGGCCAGGTGCTCGAGGGCGTCGCGCGCGACCGCGTCCTCCACCTTCGCGACGAGCCCGCGATAGAAATCGTGCGCCTCGATCTCGCGCTTGATGGCGAGCTCGATGAAATCCGACAGTGTTCTCTCTGCCATGGAGACTCCTTTCAACGCCGGGAAGACACATTCATCCCGGCTTTTGCCTGTCAATGAAACCGTGCGCCGCGCCAGCTCGATGAGCTTCTCGCGCGTGTTGTCCTCGGGGTGGTCGAGCACGTGGTCGAGGAGCGCGGCGAGGAGGCGACCCACGTCGCGGCCGGCAGGGATGCCGAGCTCGCGCATGAGATCGTTCCCGTCCACGGCCAGATCTCCGGTGCCGAGGGCCAGGCCATGGCGCTCCATGTCGATGACGCGCCCTTCCAGGCGATCGAGATCCGCGAACGCCTCGGCGACAGCCGCGCAGGCGATGAGATCGGCGCGCCGCAGGCTGAAGAGATCGTGCACGCAATCGAGCCCGATCCGTTTGAGGTCGCGCCTGACCTCGGCGTCGGTCGCGTCGGCCTTGCACGGAACCACGAGGCCGTCCACGAGGCGCGCGACGCGATCCGTGGTCCTGCGGTCGAGCTTCATGGACGTGAGCCATTCGCGCGCCGCTTCGCCGGGCAGATCTGTGAGCAGGGCAGCGAGCCTCATCGGGAGCCCGGCCGGGGCGGCATCCACCCGCGCGAGCACCCGCGACCACGCGGCCGTGTGCGACCCCGCGAGCCCAGGGCACACGAACGGCAGCAGGCCGTTGTCCTGGATGAGCGCGAGCCCGATTGACGGGCGGTTCGCCGAGAGGAGCTTTGCGAGCTCGTCGCGCTTGCGCTCGGCCGACACCCGGGCAAGGGCCGGCGCCGCGGCCGGCATGGCGCCCCGCGTACCCTCCTCCACCACCATCTCGAGCGTGGCCGCGAACCTGGCCGCGCGCAGCACTCGCAGTCCATCCTCGGCGAAGCGGATGGCCGGATCGCCCACCGCCCGCAGCACGCGCGACGCGAGATCGGCGCGGCCGCCGAACGGATCCACGAGCGACCTCGCGGCCGGATCCCAGGCCATGGCGTTCACCGTGAAGTCCCGGCGCGCCAGATCGGCCTCGATGTCCGTAATGAACGTCACGCTGTCCGGATGGCGGCCGTCCGCGTAGCCGCCCTCGCCGCGCAGGGTCGTGACCTCGTAGCTCTCGTCGCCCGCGAGGACCGTCACGGTGCCGTGGGCCACGCCGGTCGGCACGACGCGCCGGAAGAGCCCTATGACGCGCTCGGGCGTGGCGCTCGTGGCGAGATCCCAGTCCACAGGGACGCGCCCGGACACGAGATCCCTGATCGACCCACCCACCACGAAGGCCGACTCCCCGGCCTGCGCGAGCGTGCGGCAAATGTGCGCCACGGCGCCCGGCAACATGAGCTCGAATCCCGCGTCGTCCAACGAAACGTCCTCCAAACACGAAAAAACGGCGGCTCCAAGGGGTTGCAGCCGAATGGGATATGATAGACTACACGAAAACTGCCCCCCTGCGGAAGGGACACGGGCGGCCCTGCGACGCAACCGACATGAACGAGTGGCAGACAACATCCGAGGGTTCCCTGGCCGATCGCGTCGAGTTCGGCCGTTACGACCTCGTGCAGAAGATCGCCCACGGCGGCATGGCCGAGATCTTCCTGGCCACGGAGCGTGGCGCCCCGCTCGGCACGCCTCCGGTCATCGTCAAGCGCATCCTGCCCGAGCTCGCGCACGATCCCCAGTTCCTCGGGATGTTCGTGAACGAGGCCCAGCTCGCGGCCCAGATGCGGCACCCCAACGTGGTGCGGGTCGTCGACTTCGGCGAGCACCGCGGCCACCTCTACATGGTCATGGAGTACGTCGACGGCCTCGACTGCTGGCGCTTCTCGCGGCGCCTGTTCCCGTGGGGCCGAAACCATACGGCCCTGGCGGTCTCCATCATGTGCGACGTGCTCCTGGCCCTCGAGTACGTGCACGGCATGACGGACGTGAACGGCCACCCGCTCCACGTGGTCCACAGGGACATCTCGCCCTCCAACATCTATCTTTCGCTCGACGGAAACGTGAAGCTCGGCGACTTCGGCATCGCGCGCATCCGGTCGCGGCGCTACAGGCAGACGACCATGATCCCCAAGGGCAAGTTCGGATACATGGCCCCCGAGCAGGTGGAAGGACGGCCGATCGACCAGCGCTCCGACATCTTCGCCGCGGGGGTGGTGCTGGCGGAGATTCTGATCGGCAAGAAGCTCTTCTCCGGGCACAGCCAGCTCGGCGTGCTGCTCGACATCCGCGACGCGCGCCTCGACACCCTCGAGCAGAACGCCGACAAGGTGGAGCAGGCGCTGCTCGCCATCATCCGCCGCGCCGTGTCGCGCGAGCCGGACGGACGCCCGCAGACCGCCGGCGAGCTCAGGGACGAGCTCCTCGCCTACCTGGCGGCGCGCGCGGGGAGGCCCCCGCAGTCCGAGCTGGCCGATCAGGTGAGGAGGGCCGTCGAGCTGCGCTCGAAGAGCGTCAAACCCGACGCGGGCCAGGAGCAGACCCCGCTCACGGCCGATCCGTTCCAATCCCGCGCCGGACGCGAGACCGACCTGACCGCGATGCGCGGGAGCTTCCCGACGGCCCGGCCCGGCAGCGATCCGCCCGAGCCCACCGGCCGCTTCCCGAGGTTGGGCGGATCGTTTCTCGGCGACGGGACGCCCGTCACGCTCGAGACCACGCCGTTCTCCGCCGAAGATCACTATTCGGCGCGGCTCGCGGACGGGACGACCGTCGGGCCCACGTCGTTCGCGCATCTGGTGGAGCTCATCTATTCGGACAAGGTCGGGCCGGAGACGCCCGTGTCGGTGGACGGCGAGGTGTTCGTCCCGGCCGCGGAGCGACCCGAGCTGGCCCGCCACCTGCCGACCTACACTCCCACGCGCGACCTCACCGAAATCGAGACGCCGGATCGCCGCGGCCTCCTCGAGATGGAGTCGCCCTCCGAGGTCGTGCTGTCGCTCGCCGTTCGCAACGAGACCGGGCTGCTCGGGTGCGAGAGCGGCGGCCGGCGCAAGGAGGTCTACTACCGTGACGGGCATCCGGTCTACGTGGCCTCGAACAACCCCGCGGAGCTGCTCGGCGAGTTCCTCGTGGCGCGCTCGGCCATCGACCGCATGGATCTGGAGATGGCCCTGTCTCTCTTGCCCAAGTACAACGGCCACCTGGGCGACACCCTTATCGCGCTCGGCATGCTCTCGGCCGTCGACCTGTTCAACCATATCAGCGCGCAGATCACGTTCCGGTTCGACGATCTCCTCGGCTGGAAGCGCGGCAACTACGAGTTCTACCGCGGCGTCGGGTGCCGGGCCGACGTGCTGGAGGTGGCGCTCGATCCGTTCGCCATCGTGCGCGACCGGTTGCTCGAGCAGGCCTCCCGGATCGCGCCCTTCGACCTGCTCGGGGCCATGTCCCAGGCCCTCGTCACGCCCACGTCCGCGGCGCGCGATCTCTCCCGCAGGCTCATGCTCCCCCACGACGTCGAGCAGATCGCCGGCGGGTTGCGGGAGACGCGCAAGCTGGGCGACTGGGCCGCCTCTCTCAAGAACGGCCGGAGCAAGGAGAACCTGGCGCGGGGCCTCTTCGTCGCCATCGAGACGGGCATGTGGACCTCGGACGGTCCGCAGCCCCCGTGGCGGGAAGGGGCGTGAGCTTGGGCGCGTCGCGCGGCAGGTACGTCTACGACTGGCCGCGGCCCATGGTCACGGTCGACGCGGTGGTCTTCAGGCGCACCCGCAGCCGCCTCGAGGTGCTGCTCGTCCGGCGCGGCAATCCGCCGTACAAGGGGCTCGCGGCCTTCCCGGGCGGGTTCGTCGACATGGACGAGGATCTGCCGGATGCGGCGGCGCGCGAGCTGCAAGAGGAGACCGGCCTTTTCGGGGTGAAGCTCGAACAGCTCGGGGCGTACGGCAGGCCCGGGCGCGATCCGCGCGGCCGCAACGTGTCGGTGGTGTTCATGGGCGAGGCGCGGGGCAAGCCCGCGGTGCGCGGCGGGGATGACGCGGCCGAGGCGTTCTGGGCCCCGGCGCGGCGACCTCCTGCGCTCGCCTTCGACCACGCCGAGATCCTGGCCGAGGCGGTGCGCGTCTTCGGCAAGCGGCTGTGAGCGGGCCTTGAAATCGCTCCCTCGTTCCTTGCGGCGGCCGTTTCGTTTTGATATTCGGGCCTCATGACCCCGAAGCCCGCGGATCCTCCCTTTCCGCCCTCGTCGCGCCTCGAGGTCAGGGTCCTGTACGCCGACACCGACATGATGGGCGTGGTCTACCACGCCACGTACCTGCGGTGGTTCGAGGCCGGGCGGGGCGACTACATGCGCCGCCGCGGAGTCTCGTACGCCGCCATCGAGCGAAGCGGCCTCGCCCTGCCGGTGGTCGAGGCCCACGCCGTGTTCAAGAAGCCCGCGGTCTATGACGACCTGCTCGAGGTCTCGACGCGGGTGGGCGAGCTTGGCGGAGCGCGGGTCAGGTTCGACTACGGCATCTCCCGCGGCCTTGAGCTGCTCGTCACGGGCCACACCTGGCACGCGGCCGTGATCCGCGGCAAGGGTCCCATCCGGCTGCCGGTTCATCTCAAAAACGCGCTGCTCGCCTCCGAGACAGCGCCAAGAAGCGAGCGCTGAACGGAGGAACGAATGCCCATCTCACGCAAGATCGACGGTTACCTCGCCAACGCCTCGTGGATCCGCAAGCTGTTCGAGGAAGGCAACCGCATGCGCGCCGAGGGCGGCGGACCGGTCTACGACTTCTCCATCGGCAACCCCGAGCTCGAACCGCCGGCCCTGTTCAAGGAGACTCTCACGCGTCTCGCGGCTGACGCGTCGGGGGGGATGCACCGCTACATGTCGAACGTGGGGTACGACGAAACGCGCGCGGCGGTGGCCGGCTCGCTCTCGAGCGACTACGGGCTGCCGTTCGTGGCCGATCAGGTCATCATGACCGTGGGCGCTGGCGGCGCGATCAACACGGCGCTCAAGGCGCTGCTCGATCCGGGCGAGGAGGTCGTCGTCTCGGTCCCGTACTTCGTGGAGTATCGCTTCTACATCGACAACCACCAGGGCGTCATGGTCGCGGCGCCCATGCGCAGGAGCTTCGACCTGGATCCGGACGCCATCGAGGCCAAGATCACGGAGCTCACGCGCATCGTGCTCATCAACAACCCGCACAACCCCACGGGCGTGGTCTACCCGCAGGAGACGCTCGACCGGCTCGGAGAGATGCTGCGCCGCGTGTCCGCGGGCCGCGACCGCCCCATCTTCCTCATCGACGATGCCCCGTACCGCAAGCTCGTCTACGACATTCCGCGCTGCACGAACCCGTTTTCGGCCTACGAGCACACGCTCATGGCCACGAGCCATTCCAAGGACCTGGGCCTTCCGGGCGAGCGCATCGGATTCCTGGCGGTGTCGCCGCGGTGCATGGGCTGGCAGCGCGTTGCGGGCGCCTTGGCCTTCACCAACCGCACGCTCGGCTACGTGAACGCCCCGGCGCTCATGCAGCGCGTCGTGGCCCACCTGCAGGACGTCACCATCGACCTCGGTTGGTACCGGCGCAAGCGCGACCTGCTCTACAAGGAGCTGACGCGCATGGGCTACCGCATGCCCTACCCGGGCGGCGCGTTCTACATCTTCCCCGAGGCGCCCGGCGGGGACGACATCGCGTTCATGCAGAAGCTCAAGGACATGCGCGTGCTCGTGGTGCCCGGCACGGGCTTCGGCATGCGAGGCCACTTCCGCGTGTCCTACTGCATGCGCGACGAGGTCATCGAGGGCGCCCTCCCGGCGTTCGAGCAGGCCATCAGGGGCTAGCCGCTTGGCCATCCGCTATGTAGAGCCCCTTTACCGCCCCCCGTCCGAAGCGCGCTCCCTCATCCTGCAGGCCACCTACGGCTGCTCGCACAACCGCTGCGCGTTCTGCGTGAGCTTCCAGGGCAAGCCGTTTCGCGCCCGGCCCGAGGCCGAGCTGTTCGCGGAGATCGACTGGGCGGGCGGGCATATCCCGTTCGCCTCGCGGGTGTTCCTGGCGGACGGGGACGCGCTCGTCCTGTCCACGCGAAGGCTGCTGCGCATCCTCGAGCGCCTGCGCGCGCGGCTCCCGTCGCTCGAGCGCGTGACTGCGTACGCCTCGCCCCAGAACCTTCGCAAGAAGAGCATCGAAGACCTGCGGGCGCTCAAGGAGGCCGGCCTCTCCATGCTTTACGTGGGCGTGGAGTCGGGCGACGACGAGATCCTCGCGCGCGCAAGCAAGGGCGCCACCGCGGACGAGATGATCGCCCTGTGCGCCAAGCCCACGCAGGCCGGCATGGACCTGTCCGTCACGGTCATCCTGGGCCTCGGCGGCCCGCGGCTCTCGCAACGCCACGCGCTCGGCACGGCGCGCGTGCTCGACGCCATCGCGCCCAGGTACGCCTCGGCCCTCACGCTCATGCTCGGGCCGCGCGATCCGTCGTTCGAGGAGTGCTTCGGCGATCCCGCGTGGCGCATGCTTTCCCCCCTCGAGATCCTGGCCGAATGCCGCGCCATGCTGGCCGCCATGCAGGCCGACGGGGTCACGTTCCACGCCAACCACGCCTCCAACTACCTGCCGCTCTCGGGCGAGCTTCAGCGCGACAAGGCGCGCCTCATCTCTCTCATCGATTCCGTGCTCGACGATCCGGACCGCGCGAGGCTCAGGCCCGAGTTCCTGAGGCGTCTCTAGAAAAGCATTTGCGAAAACGACGCGGTGGATCCAGAATCGAACGTGTTCCCTTTCGCAGAAAACGTGGCCCCAAAAAGGAGACGGCGATGAAAATGCGTATCTCGACAACTCTCCTCGCAATTTCTTTGGCCTTTGTCATTGGCGGATGCGACGACGCCTCGGCGACGGCCGGCCCCGGCTCCGCGCCCGAAAAGATCACCGGAGGCGCCGAGACCAACTTCGAGACGTGGAGGGGCGTGGTCTCGGTCTACGGGCAGTCCGGCTCCTCCGGGGGCTTGTGCTCGGGCACGCTCATCAACCCCGAGGTGGTGCTGACCGCCGGGCACTGCGT
The DNA here is from genome assembly GCA_028713995.1 of Deltaproteobacteria bacterium. Classification (GTDB taxonomy): domain Bacteria; phylum Myxococcota_A; class Polyangia; order JAAYKL01; family JAAYKL01; genus JAQTNF01. The sequence goes on along the minus strand of JAQTNF010000001.1, from coordinate 19,478 downwards.
GCTCTACCAGCCCGAGGGGATCAACTACCTCAACAACCCGGGCGCGCTCGTCATCCTGGGCGGCGCGGACCTGAACAAGAACCCGGCCCAGATCGCCACCGTGTCGGCGGTGGCCAAGCACCCCAAGTGGAACGGCAACCTGACGAACAGCTCGGTCGACCTCGCGCTCGTGCACCTGTCGAGCCCGGTCGATTTCCTGCCGTACTACTGCGTGCGCCAGTCGCCGCCGGCGCCGTCGGTCGGGGTCGACGAGCCGGGCATCATCGTGGGCTACGGCCTGTCGTCGACGTCCGATCAGACCAGCGCGGGCGTGCACCGGGCAGGCGATACGACCGTCCTACAGGTCGACGCGAACGAAATCGAGGTCGGCAACCCGGCGGGCACATGCCAGGGCGACTCGGGCGGACCCCTGTTCACCCAGGTGCCGGGCGACTCGAGCGGCAAGTGGCAGGTCTCGGGCGTGGTCTCGCGCGGCTCTGGCGCGAACTGCAGCCCCATGAGCGGCAACTTCCTCGCCAACCTGCCCGACAACGCGGTCTGGATCGCGAGCCAGGTGAAGACGTGGACCGGCGAGACGCTCGGCGACACGTGCACCGGCACCGGGCCCGAGGACGACATCGTGCCCACCTGCGGCCAGCTCAACGGCACCTGCTGCGGCCAGGGCATGTGCATGGATCCGGCGCACCTGTGCGTCCCCGGATATCCCACCGCCTCGGACAAGACGTGCCTCGTGTCCTGCGATCCGGTTCCGTGCACGACCCTCGAGGGCTACGCCAAGGGAACCTGCGTTCCCGTGGGCGGCGTCGACCTGCAAGCGTGCGTCGGCGACACCGCGCACCCGGCCAAGACCACGTGCGGCATGGGCAAACCGTGCGACGAGGGCGAATGCCTGACGTCAGGCACGTCGAGCGCCTGCTACGGCACGGGCTGCGACGCCCAGGCGAACTGCCAAAGCGGCTTCTCGTGCACGCCGCTCACGGATACGAGCGGGACCGTGCTCGCCGGCGGGTGCCTCGAGAACGCCGCGGTGCCGGACGGCGGAACGGACTCGGACGCCGACTCGGACAGCGATTCGGACTCGGACGCCGACTCGGATTCCGACTCAGACAGCGGCGGCGACACGGGCGGCGACACGGACGGCGACACGGACGGCACCGACAATGGGGGCGACGACGACTCGAGCGGCTCTGGGAGCAGCGACTCCTGCGGCTGCGCCATGGTCGGCACGCGGCTCGTCGCGCTCGTCCCCACCCTCCTCTCCCTCCTGTAAGACCTCACGGACCTTCGGAAGAAGGCGGCGCGGAAGGCGGCGCGAGGCGATTCCCGGAGCCGAGCATCACGAGCGCGCCCACCACAGCCGCGGCCAGCGCGACCGTGAGCGCGATGGCGATCCAGGTCTGCACGTTCTTGCGATCCTTGGGCGGCGGGGCCGGGGCGAGCGTGTCCTTGGGATGGATCGGTCGCACCTCGGGCGTGGCGTCTTCCCTGGCCGCGCGGGCCTCCTTCGCCGCGTTCACCACCACCGGCGAATCCTCGCGCCGCCTCGGCTCCGTGTCCCTTTCCGGCTCGGTCCGGGACTCCACGAGCGACTCGGTCGGGAGCTTGATGCCTTCGAGGACCTTCGCGGGCACGCGCTCGGCGCGCACCTCGGACATGATGTACGCGCCTCCCGATCGTGCGGGGGCCGCCTTCGGCAGGGACTCGGCCGGGAGGGTCTCGGTGGGCGCGCGTCCAAAGGCGCGGTGATCGGCCGCGACTTCGGCCAAAAGCCACGCGGCGTTCCTCGCGGCGCCCGCCTCGGCCGGGTTCCGCTCGCCTTTGTTTTTGCCCGCGGCCGGAACGACGGCGCCGCAGCGGATGAGGGAGACGAGCGCGCGCTCCGCGAGGGCCACGTCGTCTGGCTCGCGCAGGAGCTCGACGAGGGCCGCGGCCGGGGCATGCTCCAGGATGGCCCGGACGACGCGCCCGTACTCCGCGGCCACGGCGGGCGCCGCGCTGCGCAAGAGATCCATGCGCACCTCGATCTCCGCGTCCGACGAGGCCGTGATCGTGGCTTCGGGCCCGAACAGGCTCGCGAGCGTGCGCGTGGCCCGCTCCAGGTTCTCCTCCAGGCTCGGCGCGAGGTTCACCGGCAGTCCGTGCGTGGTGAGCGGGCGGAACGACCACCTCCCGGCGTCGCAGAGCAAAAGCTGCATGAACGCGGTCTCGCCCGCGTCCTCCTCGCCGTCCATGCCGCGGCGCACGGCCGACATCACTTCGCCCGCGCGCAGCACCACCTCGAACACGTTCCACGAATCGTTGATGGCGAGCTTTCCGTCGAGGACCGCGCCGGACAGCACGCGCAGGAGGCGCGGCACACCGATGGCCTCGACCCGGTCCGTGAGCCCTCGGCCGACCGCGATGCGCTCCGCCAGCACGTGGATGGGTCCGAAGGCGTCGCCCAGGCGCTCGGCGATGCGTTGCGTCAGCACGTGATCGCCGCCGTCCGGAGCCTTTTCGGTCAGGCGCATGAGGAGCACGGGCGTCCACTTGAGGAGCGGGTGGCGCCGCAGGCGCTGCACCAACCACCAACCGGCCTCGCCCGGCGAGACCAGGTCGGACACCACCGCGTCCGGCTTGATGCGCAGGGCCTGCCGGTAGCCGCTCTCGCCGCGATCGCCGACCGAGATCGACAGCCCCAATGCTCGCAGCGCCACGGCCACGGCGTCCAGCTTGGACGGATCGTCGTCGATGACGAGCACGCGCGCGCCCTTGATGCGCCTGTCGAGCACGGCCGCGGGATCGTCCGGCGGTGTCGTGGACGGCAGGCGCCTGCCGAGATCGCGCCAGGAATCGGTCTCCCCACCGCCCTCGCCCGGCCGCGGCGGCGCGGGCCTGTCGCCTTCATCCGTCATGACGGACGCGATGATAGCACAGGACCCGCGCGCCTTGCCCCAAGGATTTGGTCTGGACAAACAGTCGCGGCGCCGGCTAGGCTGCGTCACACGTGATCAAAAAGGTACGTCCACAAAAGGCGAGGTGACCCCCAATGGCCAACGAGTACAAACCATACGTTGACCCCAAGACCGATCTCAAGGAGCTCACGCTGCCGCCGCTCATCCTGGGCGCGATTATGGCGGTCGTCCTGGGCGCGGCCAACGTGTACCTGGGCCTCAAGGCCGGCATGACCGTGGCCGCCACGTTCCCGGCCGCGGTGCTCTCGATGGCGATCCTGAAGCTGTTCAAGGGCAACATCCTCGAAGAGAACATCGCCCGCACCACGGGCGCTGTGGGAGAGGCGCTCGCGGCGGGGGCGATCTTCACGATCCCGGCGTTCGTCCTCGTCGGCGCGTGGGGCGACATCGAGCTGTTCTCTAGGGAGTGGCTCCTCGCCACCGCGCTGCTCCTCGTGGGCGGGGTGCTCGGCGTGCTGCTCATGATCCTGCTGCGCCGCACCTTCATGGAGGACGCGTCGCTGCCGTTCCCGGAGAGCCTGGCGTGCACCGAGATCGTCAAGGCCGGCCAGGGCGGCCAGTCGGGCGCCGGTGCCGTGTTCGCGGCCATGGGCGTCGCAGGTCTGATCGAGTTCTTCAAGAACGGCGCCGGGATCCCGATCATCGGCGGACACTTCAAGAGCGCGTTCAAGCTGGGCGACGACTCGAAGGGCGCGTTCCCGTTCTTCACGCCCGAGCCGTCGCCCGCGTTCCTCGCGGTGGGCTACATCATCGGGCCCAAGTACGGCGCCATCGCCGCCGCGGGCGGCATCTTCGGCTGGCTGTTCCTCACGCCGGTCATCCTGTTCATGATGGCCCACTCCGACGCGGCGTTCGGGACCGCGCTCAACGGCTTCGTGTCGAGCGGCAACGTCGACGCCCTGTTCGGCGGCGACGGGTCGTTCCCGGGGCTCAAGGCCATCTACAACGGCAACGTCAAGATGATCGCCATCGGCGCCATGATCGTGGGCGCGTTCTTCACCCTGTTCAAGATGCGCTCGAACCTGAAGACCGGCATCGGCCGGTCGATCAAGGCCATCGGCGGCGGCAAGGGCGACGCGGGCGTCGAGGTCCTGCGCACGGACAAGGACATCAACGTGAAGATCGTGTTCGCCGCGATCGTGCTCACGCTGCTCGCCATGCTCGGCCTGTACACCGTGCTGTGCCAGTCGTTCACGGTGTCGCTCGTGGTCACGATCGTCATGGCGGTCATGTCGTTCCTGTTCGCGGCCGTGGCCGGGTTCCTCGTGTCCATCATCGGCTCCTCGTCCAACCCCATCTCCGGGCTCACGCTCTCCACGCTGCTCATCGCGGCCGGCCTGCTCGTGCTCCTCGGCATGGGCGGCGGCTACGAGGCCGACGGCAAGACCATGACCGAGGCCATGACCGCGGGCGTGCTCGCGGTGCTCGGCGTGGCCACGGTGGTGTGCTGCGTGGCCGGCGTGGCCGGCGACATGGCCCAGGACTGGAAGGTCGGCTACCTGCTCGGCGGCACGCCGTGGCGCATGGAGGTGGGCGGGTTCGTGGGCGTCGTGGCCTCGGCGCTCTTCCTCGTGGCCATCATCACCCTCCTGCACAAGACCACGCCCGGCGGCATCGGCGGCGACGGCCTCGCGGCGCCCCAGGCCGGCCTCATGGCCACCACGGCCAAGGGGATCATCTCGGGCCAGCTGCCCTGGGAGCTCATCCTCATGGGCATGGCGTTCGCGTTCGGCCTCATCTTCGTGGGCGTGCCGAGCCCCATGCTCGTGGCCGTGGGCATGTACCTGCCGTTCCAGACCACCACCGCCATCTTCACGGGCGGCGTGATCGCCTGGATCGGCACCAAGATCGCGAAGAAGATGGGCGCCAAGGACGACAAGGAGATCGAGGCGGTCAACAACCAGGGGCTGCTCGTCGCGTCCGGGTTCGTGGCCGGCGAGGCGCTCATGGGCATCCTTCTGGCCGTCTTCGTGACGCTCAACCTCAAGCTCGTCGCCGACCCGCCGGGCTGGTTCGGCATGAAGTGGCTGGGCGCCGTCGTCATCGTGGCGCTCGCCGCGTACCTCATCAAGGGCTCCCTCAAGGGCCTCAAGACGAGCAGGTAGGCTCCCTTCCCATGGCCCGCCGCAAGAGCGCAGCGAGTGAAAACTACCTCGACCGCGTGCCCAGGCGGAACGTCGACTTCGAGGAGGACGGGGACGGGCGGCTCGTGCTCCTGCGGCCCAAGTTCATGTCCGGGCCGCTCGCGCGGTGGCTCCAGCCCAGGCTCCCGCGCAGGTTCTTCAGGGTCAAGCTCGACGACGTCGGCGCGGCCGTGTGGCAATCGATCGACGGCGCGCGCAACGTGGGCGACATCGCGGAGATCCTGTTCGAGAAGTTCGGCGAGCGCGTGGAGCCGCGCTACGAGCGCTGCGCCAGGTTCGTCCGCTCCCTCGAGAACGGCGCCATGGTGAGCATGACCATGCCCGGCGCGGGCGCGGAAGGCTGAGCCGTGGAGCCCGCCGAACGCAGGGAGCAGATCCTCATCCACGCGGCGCGGCTCTTCGCCGAGCGCGGCTACCACTCCACCTCCGTTGCGGACATCATCGCCGCGGCTGGCATCGCGCGCGGCACGTTCTACCTCTACTTCGAGAGCAAGCGCGCCATCTTCGAAGAGCTCCTCGACCGCCTCATGACGCGCCTCGCGTCATGCATCCGCAGGGTCGACGTGTCCGACGGCGCGCCCCCGCCCGGAGAGCAGCTCCTTTGCACCATGGCGCGCGTCTTCGATGTGTTCGCGGCAGACCGGACCATGCTGGCCATCCTGCTCTCGGGCGCTGTGGGCCTCGACAAGGGCTTCGACGACAAGCTCGCCGAGTTCTACGGGCGGGTCGCGCTCGTGGTGGAGCGCTCGCTCGAGCTCGGCGAGGAGCTGGGTATCGTGCGGCCGTGCAATAGGCGCGTGGTCGCGCGTGCGGCCATCGGCGCGCTCAAGGAGGTGCTCGCCACCATGCTCGAGGATGGCGACGCGAGCTGCGCGGAGCTGGCCCGCGGGATCCTCGATCTCTTCAGCAGGGGGGTCCTCGTGGAGGGCGCCTCGATCGCGTGAGGCGAGGGGACCAGGTCAATCCGTCGGTGGTCTTTTCCGCCAAGGCCCGGGCGTGAACTCCCGGGCTCAATGAACGAAGCCCGAGGGGCTTGCTCTTGGGTGCAGGGCGCTTCGAGCGTCCTTTGTATCCTCAGCCCGGCGGTTGACCGCCGGGCGCGGGTCGGCCGGCTCGGCCGTTCAGATCTTGGAGAGCGCGCGCTCGATGTCCGCGATGATGTCGGCCGGATCCTCAAGGCCCACGGACACGCGGATCATGGTGGGCGGGATGCCGGCCTTCTTGAGCTCGGTGGGCCCCAGGGCCACGTGCGTGGTGGACGCCGGGTGCGTCACGATGGTGCGCGACGTGCCCAGGTGTGTCGCGTGCACCCACAGCTCGAGCGTGTTGATGATCTTGACCGCGTCCTCGAACTTGCCCTTGACCACGAACGAGAGCAGCGAGCTGCACGCTCTCATCTGCTTCTTCGCGAGCGCGTGCCCGGGGTGGCTCTTCAAGCCCGGGTAGTTGACCGACTTCACCTTGGGGTGGCCCTCGAGGTACGTGGCGAGCGCCATGGCGTTCGACGAGTGGCGATCCATGCGCAAGGAGAGCGTCTCCATGCTGAGGAGCAGGAGCCACGCGTTGAACGGCGAGAGGGCAGGGCCCAGGTAGCGCATGGGGCCCTTGCGCAGCGCGCGGATGAGCTCCTTCTTGCCCACCACGGCGCCCGACAGGCTCGTCGCGTTGCCCGACAGGTACTTGCTCGCGGAATGGACGATGACGTCGGCGCCCATGGAGAACGGCTTCTGCAGGGCCGGCGTGCAGATGGTGTTGTCCACGACGAGCGGCAGCTTCTTGCCGTGCGCGATGTCCGCGAGCGCGCGGATGTCGGCCACGTGCAGCGACGGGTTGCTCGGCGACTCCACGTAGAGGAAGCGCGTCTTCTTGGTGATGGCCTTCTTCCACGCGCCGAGATCCGACGGGTCGGTGATCCAGCGCACCTTGACGCCCATCTTCTCGAGGCCCGCCTCGAACAGCACGAACGTGCCGCCGTACACGCGGTTCGAGCTGACGATCTCGTCACCCACCTTGCAGAAGTGGTGCGCCACGAGCAGGATGGCGCTCATGCCGGACGACGTGGCGATCGCCGCCTCGCCGCCCTCGAGCATGGCGAGTCGCTTCTCGAACACCTGCACCGTGGGGTTGTCCCAGCGGCCGTAGCAGAACAGGCCCTCGCGCGCGTCGGCGTACGCGTCCGCGCCATGCTGCACGTCGTCGAACGGGTAGGCCAGGCTCTGGTAGATGGGCACGGAGACCGTGTTGGGCTTCATGCCCTCGAGCGCGCCGTGCAGGGCCATGGTGTCGAATCTCCAGCGTTTCATTGGAGTATCCTCCTCATTTTTCCGGCCGCCGCCGGGTGGGGATTCGAAGATAAAGGTTCGGCGTTATTGAGACAAGGGAATCCTGGATTCAGGTCAATCCTCGCCGGTCAGGCTGCCCGTGTCGCCGCGGCCCTCGATGACGTCCGCGAGGCGCCGCCCGAACAGGGGCGCGACCTCCGCGGCGAAGGTGGTGTTGGGGTGTGAGTCGGTGGAGGCGTGCTCCTCGGTCAGGTAGAGGCCGCCGTCGGTCTCGAGCTGCCGGAAGTCCCACACGAAGATGTTGTCCCCGGGTTCGTCCCACTCGTTCTTGACCCAATCGAAGAACGCCTTGGCCCGCGCGGCGCTCTCCGCGTCGGTCTCGGACTGCCGCAGGGCCGCGCCGGTCCACACAATGAAGCGCGTGTCCGGGAACTCGTGGAGCTTCTCCTTGAGGGCGGCGTACTGGAGCTTGTAGTTCTCCTGGGTCTTGTTCGGGGACGCGATGTCGGGCGAGCCGGTATCCGGCCCCACGCCGCTCACCGGGAAGCAGTGCTTGAAGACGATCACGTCGTACGCCGCGGTCAGGATCTCGAGCGTGTCCTGGCCGTTGAAGGGTGCGCTCCCGGCGTTTCGCACCCAGATGTTCCAGTAGTCGTACGGGTAGTTCTCCCACGGGTACGGGGTGTCGGGGTAGGCACGCTGTGTGACGGCGTAGGTCTTGGCGTTGGCCGTGTTGTAGGCGTCGATCCACGCGGCCACGCCGCCGTCCCAGATCACGCCGCCCGTGCTGTGGTGCAGGAAGACCACGCTCGTGGCGCTCCCCATGTCCGAAGCCGTTTCGGTGTCGGAATCGGAGTCCGTGTCCGCATCAGAGTCGGCGTCGCCGTCCGCGTCCCCGTCAGACGCCGTGCCGGTGTCGGTGCCCGTGTCGGTCTCCGTGCCCGCGCCGTCGTCGTCGCCCGTGCACCCCGCCGCGGCCAGGACCGCAGCCAGGAGCGCCCCCATCCAAGCCAGGTTCTTCATCTCTCTCCTCCCTTGTGTCCGTGCGTTCGTCGCCTCGGGCAATCATCGCCGATCCCGGACCGCGGGCGCAATGACACATCGCGCCTTGACCCGCCGCGCATGAGCCGGGTACGCTGCCTCATCCCGCGACTTAAGGGGGCTCGCGGCCGAGGCGACGTGACCCGCAACGCAAACCATATGCGCATCATTCCCCTGGGCGGCCTGGGCGAGATCGGCATGAACTGCATGGCGATCGAGGTCGAAGGACGCCTGCTCGTGGTCGACTGCGGGGCCATGTTCCCGTCCGAGACGCTCGGGCTCGAGCTCATCGTACCGGGCTTCGAGTACCTCGCCTCGCGCCGCGGCGATCTCGAGGGCGTCGTGATCACCCACGGCCACGAGGATCACATCGGCGGCCTGCCGTACCTGCTGCGCGAGGTGGACGTGCCGATCTACAGCTCGCCCTATCCGGCGGGCCTGCTCAAGGAGAAGTTCAAGGAGCACGAGAGTGAGGTCGCGCCCCACATGAAAATCCTGGCGCAGGACGGTTCTGTGGTGCTCGGCCCGTTCGCAGTGCGCGCGTTCGCGGTGCCGCACTCCATCGTGGAGAGCATGGGGTTCGCCATCGACACGCCCGCGGGCCGCGTGCTGCACACGGGTGACTTCAAGCTCGGCCTGAAGGGCGAAGATCGCGGACAGATCGCGCTCGCGCGCTTCGCCGAGGCGGCAGCGGGCGGCGTGGACCTCCTGATCTCGGACTCCACCGGCTCCGAGGAGGAGGAGCCCGCCGGCGACGAGCGGAGCGTGGCGGACTGTCTTACGCGGCTCGTGCGCAAGGTGCGCGGGCGCGTGTTCGTGGCCATCTTTTCGTCGAACGTGCAGCGCCTGCGCTCGATCCTCGACGTGGCGCGCGCCACGGGCCGCAAGGCGTCCCTGTGTGGCAGATCCGTGGAGACCCACGCGCGGGTGGCCGCGTCCACGGGTGCCCTCAAGCTGCCGCCGGATCTCATGGTGCCCGAGGAGGAGGTCATGGATCTGCAGCCGGAGCGCACCCTCGCGGTGCTCTCGGGCACGCAGGGCGAGCTGCGTTCCGCGCTCGGCCGCCTGTCCGAGGACGCGCACCGCAACCTGCACGTGGAGCGCGGCGACGCGGTGCTGCTCTCGAGCCGCTTCATCCCGGGCAACGAGGTGGCCATCAGCCAGACCATCGACCGGCTCCTGCGGCTGGGCGCACAGGTGTTCCACCGCGGCAACGAAGCCGGCATCCATGTGTCGGGCCACGGCGGGCGCCAGGAGATCCGCATGGTGGTGGAGGCCGTCCGGCCGCGCGCTTTCCTGCCGTCGCACGGCACCCTGCGGCACCTCACGGCCGCCGCGGCGCTCGCCCGCGAGGCCGGCGTCCCGAGCGTGAGCGTGATCGTGAACGGGCAGGTGGCGCGGGTCGGCCCCTCGGGGCTCACCGTCGAGGAGCGACCCGTGCCGGCGCGCAAGGTGCACATCGATCCGGGCGGCATGCTCACGGAAGCCGCCGTGCGCGACCGCCGCGTGCTGGCCGCCCACGGGGTGCTCGTCATCTCGTGGGTCGCGGACACTTCGGGACGCGCCAACGGTCCGGTGCTCGTCACGGCGCGCGGCGTGGCGCCCGAGGAGTCCATGCCCTGGCTGGCCGGCCAAGTGGCGGCCGAGGTGGGGCGCATCCTCGAGGCGGCCGGCGACGAGCGTACGGACACCGAGCGGTGTCGCGAGCTCGTACGCTCCGGCCTGCGCAAGTTCCTTTCGAAGCTCGTCTCACGCGAGCCGTACGTGCTGGTCGTCGTCCACGCGCCGGGCGCCGGGCGGGCCTAGCCCCGGTTTTTTCTCAGACCCTCCATTTTTTTCGCAACTTGCGGCCCCGAACGGCCGATGTACGGGCCGTGGCGCGCCACATCACACGAGGAGGGAGCATGACCACGAGACAGCTTTTGATCCTGGCTTTCGCCGCCTGCGCCGTGGGCTGCGACGGCTCGCCGTTCGACGCGGACCTCGAACCCCTTCCCGACGCCGGGGAGGGTGCGGACGGCGACGCGGACACGGACACCGACGCGGACGCTGACGCTGACTCTGACAGTGACGCGGACAGCGACTCGGATGCGGACACGGACAACGACACGGACGCTGACACCGGCACCGACGGCGACACGGATGCGGATGGTGACGCGGACGGCGACTGCGACTCCGGCACCGGCGACGGCGGGACCGTGGGATCCCCCGGAACCGCGGGAGAGGTGCTCGTGACGGAGTTCATGGCGCGCTCCCAGACAGGCGTGGATCGCGGGGAATGGGTGGAGCTCGAGAACGCCACGGAAAGGTCGCTCGATCTCGGCGGCTGCGCGCTCATGGACGACGGCGGCGATCGCCACGTGATCGAAGGGCCGCTCGTGGTCGCTCCAGGCGGACGTCTCGTGCTCGGGCGCAGCGCGGATCTGGCCTCGATTCACGGCGTGACCGTGGACTACGAGTACAAGAGCTTCACGCTCCCGAACGACGTGGACGAGATCGTGCTCTCGTGCGGCGGTGTCGAGATCGATCGTGTCGCCTACGGCGCGGCCCTCGCCGTGCTGGGCGTGGCCGCTTCCCGGGACGACGCGGGCGTCTGGTGCCCGGCCGCGAGCCCGTGCTGCGACGGGAGCATCCTGGGCACTCCGGGCCTGCCCAACCCGCCGTGCGGGCAGGATAGCGGGTCCGACACGTCAGACGGGTCCGACACGTCCGACGCCGGATTGGACGCCGGGCCGCAGGAACCGGGCGTCTTCATCAACGAGCTGCACTATGCCAACGCGGGTGCGGACATGGGCGAGGCCGTGGAGATCGCGGGACCTTCGGGCGTGGATCTCATGGGCTGGTCCGTGGCGCTCTACGACGGCCTCAAGGGCCGCACCTACGCCACCGTGGCCCTGTCGGGCGTGATCCCCGGCTCCGCGGGCGCCATGGGAGCGGCGGTTTTCTACAAGCCCGGCATCCAGAACGGCGATCCGGACGGGCTCGCGCTCGTGGATCCGGCGGGTACGGTCGTGGAGCTCCTGAGCTACGGCGGCGCGTTCACGGCACTAAACGGCCCGGCCGCGGGCTGGACGAGCACGGACATGCTCGTGACCGAGAGCGACGACACGCTGGTCGGGTCGTCGTTGCAGAGGGTCGGGACGGGGGGCCGTGCAGCCGTGGACTTCTCCTGGAGCGGACCTGCGCCTTCGAGCTTCGGCGCGGTCAACGACGGCCAGGTCTTCCTCTGATAAACATGCGGCAGAGGCAGGCCGATGGAGCAGCAAGCCGCCTGTTTCGCCCGGCCTACTTCCGGGGAGGATGTTTGATGGCGTCCTCGATGACGGACGTGGGGACGCCACCAGGGTACTCATGGTTGCCGACGAAGTACGTGGGCGTGCCTTCGACCCCGCGCTTCATCGCCTCGGCGATGTCCGCCTCGACGCGCGCCCGCGCCTTGGTCCCGGCCATGCAGTCGACGAACGCCGAGCGGTCGAGCCCGAGCTGGACCGCGATGAGCTCCGGGTCGAGGTCCTCGGCCTTGGCGCTCTCCTGCAGCGAGAAGAGCGCATCGTTCATGGCCCAGAACCGGTCCTGCTCGGCCGCGCACTCCGCCGCGCGCGCGAACTCGCAGGCCCGCTCGTGGAACTTGCGCTTGACCTGCGGGTTGCAGGCCAGGTCGAGCGGGAAGTGGCGGTGCACGAGGCGCACGTCGTCCGGGCGGCTCGCGGCCAGAAAGCGCATCGCCTTGTGCGCCCTGCGGCAGTGCGGGCACTCGTAGTCGCTGAACTCGACCACCGTGACCTTGGGGCTCCTCGCGCCGATCCAGTGGTGGCCATTGTCGTCGACGCCGTCCGGCAGCGCGGGAAGGTCCTGCCAGGCCGGATGCGTCCAGTAGGCCGGCACCGCCAATTCGAGCGCGACCACCACCGCCGCGGCCGATAACCCGAACGCTCCCGCGAGCACCGGCCGCGCGGCCATGGCCTTGAGATCCGCCGCGAGGAGAGAAAGCAGCCCCGTCCCGCTTCGGCGCACGAGGATCGCGCCGAGGGCGAAGAGCGCCAGGTTCACCGCGTAGCTCCCCATGCAGAACAGGCACATTGAGTCGATGCGCGTGAACGAGAGGGTGCCGAGCACGAGCGAGGCGAGGAGCGCGAGCGCGAACAGCGCGGCAAGGAGCCCGCGCGGCCACAAAGAGTGCGGCCGTCGCTCGAAGAGGCTCGAAACGGCTAGGAAGCCCATGGCCGCGTATGCCAGGAGGCCCCACACCGAGATCGGCAGCCCAAGAACCACCGAGTACGGGGACTGGGCCACGGTCTCGCAGTTGACCTCCTCGCTCACCGCGCACAGGGAGTGGAACGTGGGGTCGGTGTGCGTCAGCACGTGGATGCGCGTGAGCTCCGCCGAGATCCCGAGGCCAGCCATGCACAGGGCGGCCGCCACGGTGAGGAGGGTCCGGCCCTGCGGCCTGGCGGTCTTGCTCGGGGATCCCATGGTCTCGCTCACGCCTTTAAGTAGAGGAGAAGCGGCCGGATGTAAACGGGGATCGGCCCTTGCGGCCCGAGGTGGTATAGTGCGCTTGCGCCCCGCGGCAGGGGCAGGAGGCGTGAGATCCCTTGTCCCAATCCGACGAAACCTGGAATCCGGCTGCGCTCTTCGGGCGCCTCGGTCACACCTTCGCGGACGTGCGGCTCCTTGCCGAGGCCCTCACGCACCGCTCCTTCGTCAACGAGCACCCGGACCGGAGCGCACACAACGAGCGGCTCGAGTTCCTGGGGGACGCGGTGCTCGATCTCATCGTGGCCGAGGCGCTCATGGAGCGCTGCCCCGGCGCGTCCGAGGGCGAGCTGACGCGGCGGCGCGCGGCCCTCGTCAACGAGGCGGGCCTGGCCGACATGGCGCGGCGGGTCAATCTGGGCGCGGCGCTCAGGCTGGGCAAGGGCGAGGAGAAGACGAGCGGGAGGGACAGATCGTCCATCCTGTCCGACGCCGTGGAAGCCGTGCTGGGCGCGGTGTACCTGGACGCCGGCTACGAGGCGGCGCGCCGCGTGGCGCTCGCCTGGCTCGGGCCCGCGCTCGACCCGGTGGTCGAGGGTGATCTGCCGGGCGACGCCAAGACCTCGCTCCAGGAGGTGCTGCAGGCTGGCGCCGGCAGGGGCCCCATGTACCGGGTCGTGAGCGAGGAGGGACCGGATCACGACAAGGTGTTCGAGGTCGAGATCGTGGCCGGCGGCGAGGTGCTGGCGCGCGGCCGGGGGCGCAGCAAGAAGGAGGCCGAGAAGGACGCGGCCGCCCGCGCGCTCGCGGCGCGCTCGGTCACGGCGACGTCCGGCGGTCGGGCGCCAGGCTGAAGACGGCGCGGAAAACGAGTGCTGCCCTTGTCCGGATTCCTTGGTACACTTAGCCATTGTGCGGGATGGGGCCGGAACGCAGCTCGTCCGCGCGGAAAGGGAGGGAACCGTCATGATCCGAGCTTTTATTTTGCTTACCGGCATGGTCCTCACGATGTTCTTCTGGTCTGTGGTCGGGTGTGAGGGGGGCGGGTCCGCGAACAGCGCCGACAGCGGGAACGGGACAGACACCGATTCCTCGGACGGTGGCGCGGACAACGACGCGGACGGCGACTCGGACGCGGACGGCGACTCGGACGCGGACGGCGACACCGACACGGATACCGACACGGACACCGACACGAATGACAGCGAGGTCTGCGGCGAGGACAATTTCGACATCCAGTTCGTGCCCGTCCGGCTCATGATTCTCCAGGACCTGTCGAGATCCATGTCCGAGGAGAACCCGTCGAAGTGGTCCCAGGCCCAGGGAGCCCTGAATTCCATACTCGATACGTGGGGAGACCAGATCAATTTCGGTTTCGACCGGTTTCCGAATGACGACAACTGCGGCGTGTCTGCGCCCGTCATCGTGGACTGCGCCGCGGGCAACACGACCAACATCAAGACCCGCATCAACACGCTCACGCCTTCGGGCCATACCCCGCTCTACTGCGCCATGAACCAGTTCACCGATCCCGGCTACGCGCCGAATTTCACGGGCCCGGACGCCCTCAAGTACCTCCTGCTCGTGTCCGACGGCGCCGGCAACTGCGGCATCGCCTGCGGAGGTCACGCGGACGAGACGCCCGAGCAGCTCGGCGAGCTCACGACGGAGCTCCTCGGCCAGGGCATCAAGACATACGTCATCGGCTTCGGCTCGGGCGCGTCACCGGACCAGCTCCAGGCCATCGCCCAGGCGGGCGGAACCGGCCAGGAATGGGTCGACGCGCAGGACCAGCAGACCCTCCAGGACGCCATCTCGTCCATCGCCAATGCCGTGGTGACCTGCACCTACGATATCAAGGCGCCGGACGCGACGGCGGATCCCAACAACGTGAATTTCTATTTCGACGGGGAGGTGGTCGGGTACGACGAAGGGTGCGTCAAGGGCACGGGCTGGACGTGGACCGACGACACACATACGCGCGTCGAGTTCTGCGACCAGGCCTGCGACAAGCTGAAGGGCGGCGAAGTGAAGACGGTGAAGGCCACGTTCGGGTGCCCGACCGTGCCCGTCACCTGATCCGCGCTCGAATCAAGGAGATGCAATGCGACGTTTGACGTTCCTGGCGCTCGCGGCCGTCGCGGTTTTGCGGCTCGCGCCGGCCTCGGCCGAGACCAAGAACGAGTACGAGAGCCGCTTTCAGCTCATGCTCGACTGGGCGGTGCGCGCCGATGAGTTCGTGCACGGCCACCTCGGCGACCGGCAACTCGCGACCTACGCGTGCAACATGGCCGAGCTGAACGCGAGAGAAGCCGAGCGCATGACGCCGCCCGCGCAGTACGCGGCCCTGCACCCGCACTTCCTGCTCGTGCTCGAGAACATCGAGCGGTCGTTCCACTACGCGGCCGAAGGCGTCATGGACAAGTATCGTTTCCACCAGAAGGTCGTGCGCAAGGAGCTGACGCTCCTCGAGACCCTGGCCGAGCGCGACGGTCTCCTCATCGAGACCAGGGGGCCGCGCTACTAGGGGCCATGAATCCGGAGCTCATCAGCATCCCGAGCGGCGTGGCGGGCCTCGGCAACCTGGCGCTGCCGTCCTACTTCGGCCTGCTCACCTTCGGGTTCATCATCGTCACGATCCTCGGACGGCGCTGGGCCAAGGGCCACGGCCTCGATCCCAGGCTGTTCGTGGACTTCGTCATCATCATGGCGCTGCTCGGCGTGGTGGGCTCGCGCATCATGCACGTGCTCGTGGACGGCCACTTCTGGGACTACGTGCATGTGTGCATCGATCCCGCGAAGGTCGACTGGAAGGTCGACCGCGGCGACTGCGCGGCGCTCAAGGGCGCGTGGGACGCGGCGCGCGGCCTGTGCCACCCGGTGCAGCGGAACTGCCTGGCCTTCGCCGACGTGACCGCGGGCGGCTTCGCCTTCTACGGCGGGCTCATCGCCGCGGCGCTCTACTCGATCCACTTCATCCGCAGGCACAGGTGGCCGGCGGGCAAGGTCGTGGACATGGCCGGTTGGACGATCACCTTCGGCCTGGCGTGGGGCCGCATGGGGTGCTTTTTGGCCTCGTGCTGCTTCGGCGCGCGCACCGACTGCGCAATCGGGGTCGTGTTCCCGGGCCGCTCGGCCGCGTCGCGCTCCCAGTGGGAGGAGGGATTGCTCGCGTCTTACCGCCTGCACTCCCTGCCCGTGCACCCCACCCAGCTTTACGAGGCGCTCGGGAGCCTGGCCGTGGCCGCGTTCGCCTACTTCGTGCTGCGTCCGCGCAAGCGCTTCGACGGCGAGGTCTTCTGCGTGGCCATGATCGGGTACGCCGCGGTGAGGTTCCTCGTGGAGTTCCTGCGGCGCGACGAGCGCGGCGAGTTCTTCGGCCTCTCCTCGAGCCAGATCATCGCCGTCGCGTTCACGGGCGTGTGCGTGTGGCTGTGGGGCCGCTTCCGCCGCCGCGCGGCTCGCATACTCGGTTGATCCGCAGGTCCTGCCGGTTGGCCGGCCTCCGGTTGAACCGCGCGGCGCCGGATGCTAGCATGCGCCTTGAATCGGGCAGCGGACGCGAAGAGGGCGAAACATGGGCGCAAGCGAACCGGGGAACATCGTCATCATCGGGTCGGGTCCGGCGGGGCTGACCGCCGCGATCTACGCTTCGCGCGCGGGCCATGAGCCGCTCCTGTTCGAGGGGGTCGTGCCCGGCGGGCAGCTCACGATCACGACCGAGGTGGAGAACTTCCCGGGCTTCGAGCAGCCGCTTTCCGGCTCGGATCTGATGGCCCGCATGCGCGCCCAGGCCGAGCGCGTGGGCGCAAAGATCGTGAGCGAGACCGTGGACCGCGTCGACCTGTCCCGCCGCCCGTTCCGCATGCAGGTTGGCCCGAACGAGGTGCTCGCGCGCGCGCTTATCCTGGCCACGGGCGCGCAGGCCAGGTGGCTCGACCTGCCCTCCGAGGATCGTTTCCGCGGCATGGGGGTCTCGGCCTGCGCCACCTGCGACGGGTTCTTCTTCCGCGGCAAGAAGGTCGCGGTCGTGGGCGGCGGGGACACGGCCTGCGAGGACGCCGTCTACCTGGCCGGCCTCGCGTCCGAGGTGATCCTGGTGCACCGGCGCGGAGAGCTGCGGGCGGCGAAGGTCGCCGCGGACCGGGTCCTTCGCCATCCCAGGATCAAGGTGGCCTGGCACCGCGTGGTCGACGAGATCCTGGGCGACGCGACGGGCGTCAAAGGCGTGCGGCTCAAGGATCCGCGCGACGGGCGCACCGAGGAGCTGGCCTTCGACGGCGTGTTCGTGGCCATCGGGCACGTCCCGAGCACCGCGCTCGTGGCCGGCCAGCTCGAGCTCGATCCCCAGGGCTACATCGTGACGCGGCCGGGCGGCACCCACACGAGCGTGCCGGGCGTGTTCGCCGCGGGCGACGTGCGCGACACGGTCTACAGGCAGGCGATCACCGCGGCCGGCACCGGGTGCATGGCCGCCATCGACGCGGCCAGGTTCCTCGACGAGGAACGGCAGGGAAAGCCATGATCGAGGAAGCCAGGAGGGCGCTCGCCGCCACCAAGCTCTTCAACAGCCTGCCGGAGTCGCACCTCACGCGGCTCGCGGCGTTCACCGGGCTCGAGGCCGTGGCGCGCGGCAAGCACGTCTTCCGCGAGGGCGATCCGGGCGACCGCTTCTACCTCATCCTCGAGGGCCGCATCCGCATCAGCAGACAGCTTCCCGGCATGGGCGAGGAGGCGCTCGCGATCCTGGAGCCGGGCGACTACTTCGGCGAGATGGCGCTCATCGACGGCCGCCCGCGCTCGGCCGACGCGCTCGCCCACGAGAGCGCCAAGCTGCTCACGCTCAACAAGCGTGACCTCGACGACCTGCTCTTCGTGGACAAGATCGTGGCCTACGACATCCTGTGGGCGTTCGTGCGCACGCTGTCCTCGCGGCTGCGCGAGACCGACAACAAGCTCACGTTCCTGTCCGTGTCCTCCAAGTTCGGCTGAGCCATGCCGGGGTGTTATCGATCGGCTGGCGGCCGCCGCCGCGCACGCAGGCGATCGAGGAAGCCCGCGATCATGACGTAGACGATGGGGACGATGAACAGGGTCAGGATCGTCGACGCGGCCAGCCCGCCGATCACGGTGCGCGCCATGGGCGACCAGGTCTCGGAGCCCTCGCCTAGTTGGAGCGCCAGCGGGACCATGGCCAGGGTGGTGGTGCAGGCGGTCATCAGCACGGGCCTGAGCCGAGCCCGTCCGGCCTCGAGCGCCGCCTCCACGAGCGGCATGCCGCGCTCGCGCAGCCGCTTCAGGTAGTCGACGAGCACGATGGCGTTGTTGACCACGATGCCGACCAGGATGATGAGGCCAATGAGGGCCGTGATCTGCAGGGTCGTGCGCGTCAGGATCAGCATGGCCGCCACGCCGATCCACATCACCGGGATCGAGAAGAGGATGACGAACGGCTCGAGCAGCGACTCGAACAGGGCGGCCATCACGCCGTAGACGAGGAAGATCGACACCGCAAGGGCGATAATAAGGTAGAGGAACGACTCCTCCATGTCCGAGGCCGCTCCGCCGATGTCGATGTCGGTCCTGCCCGCCGTGATCTTCTTCACCTCGTCCGAGAGCGGGCCGAGCGGCGTGCCGGGCTTCTTGTAGACCGAGACCACGCCGACGCGGCGCTGGTTGTAGCGCTCGATGGTGACCGGGCCCACATCTTCGCTGACCGTTGCCACGGCGCGCAGCGGCACGATCTTGCCGGCCGGGGTGACGAGGGGCACCTCGCCGAGCAGGCGCGCGTCCTCGCGCCGCTCCTTGGGCGC
This sequence comes from Deltaproteobacteria bacterium, assembly GCA_028713995.1. Taxonomy (GTDB): domain Bacteria; phylum Myxococcota_A; class Polyangia; order JAAYKL01; family JAAYKL01; genus JAQTNF01. The sequence goes on along the minus strand of JAQTNF010000001.1, from coordinate 768 downwards.
GCGCACCAGGATGTCGTACTCGTCGCCCTTTTCGCGGAAGACGCCTGCCTTGTTGCCCTGGTAATAGGACGAGATGGAGCCCACGACCTCGGCGGGCATGAGGCCGAGCGCCTTCTGCTGCTCGCGATCGAGCCGCACGCCGAGCTGCGGGCGGCCGAGCTCCATGGAGAACTCGACGCCGCGCACGCCGTCGAGCTTCTCGATGCGCCGCACCAGGTCCTCCGCCTCCTCGCGCAGCTTGTCGAGGTCGTCCTCCACCACCTTGATCTCGATGTCGCCCGTGCCCGACGAGAACGACATCTCCTGCCGCACCGAGGCCGTGATTCCCGGGATGCTCGCGAGCCGCCGCAGCACGGCGGTTTCGATCTCGGACTGGCGGCGGGCGCGCTGCTTGATGGGCGGCAGCTTGATGAAAATGCTGCCCGCGGTCGCCGACTGCCCGCCGAAGAACGCGCCGAAGCCCTCGGTCTCCCCGAACTGCACCTCGACCGCCACAGCCTCCGGCACCTCGGCGGAGATCTCCTTCTCCGCGCGGCGCGCGAGCGTGTCGAAATCCTTGATCGTGGTGCCGGGCTGCACCTTGACCGCCAGGTTGATCTCGCCCACGTCGCTTGGCGCCATGAAGTCCACGTTCAGCCACAGCGCGCTGGCCACGATGCTGAGCGCGAAGATGGCCGCGCCGCCGAAGAGCACCTTGTTCCTGTGCCGGAACGAGCGGTTCAAAAGGCCGACGTAGAACGGGACGACGCGGTCGACCCGCGCCGCGAT